>NZ_JACHYW010000016.1:0-164784 GCF_014193145.1 Rhizobium sp. BK060
GTCCAACAGCGAAAACACGCTGTCGCTGACCTTCAACTACACGGCAACGGATTCGGATGCCGACACGGCGTCGAACACGTTCACGGTGAATGTCGTCGATGATGTGCCAGTTTCCACCGGCGCGATCATCAACATATCGATCGACGAAGACATGGCAGGTTCTTCGATCACAGGCAGCCTTGAGGCTCTGGTCTCGACCGGCGCCGATGGCGTCGGACGGTATGGCGTCGACTTGAACACTCTCTCCCCGAGCCTGACTTCGCTGACCTCAAACGGCGTCGCACTCGCCTATACGGTGGTCGACAACACCTTGATCGCCAAAGCTGGCTTGGCGACGATCTTCACGTTCGCCGTCAATGCGCAGACAGGAGCCTATACCTTCACGCAGGTGGGTGCGCTCGACAATGTCGATAGACTGTTGATCAACGGTCACGCGATCACCCCGGCTACGGCGCTTGACACCCCCGGTTCCCATTTCGCGCTTGCGGACGTGGGAGGCAGCAATCTCGCCTTCGAAGGCCGATTGGCCGACGGCGACGCAATTATCCGCGTCACCAACGACAGCAACACGGACCGGACCTGGACCCTCGACAACCACAGCGCAGGACCGGACTACGTCCTCAACATTCCGGCGCACACCACCTGGTATGTGAATGTCGGCAATGTCGCCGACAGCACGAAGTTCGATCTCGACGGAAGCGGCGCTCCGAACGGCAATACAGTGGTCAACCCGGGCCACGGTGACAATATCGTCGCCATCGATAGCGACACGTCCTTGGCCCTCGATCTTTCTTCGACGGTGACGGTGACCGACGGCGACGGCGACAGCGTCGCGCTCAACGGTCAGCTGATCGTCACGATCAACGACGACGTGCCGGTTGCCACCGGCGCGGCTCAGACGGTTACCCTGTCGGAAACGGCCCTTCCGGTCGTCGACGTCGATTTCGCCAGCTTAAACATCAATATCGGCGCCGACAGCAAGAATACCCATATAGAGATCGGCAGGGATGGTAATGGAAATCCGATCATCAACAACGACCTCACCTCCGACGGCGTGCCTTTGGAATACCTCGTTCGCACGGCGAATGGCGTCGATCAGGAAATCGTTGCGTTCAAGGCCGGCGATACGGCCGATCATCCGGTCTTCATCGTCAGCGTCTTGCATCCCGGCAGCTTTGCCGCGACGCTCTTCCAGAACCTCGATCACCCGGCTGACAGCGACAATATCTCGCTGAACCTCGTCGCTCGCGTCTTCGACGGCGATGGCGACTACGTCGACCAGCCCTTGACCATCAATGTTGCCGACAGCGCTCCGACGCTGGTTGCCAACACGACGGTGTCCGGCGACGTCGTGGAAGGTGGCTCGACGCTTGAAACGCACAGCTTCGCGTCGGGTGCGGTCAATCTTGCCATCCCGGACGTCAGCACGATCACCTCGACCATCACGGTACCCGCTGGTGGAAGTATTCACGACGTCAACGTGTCGATCGATCTCACTCACACGTTCATGGCAGACCTTGAGATCACGCTGATTGCCCCGGATGGCACGAGGGTTCGGTTGGTTGACGACAATGGCGGAGGTGGAGACCCGAACGGCACCATCAAGTTCGACGACGAAGCGGCAAGCTTCTTTACCGCTGCCACCCAGCCATATGCCGGTACATGGCGTCCGGCGATCGACCAGCTTTCCCTGTTTGACGGGAAGAGTATGGCGGGAACCTGGACGCTGGAAATAAGGGACGATCTTGGGGCCGATGTAGGCACCCTGCGCAACTGGAGCCTCGAGATCGAGGCCAGCCACGATGTATCGTCTGACACTATCGATCTTTCCTCGCTGGTTTCCGTTGGTGCTGACGATGCCAACGGCGCGGCGGTATTCGCGCTGAAAACCATCGCAACCGCGGAAAATCTCGGCACGGTTACAGCCGGCGGCCAGCAGGTGAAGGTGATTTCCGACGGAACCACACTGACCGGTTATGCCGAAGGTGCGCCGGCAACGCCGCTCTTCACCCTGACGGTTTCGGCACATGGCACGGCGACCTTCACAATGCACGGCGAGTTCGATCACGCCGCCGGCAGCGATAATCTTTCGCTCGATCTCAGTGCCTATGTTCAGGCGTTCGACGGCGACCACGATGCAGTGACGCTCGGCACCGGCCAGTTCGTCATCAATGTCGCAGACAGCTTGCCGACGGCAATCGATGTGGCTGCAGCCATGTCGGAGAACGAGAGCAAGAGCATCACATTGACCGAAGGTACTCACTACACCTTCGGCGCCGATGTGACTGGCGCTGCTCTTTCCCTCGGCACGCCGAGCTACACCGGGGTTCCCGCTGGGCTCGTTCTGGGTACACCGTCGATCACGCTCGGCGCTGACGGCCACACGATCTCGATTGTCCCTGGCACGGCCTTCGACGGCCTGCCGGCGGGCCAGACCGCGGTCCTGCACATTCCGTACACCGTGACGGACGGCGATCACGACGCGGTCACGAAGGATATTGCGGTCACGATCACCGGCACCAACGATGCGCCGGTTGTCAGCGGCGCCGTCACTGGCGCGGCGACAGAGGATGGCACAGGCGCCACGCTTGACGCGCTTGCCAGTGCAAGCGACGTCGACGCCGGCACGATCCTGTCGGTCACCGGCGTGCCGGGTACTCTGCCGGCCGGCGTGATCTACGATGCGGCGACGCATTCCTTCACGCTCGATCCGAGCCATTCGGCCTACCAGTCGTTGGCATCGGGCCAGACGACGACGGTCACGGTGAACTACGGCGTCTCCGACGGCACGGTCTCGACGCCTGCTTCCGTCTCCTGGACGGTGACCGGCACCAACGATGCGCCGACTGCGGTCGTTCTGTCGAACAGCGCGGTCAACGAGAATGCAGCCGGCGCGGTGATCGGTACCTTGACAACGACGGATCCGGACGCGGGCGCTACTCATAGTTACACGGTCTCGGACAGCCGCTTCGAAGTGGTAAACGGCGTTCTGAAGCTGGTAAACGGTGTCTCGCTGGACTATGAGGCCGGCCATACGGTCAACCTGACCGTGACAGCGACGGACCAGGGCGGCTTGTCGAAGCAGCAGGCCTTCACGATCCAAGTCGGTGACGTCAACGAAGCTCCGGTCATCACCTCCGGCACGACCGGCAGCGAACCGGAGAACACGGCGGTTTCCAATGTCGTGTATCAAGCAATCGCGAACGATCCGGAAGGCGCAACGCTGATCTACAGCCTGACGGGCGCGGACGCGGCGCTGTTCAACATCTCGTCAAGCGGCGCGGTTACATTCAAGTCCTCGCCGAACTTCGAGGCGCCAGCGGATGCGAACCACGACAACGTCTACAGCATCGTGGTCAACGCCGGCGACGGCGTGAACCCGGGGGCGACGAAAGCCGTTGCCATCTCTGTAACGGATATTAACGAAGCACCTTCCATCACGTCAGGCGCGACAGGAAGCGAAGCGGAAAACACCGCAACGTCGAACGTGGTGTACCAGACGGTTGCAAACGATCCTGAAGGCGCGGCTCTGACTTACAGCCTAACGGGCGCGGATGCTGATCTGTTCAACATCTCCTCGACCGGCGCGGTTACGTTCAAGTCCTCGCCGAACTTCGAGGCGCCGGCGGATGCGAACCACGACAACGCCTACAACATCGTGGTCAATGCTAGTGACGGCGTGAACCCGGCGGCGGCGAAAGCTGTTGTCATCTCAGTGACCGATGTCAACGAGTTAGCAGGCAACGCTAACACCTATGATATCGGTAAGAGTGCTGGTGCCAACGCGGCCACGGCGCTGAATTTGAATGACAGTGCATACGTATATGTCAAATCGAATGATCCCGACATTCAGGACGCATCAACGAGTTCTTCCATCACGATCAGCGCAAAGACGCAGCAGGGAGAATATGATTACTATAAGTTTGTTGTGACCGAAAACGGGACAAAGGTCGTTCTCGACATTGACCATTCGAACTTCGACAACAGCCTAACGCTATTTAAAGCTTCGGGACCGCCAATCGCCTCCACTGATGATGCCGGTGGCGATGCGGGTTCGACGGGAAACCTGGACGCAGCAATTGTCGCAACGCTAGATGCGGGCACCTACTATGTCCGCGTGTCTGAATATTCGTCTGGAAACGCGTATGACCAATTCAAGAACTCGAGTGGTCAATACGAACTCCATGTATCGTTCACTAAGCCGAATGGCGACCCCATCATCCTCGACCTCGACCACAACGGCGTCGCCCTCACGTCCCTCGACAATGGCGTGCAGTTCGACATCAATGTCGACGGTCACAAGGATCAGATCGCCTGGACGGCCGGCAGCGACGGCATCCTGGCGCTCGATGTGGATGGCAACGGCAAGATCGACAATGGCAGCGAGATCTTCTCGCCGCACTTTGCCGGGGGTACATATGTCGACGGCCTGGCGGCGCTGGCAACGCTCGACAGCAACCATGACGGCAAGATCGATGCGGCCGACGCTACGTTCTCGAAGCTCACCGTCTGGCAGGACCTGAACCACAACGGCATCACCGACAGCGGAGAGCTTTCGAGGCTGGCGGATCATTCGATCAGCAGCATCTCGCTCGATGCGACCGCCTCCAACTCGGAGATCAACGGCCAGTCGATCCTCGCCGATGGCAGCTACACCCTGACGGACGGCTCGGCCGGTCACTTTGTCGAGGTTGCCTTCGACACGACGCTTGGCGACAGCGAAAATGGCAGCAATGCCTATTCGCTCATCGGCAACGATGGCGATGATACCCTGTCGGGCAGCGGCGGCATGTTCACGATATCGGGCGGGGCAGGGGCTGACACCTTCGTCCTCGATGCCGATGCCCTGAACGACGTCAAGCTCGCCGACGTCATCACCGACTTCAAGGCAGGCGAAGGCGATACCCTCGATGTCTCGAAGCTCCTCGACAGCCTGCTCGGCCACGAGGCAACCGAGGCGGAAGCACTCGCCAGCATCAAGACGACGGTCAGCGGCACGGATACCGTGGTCAGCGTCAACGCCAATGGCGGCTGGCACGACGTGGCGGTTCTCCAGAACACCACGGAAGCGGTCAAGATCCTGTTCGACGACAAGCACGACACAACGACGGCACCGCACGTCGGCTGACGTTCGGACAAACCGGCAAAAGAAGAGGCGCCCTCCGGTGCCTTTTCCGTTTGGTATCAGCTCAGGGAGCTTCGTCTTACCGCCGCTGCACGCCATTTCGTCGGCTGCAGACGGATGTGATTGAAGTCCGGTGGCCCTCGAAGGCCGTGCCCGACGGCGTCAATGATATTCGCGTACCCTCTGCCGAGAAAGAGGCTTCGGCTAGCGGCTGGCGCACATGCGGGTGCCAACATCCTGAGCGTTCTCGACGATCGAAAGACGCCGAGCTCGTTGACGCGAACAACAACGAAAAGGGCGCCTCTCGGCGCCCTACCTTCGTTCTTGTGGCTCCTGTCAGCTCATGCGGCAGGCAGCCGCGACATCGGGATGGCGTCTTCGCTCTCGCCGCCGCGCTCCATCGCCATTTCGTCGGCCAATTGGCGGATGTGGTTGAAGTCGGTCGCTCCCTCGAAGACCGCGCCGCCGAGGCGTACGCCGATCGTCATCGGCGTGCCTTCGGCCGAGAAGGAGGCCTCGGCCACGCGCCGGCGGATACGCGTGCCGACATCCTGGGCATTCTCGACCGTCGCGCCGGGAAGAAAGACCCCGAGCTCATTGGAGGCGAGGCGGGCAACAAGATCGCCCTTTCTGACCGACGACTGGATGATTGCGGCAAGCGACTGCATAACCGTGTCGGCCCATTGCGGACCGTATCGCCGGTTGATCTCGTCGAGCGTATCGATGACGACCGCGATCATCACACCGCCTGCATCGGTCGCGATTCGCTTGCGCCGGTCGATGTAGTGTTCGACGGCAGCCGCAAAGGCCGTGCCGTTCAGCGTCTTGGTCACGCTGTCGTGGCGCGCAGTATAGTTAACCGTTTCCTGCAGTTTCCGGAGCTCGCTGACCTTGAGCTGCAAGGTCAGAAGCAGCGGAAATGCAACAAGAAGTGAAATTAAGCCCGCGCCGGCAAATCCTACCAAAAATGGTCGATCCGGCGCGATAAGGTTTAAGATAAGTAAAACGCCGACGGATCCAGCCGCAAAGCAGACAGCGCCGAGGGTGGCGATCCGAAGAGCTGAAACGATTGTGGCGGAAGAGTAACGCTGGCTGAAATTCATCGCGGTTCATGTCCGTTTGAAAGTAATGCCAGATAAACAGGTTCGGGCAAAGCCCCCGTTAAAAAATCCTGTAAAATTCTCGCTTTAGGCAGTTGTCCACCGCGATTAACTGTCTTGGCAGGAATGCTCGAAGTCGCGATTGGAATGTGGAAAGATTGGTGTTACTTACTTGCTAAAGAAAATCTTTGGTATACGGGTACGCCGGGTGAATCTGTGATGTTGAGGGGCATCGATCTTGTTTAAAGGCAAAAGAATTTTTGCAGCATTGTCTGCTACGGTTGCTTTAAGTTTTTCGTTTTATGCTGATGCCAATGCAATATCTCTGCAGCAGGCCATCGAAAAGACGATGAAAACGAATCCGCAGATCTTGCAGGCTGCGAAGGATCGTGAAGCTGTCGAGTTTGAACTTCGCCAAGCGCGCGGTTTATACTTGCCATCGGTAGATCTGGAGAGCGGAATCGGGCGTCGTCGGCTGTCGAATGCCAGCTCCGGTTCGCTGAGAGATGATAATGACTATCTGTCGCCGAGCGATGTTGGTCTTACGATCTCGCAGACACTTTATGATGGCGGCAGCCGCCGCGCTCAGGTCGAGCAGCAGGCTTCGCGCGTCGATGGCGC
Source organism: Rhizobium sp. BK060 (assembly GCF_014193145.1). NCBI lineage: Bacteria > Pseudomonadati > Pseudomonadota > Alphaproteobacteria > Hyphomicrobiales > Rhizobiaceae > Rhizobium > Rhizobium sp. BK060. Next base: position 6,847 of record NZ_JACHYW010000016.1, read on the forward strand.
CTCCTTTCGGGTCCTTGAACGCTCTGAGTCGCTCGCCCTCGAAGTGACGCAGGACTATCTGGAATACGTGCTCCAGAACCAGATCGTGGCCGCTGCCAAGCAGAACGTCGCCTTCCACACGCAGATGGTCGGCGATATCGACGAGAGCATCAAGGGCGGCGCCCTGACGGACGCTGATCGCCTGCAGGGCAGCGAGCGTTTGCAGGCCGCCAAGGCGCGGCTGCGTGAAGCGCTCGAAGAGCTCGAGCAGACGAAGATCCGCTTCCTTCAGGTCGTTGGCGAGCCGATCACCAATGCGCAGACGCCGCCGTCGGTCGGCAAGTTCGTGCCGAAGACATTGAACGACGCGGTCTTTGTTGCTGGCAAGAACAGCCCGCGCATCTATTCGGCCAATGCGGATGTCAACGCAGCCGATGCCGGCGTTCGCGGCGCGCGCGCCAACTTCCTGCCGAAGGTCAACCTCGAAGGCACGGCCCGAGTCGGCAACGATATCGATGGCGATGAAGGCAACACCAACGACTACCAGGTCCGCGTCGTTGCCCGCTGGAACCTCTACCGCGGCGGCATCGATGTCGCCCGCGAGCAGGAGCAGATCCGCCGCGCCGGCGAGCAGCGCTATAATCTCGCCCAGGTCCAGCGCGAAGTCGAGCAGTCGGTCCGTTCCGCCTGGAACGAACGTGTCAGCCGCGGCGAGCTTTCCGGCATCCTGAACAAGCAGGCCTCGATCAACAACCAGCTCGTCGGTTCCTACCGCGAGCAGTTCAAGGTTGGTCAGCGCTCGCTGCTCGATGTGCTCGATGCGCAGAACACGAAATTCAACACTCAGGTTCTCGCCGATACCGCGCGCGTTGCCTCGCAGTTTGCCGAGTACAAGATCCTGGCGGCATCGGGCAATCTGCTTCAGACGATGAAGCTGAAGCCAGTCGATCAGTCCAAGCCTTATGCGCGGGAAGAGTTTGCTGTCCCCGCGAGTGTCGCGAATCCTGGATATGTCGAGCTTGATTCCCATCAAAAGGCTGGCATGCCCCTGGATCTCCTAGCGCCAATTCGACAGCAGTAGTCGAGATGGCCATGGAACAATGCTGAACGTAGCACTCGAGACTTCCAGCAGCACATCGCTGCAGACATTCAAAGCCGCGTTCAAATCCGTGGCTGCGTTCTATGGCCGACCAAGCTCCGACACGGTCCTCTTCTCCGGTCTTCCGGATGAGGTGACCGAGTCGCTTGAGGTTGACGATGTCGAACGCATGGCCGAGCGCATCGGCCTGCAGGTGATCAAGCATCAGGAGCGCGAATGCCGCCAGGGCAATTTCGATTGCCCGGCGATCGTCGCGTTTGCCGATGGCAGCGTGCTGCCGCTGCTCGAGGTCGCCGAGGACGGATCCTACGTCACGGATATCGTTCCGATTGCCGGCAGTCCGATCCGCCTGACGCGCGAAGAATTCCTGGCGCTGAAGCCGCAATTGGCGTTTGCCTTTACGCTTTACTATCAGAACGCCTCGGAGGAGGCGCTGGTCGGCAATGCCGTGGAGATCGAGAAGCGGCATTGGCTGGCGACGACGCTTGCGCCTTACTGGCGCACCTATCTACGCGTCATGGTCGCGGCGCTCTTCATCAACCTGATTGCCCTCGGCTCGCCACTGTTCACGATGAATGTCTATGACCGGGTGCTGCCGAACAAGGCGATCCCGACGCTCTGGGTGTTGGCCGCGGGGATCTCGCTTGCCTATATCTTCGACTTCCTCCTGAAGACGGCGCGGTCGTCGCTCATCGATTATGCCGGACGCAAGGCCGATCTGCGCCTGTCGCAGTTGCTCTTCGACAAGGTGCTGAATTCCACGCTCGCCTCGCGGCCGATGTCGACAGGCGAATATGCCAACCGTGTGACGCAGTATGAATTCGTTCGCGAGTTCTTCACTTCGAACACGATCGGCGTACTGATCGACAGCCTTTTCGTCTTCATCTTCCTGGCAGTTATCTATCTGATCGCCGGCTGGCTGGTGGTCATCCCGGCCGTGGCATTCGTGCTGTCCGTCGTCATCGGCCTCTACGCGCAGGCGGCGATTGGCAAGCGCATGGCGACTGCCGCCAACGAGGCCTCGCGCCGCCAGTCTCTGCTGGTGGAGACGATCTCGACCATCGAAACGCTGAAGAGCCTGCGCGCCGAAGCGACGATGCTGCGCCGCTGGCAGGAGCTAAGCAAGTATTCGAGCCGCACCAGCGAGGATATCAAGCATATCTCGACGAATGCCATCAACATGACGATGTTCATCCAGCAGATGGTGAGCGTCCTGATCGTGATTGCCGGCACCTACGAGTTCTCCGAGGGTCGCATTGCGATGGGCGCGATTGTCGCGACCGTCATGCTGGCGAGCCGTGCCGGCGCACCGCTTGGCCAGATCGCCATGACGCTGGCGCGTTTCCGCCAGGCGACCATGTCGCTACGCATCCTCGACAAGATCATGGAACAGCCGGACGATCGCCCGTCCACGGTCGGCTTCGTCAACAGGGAGATCACGCGCGGCGCCTTCAGTTTCCAGGATGTGTCCTTCCAGTATCCGGGCTCGGACTATCCCGTAATCAACAAGCTGTCCTTTACCGTGCAGCCGGGCGAACGGATCGGCATCATCGGCCGCATCGGTTCCGGCAAGACCACGCTCGGCCGCTTGCTCGACGGGCTCTTTAGCCCCTCGGGCGGCCGCATACTGATCGATGGCGTCGATATCCGCCAGTATCACATGGCCGAGGTGCGCTCGGCGGTCGCCGTGGCCGGCCAGTCGTCCGATCTCTTCTCGGGAACGGTCAAGGAAAACCTGCTCATCGGGCGCGCCGACGCGACCGATGAGGATCTCCTTGAAGTCGCCCGCATGACCGGCGTCGACGAATTCGTGGGCAATCATCCGCGCGGTTTCGACATGCCGGTCGGCGAACGCGGCACCAATCTCTCGAGCGGCCAGAAGCAGGCGCTGACGATCGCCCGTCTGCTGCTCACCAAGCCGAAGATCGTATTTCTCGACGAGCCGTCCGGCGCCATGGACCTGGCCACCGAGCGCAACCTGATTGCGCGCCTGTCGAAGGCGATCAGCCGCGACACCACGCTGTTGATCGCCACCCACCGCTACAGCATGCTTGAGCTTGTCGACCGTCTGATCGTTGTCGACAAAGGCCGGATCATCGCAGATGGGCCGAAGAATGCCGTCATCGAGGCTATGCAGCGCAAACCGGCGGGGGCACAGCCATGAGCCTCAGCAATCGTCACGACAATCCTCCGCTTCTCGCCCGTGGCATTCTGGCGTTGGTGGCCCTCGTCATTGCCAGCTTCATCGCCTGGGCGGCGATCGCTGATATCAACGAGATCGCCCGCGGCGAAGGCAAGGTCATTCCGGTGTCGAAGACGCAGATCATCCAGTCTTCGGAGCCCGGCGTCGTCCAGCAGATCGCCGTCGTCCTCGGTCAGGTTGTCCGAAAGGGCCAGCTGCTCGTCCAGCTCGACAACACGACGACGACGTCCACCCTTGGTGAATCCGTTGCCAAGGCACGCGCGCTCGGTGCCAAGGTGGCCCGATTGAAGCTCGAGGAAGCCGGTCAATACGATACGCCGTTCATTTGCCCGGAAGAGATTTTGGCCGTCGCCAAGGATGTCTGCGCAAACGAGGAGCAGCTTTTTGCTGCAGATCGTGCCAGCTACCAGAACAAGCTCGGGGTGCTGAAGGAACGGGTTCGCCAGCGCGAAAACGAACTGAGCGAAGCGCACGCCAATATCGACCGGCTCGAGCAGAATATCGATGGCGCCCAGCGGCAATACGATCTCATCAGCCCGCTGGCGAAGAAGAAGCTGGTTGCCCAGACCGAAGTCCTGAAGACAGAGCGCGACCTGACCGACCAGCAGGGCCAGCTCAAAGTCTATCAGGAGAGCATCGACCGACTGCAGGCGGCCGTGCAGGAAGCCAAGCTGCAACTTGGCGACCTTGCCCTCGAATTGCGCCAGCAGGCGCTGACGGACAAGGCGCAGGCGCTGGCCGAGCTCTCGGTCGTCGACGAGACCATTCGCGGCGCGTCTGACCGCGTCAAGCGCACCGACATCCGCTCGCCCGTCGACGGCATCGTCAACACGCTGGAGGTCAACACCATCGGTGCCTACGTGGATCCCGGCCGCGTCATTGCCGGTATCGTGCCGACCGCCGATACGCTGCTGGTCGAAGCCAAGATTTCGCCGCGCGATGTTGCCTTCGTGCGTCGCGGCCAGCCGGCCGTCGTCAAGATCACGGCCTACGATTTCTCGATCTTCGGCGGCCTCGAGGGTATCGTCGAGAACATCTCGGCCGACAGTCTCGTGGAGAAGGAAAAGGGTGAGACCTACTATCTGGTGCAGGTCAAGACCGACAAATCTGCCCTGGAGCGTGACGGCAAGTCCTATCCGATCATCCCCGGCATGGTTGCCTCGGTCGAGATCATGACCGGCAACAAGACGGTGCTCAGCTACCTGATGAAGCCGATCAACAAGGCGCGCAGCGAAGCGCTGACGGAGCGATAGGATGCTGATCGTCAAGCCAGGCAGCAATGCACTCTCCGAGCTTGAACCGATCGATGAGCCTTTGCCGGCCATCGGCGCCGATGAGATCGAGCCGCGCTTCCGCGCTGTCGTCGGCCGCGGCGGCGAGCGACGTGGCATCCGCCTCGAACGGATCTACTGGGATGGCCTCGGCCGCATGTCGTCGGCCGGCAAGATGAGCACTGCCGACCTCGTGCACTATACTGCCTCGCAGATGCCCGAGCCCGGCAACCTCGCCTCGCTGCTGCGCGTCCTGAGCTTCAAGTGGGCGCTGCGCCGGCTGGATACCGTCGAGGACGCCTCGTCGATGGTAAATGTCAACGCCATCATTCAGGCGTCGCCGTCACCGACCATCCTGGTGACGCAGGAAAAGAAGATTCAGCTCTTCAACGATCCCTTCCTGACCATGCTGCGCCAGCGGCTTCCACTTGGTGATGCCGCGCAATTGACGAAGAGTTTGCGGTTCTCGATCGACACGCAGATCGACGAGGCCATCGCCACGCTCTATCGCAACCGCGGCAAGACGCTGAACACCGGCTTCACCATTGCCGTCGGCTCGGCCTCAATGAAGGGGCAGATCAATCTGGCGCTGGCGCCAACGCACGAGAAGTCGATGCTGATTGGCTACATCTCGCGCTACTGATCGCGCGTATCTGCGATTGGAAGGCCGACCGAACTGCAGCGCTTGGAATTTGCCACAAGGTAGGCTTCCACTTGGAGTCCCTGTAACATCGTGACGGTGGCTTATGGCGGGACTTGCGATGCGATGATGGTGCCAGTTGGATTCAGGGAGGGTGTCTCCTTCGATGAAACGAGACAGAATTGGAACGGCACTGGCGCCCGGCCATTGGTATGGTCGGCTTGGTATCCGGTTGGAACGGCGGCGTTAGTAGCTGTTTCAACTGAGCCTTCATGGTTTAGGAGAAGACTGGTTGCTCGTGATGCGCCACTTCGGTCGTCTGCTAAACCTCTCGCCTTGGTGTTGTTGTCACATGGAAGCGGGGCGAGCACCGCGGCGCTGGCGTGGCTTGCGTACCGGTTGGCACAACGGGGCTATGTGGCCTTGGCCGTAAATCACCACGGTCACACTGGCGCTGAACCATCTCGAGCGGAAGGATTTCTATGTCTAGGGGAGCGCGAGAGATCTTAGCGTGCTCTTGAGCGAGCCGTCATGGCGGCTCGCTTTAGGCGGGACGATTGCCGATCGCGCCAATGTCGCTGGGTTTTCCGCTGGTGCTTATAGCGCGATGCTTATCATGGGTGCGCGGGTCGCCTACTCCCAATTTGAACCGGGTAATCCCGTCAAGACCCCAATCTGGGGTCCGAGAGAGTTCCCCAATCTCGCTAATCAACTGCAAGTGCTTCAGGCCAATCCGATTTTCCGGGAGTCATGGGAACGGAGGCATGGCGATTATTCCGATGCCAGATTCCGAAGCGCTGCTGTGATTGCGCCCGGCCGTGCGGTGTTGTGTCTTGCTGCGGTGAGTTTGCAACGCATTCGGAATCCCATTCAGATATTTGGGGGAGATGCGGACACGGTGGCTCCTCCAACTGACTGCTGCGAATGGTTGCATAACAATGTGGCCGGTAGTTCACTCGAAGTTCTCAGCGGCGGAGTAGGTCACTACACTTTCCTGCCAGAAGGGTCGGAAACCGGAGTGAAGGCCGATCCAGAGCTATTCCACGACAAACCGGGCGCCAAGCGAAGCGCGATACACAAGCATGTGGCGCGCAGTATTGCGAACTTCTTCAACCGCGCCTGATAGTTGGAGTTCTTGCGACGATGTCGCCGCCCAAACGCCGGTGGCGGTGGCGCACTCTCGCTGTCCCGCTTTTTTAGCGTCTCAGAACGCCACGCCTTCGCCCGGAGCTACCTTTTCCAGCGGCATTGCGGAGGCGACCTGCTTGGCGCCGGTGCGCGTTCCGTGGAGGTAGCCCCTGCCGTCCGCAATCGAGTAGAGCGGCACGTAGTCGGGCAGCTTCGTATCGGGCAGAACCTCGTCGCGCATGTTGTCGAGGATGAAGCGATTGCCGTTGACCGCGACGGAAAGCACCGCATGGTAGAAGTGCCGTTTCTGATCGAAGAGCACAACGACGGACATGTCCTTGAGATCGATGCCTTCGGCGTGTAGGGCCGCCATCTTCAGGATCGCGAAATCTTCGCAATCGCCCTGCTGGCGCGAGAGCGTTTCGGCGGGCGTCGCCCAGTAGTCGGCCACCTTGTAGGTATCGATGTCGCGGCTGTAGCGGATCGTGTGGTTGATGGTGACATTGACCGCGTTCAGCTTGTCGCGGATCGAGGATTGCGAGGTCTTAGTGAAGGCAACCTTGATCGCGGTCGCGGCCTCGGAGCATTTGCCGGCGCTGCAGTCGATTGCCGTTCCATCCGTCATTTCCGACAGGGAGGGTGCGAACTTCTTCAGAGCGGCGAGCCGCTTGAAGGGAATGGCGACGGTTCCGAATGCGGCGCTGCCGGTCGGCACAGCAATCGCCGGACGCGCGGCTGGCTGCTCCGGTGCGACGCTCTCCTTCACCCAGCCGGCCGGCTCGGGCTGCAGCGAGCGCGTCAGCGCAGCAACGTCGATGGTGCCGATGGCGTTTGTCGCTAGGCTGAGGAGGTTGGCGACACCACCAAGGGTCAGCGCGCGGGCGGTATCCGCAGCGAAGTCAACGGAGTACATTGCACCTGACATCCGGGAAGACGGAAGTGTGGAGGCCGACGAAATATTCGGCGAGAACGCAAGGGAGAATGCAGAGAAAGCAAACGCGGCGATACTGCTTATTTTTAAACTGCGCTTCATGGATCGTCGTCTCTCGGTTGGTTGAGAGAAACGTACAAAACAGCTATAAAAATCAGGTATTTAAGCGTGGATAAGGTCGGTATAAATTATCCATTCAAAAGAACATAAAAGTTTAGTGCGTCCGTCAACCAAGTTTGGGCGAAGGGTTTGCCTTCCCGTTTTGCCTGTGCAGATATGAAATCCTGCCAAAAGGCCGGAAGAGGCCGCGATTGCGAGAGTGGGGGAACAGGTGACAGTGCAGTCAATCGAGCCGGTGCAAGGCTCGCATGGTTTACGCTCGACACGGCAAGTGTCGCCTTCGAAAGACGTCGGTTCCCTGAAATTCGTCAAGTCCGTTCTCGCAATGTCGATCGTCGTCGCCTTCGGCGTGCTTGCGGGTTGCCAATCCGACGTCGATGGCGTCGCCAAGCACGTGAAGACCAACGACATCAAGGCACCGTCGAGCGAGGTCGACGAGACCTTTGGAGAAACCGGAGCGGAGATCACGCTGCTGCTGCCCAAGGGCGCGACGGGCATCTACGAGGGCACTGCGCGTGACGTGCGCGACGGCGCGGGCCTGGGAGTCGGCGAACTCGGCGGCAACCAGGTCTTCGTCAAGGTTGTCGACGTGGCTTCCGGCGCCCCTGCTGCCGCGACTGCAGTCAGCGCTGCCAGAGCGCGTGGTTCCGTGCTTCTTGTCAGCTATGCATCGCCGGCCGTCACTTCCGCTGTTGCAGCGATTCCGGCTGACCAGCGACCGCCTTTGCTCAATCTCGGCGCGCCTGTGCCGCCGACATCCGGAAATGTCTACAACTTCGTTTCCGATGAGATCGACAGCGCCATCGAAGGCGTGCGGGCAGCTTCTGCCAGCGGCCATAAGAAGGTGCAGGTTTTCGCACAGAGCGACTTTCCGGCTGTGGACGAGGAACGGCTGGCAAGCGCCATCCGCGCCGGCGGCGGTACCTATCTGGGCCTTGCCCGCTACGATCTGACCGATGCTGCCGCCGCTGATGCGGCCAAGAGAGCCAGCGCCAATCTGCAGAACGCCGACACCGTGCTTGTTCTGGGGAAAACGGTAATCACGACGACCGTTGCCGGCGCCGTGAAAGCCAGCGGCAAGGCGAACGTCACCTTCGTCGGCACCAACGCCTGGCCGCCGCAGACTTACTCGGATCCCTCGGTGGCCGGCACGGTGATCGCCATGGTCGAGCCCGAAGGCGCGACGCTGATCGCCGAGCGCTACCAACGGCACTACAAGCGCACGCTCTCCACCGATGCGGCTTATGGCTACGACGCTGTGGCCGTTGCCTCGGGCATTGTCCGGACAAAGGGGCCGGAGGGAATGAACGCGCAGAACCTGACGAGCAAGGTCGGGTTCCGCGGCGTGACCGGGCTCTTCCGGCTGACGCCCGCCGGTACGGTGGAGCGCAAGATGGGCCTCTATTCCCTCAGCGGCGGCAAGCTGAACCTGCTGGGCGCTGCGCCGGCATCGTTCTGAGTATCCAGCAGTTGCAGTCTAAGGCCGTGCCGACGCGAAGAAAGGCTCTGGGCTTTCCACTTCGATGAGCCGTCGGCGCTCGATCTGCCAGAACCGGTTGCCCACGGCGCGCACGAAGCTGCGGTCGTGGGAAACCACGAGGCAGCTCGCCTGATGGTCCATGAGCTCACCCTCCAGCGCTTCCTGCCCGTCAATGTCGAGATGGTTCGTCGGCTCGTCGAGCAGGTAGAAGTTCGGCTCCGTCAACCGCAGAACCAACATGCCGAGCCGCGCCTTCTGACCGCCCGACAGCCGCCCGACGGGACGCGACTGCATGCCGATGGTCATGCCGGCACTCGCCAGCAGCGCCCGCGCCCGCTGATCGCCGACGTCGAAACGGCGGATGATCGTCTCCATCGGCGTGTCCTTGTCCTTGAGGTCGGCAAGCGCCTGGTCGCTGTAGCCAAGTACCAGCGAGGGGGTGGCCTTGATGCCGTCCTGCGCCGTCTCCGCGTTGCCGATCGCCTTTCGCAACATGGCAATCAGCCGCGATTTGCCCGCGCCGTTCTCCCCGAGCAGCACGATCCGGTCACCCTGGCAGATGAACTGCTTGCCGGTCCGGAACAGCGGCGTGCCATCCGGCGTGCGGACCTCGGCGTCGTGGAGTGTCACCAGTACCTTGGCATGCGTGCTGCGGTTGGCGAGCTTGATCGCCCCGGCCGATCGCTCGAGATGGGCGGGCTTGGCCGCATCCTCCAGCTTCTCGGCGCGCTGCTTCAACTGCTTGGTCTTGACCACCAGCAGGTCGCTGCCGGAGTTGATGCCGATATTGTTGAGCTTCGCCGCCTGCTTGCGCAGCTGCTCGGCCGTCTTCATGTCGCGTTCGTAACGTCTCCTGTCGGCCGCATCCGCCTCGTCGAGTGCCGCCCGCGCCCGGCTGAAGGGCAGGGAAAAGACCTGTGATTGCTCCGGCCGTAGAAAGAGCGTGCGATTGGTGACGGCATCGAGGAAAGCGCGGTCGTGGCTTGAGATGATAACGGGCACATCGCGGGGCAGCGCATTGAGCCAATCCTCGAGTGCGGCTATCTTGCCGAGATCGAGGTGGTTGGTCGGCTCGTCGAGCAGCAGCGCGTCCGGCTCCATCACCCAGGTGCACGCCAGCATCGCCAGCCGCTGCCAGCCGCCGCTGAGCTGCCCGACCGGGCGGCTGCGCAAGGTTTCCGGCACGTCGAGCGAATCCAGCACGATGTCGACGCGCCAGCTTTCGTTTGCCTGCTGATCGGCGGGCAGCGCCTGCAGGACGGCATCGTGGAACGGCACGTCAAGCAGCCTGGTCGGTACGTCCTGTTCGACACAGCCGATCGTCAGCCCACGCGACCGCGTGATGTCACCATGCGTTGCTTCGAGCGCGCCTGAAATGCAGCGCAGCAGCGTAGACTTGCCGCGGCCATTCGCGGCGACGAGCCCGAGGCGGTCGCCCGCATTGATGACGAGGTCGAGCTTGGCAAAGAGCGGTGCGCTCAGGGTGACACCGAGATTACGGATATTGATAAGGGTCATAATCTTGCTCTGGTCTTGCCGAGCGATCACACGGGCGAGGGCATGCAGCCTTCATCGCATGCGTGTGCTCAAGCTCGGTGGATGATAGTTGCAGCCGAACTGAATGCCCGAACTGCTGCCACGAGGGGCAGACCAGGAAGAGAGTTTGTGAGAAACGGTCTCTGGTCAGCCCTGCAAACGCATCTGCAGGGCGTTGACTGGGCCACGCTGCCGGTTGAACCGGAAATAGAAATTTTGCACGCGACCCTCCTTTCTCTTTGAGTGCATAGGAGAAATAGCATCGCGCATGCAGAAATGCAACCGAAACGGTTGCATCAGGCCTCCTTCAGAAACGCCGTGCGCAGTACGAACCCTTGCCGTCGGCCGGATGCCACGCAGCTTTACGAGCCTAACTTGCACAGGGCAGTTTGGCTGCTATAAGCCCCTCGATCAGCAAATTCTTGCTTTCAGGAGAAGACCATGGCAGGCGGCGGCGACGAATACGTTTATGACGAAGTGACGGGTGAATGGCGTCCGGCTTCGGAACCGGCTGCCGCCGGGCAGGGGACTAGCGAGGTTCGAGATGCTTCCGGAAACGTCCTCAAGGATGGCGATTCCGTCACCCTCATCAAGGATCTGAAGGTCAAGGGGGCCAATCAGACCCTGAAGCAGGGTACTGTCATCCGGTCGATCCGGTTGACGGATAACCCTGAAGAGATCGACTGCCGCCACGACACAATCAAAGGCCTTGTCTTGCGCACGGAGTTCGTGCGCAAGCGTTGAGTGGCGTGATTGGCGGAGGACTATTGGGCATGGGGCAGGATGAGGGCGGCAGCGTCCTTTCCGGTCAGCGCTTCAAACTCCCCAGGATACCGCGCACCAGTGCCCGGCCGACCTGTGTCGCGACCGTACGAGCGACGCTCTTCATCGCGGCTTCGACGACCGTCTCGCGCTGGTAGCCGGACGAGCGGGCGCGACCCTCGGTGTTGCTCTGCTGCTCGTTGTCGTCATCGCCGAAGCCGGGCAGCGTCCAGCGGCCCGAGGCACTGCCCTCGGTCGGCTGCGTCGGCTGTGCCTGCTTGGCTGCGTCGGAGTCGGACGCCTTCTTGGCGCGTGCCGCTAGGATCTCGAAGGCGGATTCGCGGTCGAGATCTTCGTCGTAGACGCCGAGCACCGGGCTCTTGTCCATCACCTGCTGGCGCTCCGGATCGGTCAACGGACCGACGCGGCCTGACGGCGGGCGGATCAGCGTCCGCTCGACGATCGAGGGCGCGCCCTTGGCCTCCAGCGTGGACACCAACGCCTCGCCAGTGCCGAGCGTGGTGATGACGGTGGCGCAATCGAAGGTAGGGTTGGGACGGAAGGTGTCCGCGGCCGTCTTCACTGCCTTCTGCTCGCGCGGGGAATAGGCGCGCAGCGCGTGCTGGACGCGGTTGCCGAGCTGCGCGAGTACGGTCTCCGGCACGTCTAGCGGATTCTGCGTCACAAAATAGACGCCGACGCCCTTCGAGCGGATGAGGCGCACGACCTGTTCGACGCGTTCAATCAGCACCTTCGGGGCGTCGTTGAAGAGGAGATGCGCTTCATCGAAGAAGAAGACGAGGTTCGGCTTCTCGGGATCTCCCACCTCAGGCAATTCCTCAAAGAGTTCGGAGAGCAGCCATAGCAGGAAGGTTGCATAGAGCCGCGGGTTCATCATCAGCTTGTCGGCGGCGAGCACCGAGATCTGGCCATAGCCGCGGTTGTTGGTCCGCATGATGTCGGTGATCTTGAGTGCGGGTTCGCCGAAGAAATGCTCCGCGCCCTGTTGTTCCAGCACGAGCAGGCCACGCTGGATCGAGGCGACCGACGACTTCGAGATCAGGCCGAACTGGCTGGAAAGCTCCGTCGCGTTCTCCGCCATGTAGTTCAGCAGCGAGGAGAGGTCCTTGAGGTCGAGCAGGGGCAGGCCGCCCTGGTCGGCGATCTTGAAGGCGATGTTGATGACGCCTTCCTGTGGCTCGGAGGCATCCATCAGGCGCGCGAGCAGCAACGGCCCCATTTCGGCGATCGTGGTGCGGACGCGATGGCCCTTTTCACCGAAGAGGTCCCAGAAGATGACCGGGAATTGGTCGAATTCGTAGTCGTCGAAGCCGATCTGCTCGGCGCGCTTGGTGAGAAAATCCTTCGGCTCGCCCTTGGCGGCGATGCCCGAGAGGTCGCCCTTGATGTCGGCGCAGAAGACAGGTACGCCGGCCTTCGAGAAGCCCTCGGCGAGCACCTGCAGCGTCACCGTCTTGCCGGTGCCGGTGGCGCCGGTCACCAGGCCGTGGCGATTCCCGAATTTCAGGTCGAGATATTCCGGCTTGTTGATGCTGTCGTCCGGATTGCGGCTGACGCCAACGAAAATCTTGCCATCCTCGAGCATTTCGAAAATTCTCCCTGCGGCCGTCGGCGCCGATTGCGTCAAAATGCGGAGCATGGTTTTCCGCACGGTCATTGTAATATCGCCTCTCTGTTATAAGCAGGGAGTTCAGTGCGGACAACTGTCTGCATTAAAAGGAAAAGTGGGATAAAGCCTGCTTCCGCGGCGCGCGGCTTGAGTTGCTCCGCGAGTTCGATTAACGTTGACGTTAACGTCAAAAATAGGAGGCTGACAATGAATGAAATCGTAGACCAGATCGCCGCGCGTGTGGGTATCACTCCAGAGGTGGCCGAAAAGGCGGTGGGCATGATGCTCGGCTTCCTGCAGCGTGAAGCGGCAGACGGTCCGGTCGCCAAGATGATCGAGGCCATTCCGGGCGCGTCCGATCTCGTCGCCAAGTACAACGGCGAGGGCAATGGCAATGGCGGCGGGATCCTCGGTAGCATCATGGGCGCGCTTGGCGGCGGTGGCATCATGGCGCTCGGCCAGCAGCTGATGTCGGCAGGCCTCGGCATGGCCGAGATCACGACGCTTGCCAAGGAAACCATCGCGGTCGCTGAGCAGCACGCTGGCAAGGAAGTCGTCGACGAGGTTGTTGGCTCGGTGCCGGGTCTCAGCCAGTTCGTCTGAGCGACAAGTCAAGACTTTCGGCGGGCGGGCTTGCTCTCGCCCGTTTGCGTTTGTAGCTATGGCGTTACGCCGAGCAAGGTCAGCCAGGTTTGCGACCGGTCGCTGGCGGCCTTGCGCCCGGCATCGTCAAGCGCGCGAGGCCCGCAGTAACGCTCGATGTTGGTCCGGTCGGCGTCGTTGATCTGAGGATTGCGCGATGCGGCGATAACCTGACGCCAGGCGCAGCCAAGAACGGGCTCGACAACGATGCCTTTGTTGCAACCGGTGCTCAGGCAGAAAGAGACTTTCCGCTGACTTTCGATGCGGCCGGCGATCGCATCGGCGTAAAGGCCGGTCCAGGCCGCACGAATTTCTTCGCAGCGCTCGGCGGCGTCGCTTTGGTGGCAACTGATTTTCGGCACATAGCTGTCCGCAGGCGGCCAGTCGGCAACCTCGGCGAGGCTGACGCATCCACAGGCAAGAAGAGCTGCGGCAATCAACTGCAACATCGGGCTCCTTTGCTTGGCGCAAACGGCAAGAGAATCACGCGAGACAAGCTCAAGGATTTCTTTACTCGCTGAAGGAGCATTTCTGAAGCGTCATTGCATCAGGTTCGGCAAGGCAAGCTGTCAATGCTTGCTCTTCGTTTCCCTTGCCAGCTGAAGGATGACGTCGTCAGCCGCGTCGGCCAGTGCCATCGCGATTTCAGCCGCCTTCCATCCCCGCTTCTCACCGTTGCGGATGAGTTCGAAGAGGATGGGCTCGAACTCCGACCGGCAAGTCTCCATACGTTGATCGGAAATCGAACGATTCTTAGACAAATGAGTATCTGCCATGTCAATACCCCAAAACCCTCAAGATAGATTTAGCAAGGCGGTGGAAGAGCGCAAGTAAATATATTAATCGAGCTTTAACAATTTCGACTAATATATACTTTATTCGCTAAATGATAGAAAAACGCAAGAAGGGCTCGTCGGGGTTGGACGAGCCCCGCCTTCTTTGTCGCATTGGAATAGCAACGCGGTCAGCAGGAAAAGCTTCACCGTACAAGCTGGGAGGGTCAACGCATCCATATTTTGTATAGCGTACCGTAAATGTGCTGCGATGGATCACGCCAACACATTCATGATACAATATTTCCGCTCGTCATGCGGGAAGCATCGCGAAATTCCTTTCCGCTTTACTTTAGTTAAAAGTGCATTTCTGAAATTACTTTCGGTCATGGTTGTGGATGATCACACCCAGTTCGTGCCATTCTCGGCCATCGCGCCGGATGAGATTCTCGGCGCAAGACGGACCCATGCTCCCCGGTGCATAGGCCTCCGGGGTTTCACTGCTTTTCGCCCATATATCGAGGAACGGCTGCACCGCCGCCCACCCGGCTTCGATGCCGTCGGCGCGCTGAAACAACGTCTGGTCGCCGATAAAGAGATCATAGAGAAGTGACTCGTATCCAGTCATCTTGCCGATGTCGAATTTGTCGGCATAGCGGAAGTCGAGCGAGACGGGGACGGTGTCGACGGAAAGGCCAGGCGACTTGATTGAGATCTCCATGCTCAGCCCTTCATCCGGCTGCACCTGGATGACCATCTTGTTTGGCGGCAGGTTGCGCTGGACATCTGTCTCGCGAAACTGCGCGAAGGGCACTTGCCGGAAGGTTATGACGATCTCGGTATCGCGCGCCGTCATCGCCTTGCCGGTTCTGAGATAGAATGGCACGCCCGCCCAGCGCCAAGAGTCCACATAGAGCTTCAGCGCCACGAAGGTTTCGGTGTTGCTGTCGGGCGAGACGTCCTTCGTCTCCCGGAACGCCGTGATATCGTTGCCATCGAGCTTGCCGGCCGTATAGGCGCCGCGTACGGCATGGGCAACTGCTTCCTCTGGCGTGTAGATGCGCAGCGCGCTCAGCGCCTTGCTTTTTTCTGTACGGATCGCTTCCGCACCAAAGCCGTTCGGAGCCTCCATCGCGATCATTGCCAGTAACTGGAACAGGTGATTGGGGACCATGTCGCGCAGCGCGCCGGTGGCGTCATAGAATTTGCCGCGGGTGCCGACGTCGACCGTTTCTGCGGCGCTGATCTGCACGTGGTCGATATAATTGTTGTTCCAGAGGGCTTCGATCATCATGTTGGCGAAGCGGGCGGTGAGAATGTTCTGCACCGTTTCCTTCCCCAGGAAATGGTCAAGACGATAGACTTGGCTCTCTGAGACGTTGCCGAGGATGCGGGCGTTCAACGCGCGGGCCGAGGCGAGGTCGGTGCCGAACGGCTTCTCGATTGCAATGCGCCGGAAGCATCCATCGGCCTCCCTGGTCAGCCCATGCGCGGCAAGCTTTTCGACCAGCGGTCCGAAGAACTGCGGCGGCACGGCGAAATAGAAGGCGGCGTTGCAGCTCGTCAGGTGCTTCTTGATTTCGAGGAATATTTCGTCCCGCGTGAAATCGCCTGAAACGTAGGAAATGCGCTGGCGCAGCCGCCGCCATGCCTCGTCCGTCTCCGGTCGGATCGGATCGCTCAGCCCCGCGAGGAAGCTATCCAGCCGCGCTACCAGCGAAGCGTCGTCGCCAGGGTCTATCCCGACGCCGAGAATCTTCAGGTCGTCACCGACCAGCCCGCTTCGCGTCAGATTGATGATCGCCGGTATCAGCAGGCGCCGCGTCAGGTCGCCGGTGGCGCCGAAGATGACAAGTGTGGCTGGCGGAATAGGTGCGGCGTCCATGAAGGTCTCCTCGCTGTTCCCGTCGACTATAGTGCATGCTGGTGCGGCGACAAGCAGCAGCATGCCGCTCGCCCATTGCAGGGTAATGTCAGCCGAGCTAGCCGCCGTCCTGTTGGTTAGCCCTGGCGCCTTGGCACAACCGCCCCTTAGCCCTTGACGGCCACCATGAAGATCCGCGGGAACCGCAGCAAGACGCGACCGTCCGACATCTTCGGGTAGGCCTTTTCAACGCGGCCGAGATAGTCTGCCAGGAATGCTTCACGGTGCTCTTCGCCGGCGTGATCAAGATAGGGCCTGAAGCCCGTTCCCTTGACCCATTCGACGATCGCCGCGGCATCCGCCATGGGATGGTTGTAGGCGGTATGCCAGATGTCGACGCGGGCAGCCTTGCCGATGAGCCGGCTGTAGTAGGTCGACGGTGGTGGCAGCGACTGACGGCGAACGCTTTTGGCTTCGAAGGCGGCTTTCCAAGGCCCGGCGTGTGCCGTCTCCTCCATCAACAGATGCGTGGGCTCGGTGAGATTGTCAGGCATCTGCACCGCCAGCACACCGCCTGGCGCAAGTCCGTCCATCAAGCGATCGAAAATGTCGAGATGGTTCGGCAGCCATTGGAAGACGGCGTTTGCAAAGAGCAGGTCTGCCGGTTCGCTCGGTTGCCAGATGGCAAGGTCGGCCTCGACGAAGGGCGTGCCGGGCATACGCTTGCGGGCGGCTTCCAGCATATTCAGGTCGCTGTCCAGGCCGGAAACGCCGGTTGCCCCGAAGCGCTCGACAATCAGCTCCGTCGAATTGCCCGGCCCGCAGCCGAGATCCACGGCGTGACGGACGCGCTCGAGCGGCACCTGCGCCAACAGATCGCGTGCAGGGCGCGTGCGTTCATCCTCAAATTTGACATACTGGCTGGCAGACCATGCCATGGGTCTTCTTCCCTGTTATGCAGCTGTCCCGGAACGCTGAACGCGCACCTTGTCGATGTTGCGGCCATCCGGCCTCGCGAGTGGGTTCGTCCGTCGCAGCCGACGCTTGATACCAGCGGATGAGGCCGGCGAGCGCCAAATTCAGGGAACGGAGAGCAAGAGGCCCGCAAGAATTCGCCCTTATCGCCGCTATATGACAGTATTTCCTGAAAGGGAGAAGAGGGCCGCCCGACCGCATGCCCGGGCGGAGCTTAAAAATGTCAGGCCGCCAGGATGGTGATGCCGTGGGCGTTGGCTGCGGCCTTCATGCGCTCCATCGTTTCCGCGGAAGGCGTCGCCTTCGGCGGTTCCTGCGAGCCGGCAGCTTCCAGGAATTCCGCCATCTCGCTGTCGACGATCGCCGAGAAGACGGCGGCTTCAGGACCGGGATTGGAATAGGCGTGCGGCTGGTTCGCCTCGATGCGGACAATGTTGCCTGCCGTGGCTTCGAATTCTTCCAGGCCGTTCTCCATCGCGCGGCGAATGGTCAGCCGGCCTTCAATGATCCGGAAGACTTCGGGGCTCGCATGGCGGTGCAGCGGCGTCCGGCTGCCCGGTGGCACGGTAATATCGAAGATGTTGAGCCAGGCTCCCTGCAGACGAGCCCGTCGCTCGATCCGATCGCCCAGCACGAAGAACACCTTCGCGCTCGCCTGGGCAGGCGCTTTCACAAATGAGTTGGACATCATGTCTCGCTTTTCTTTTTCTTGACGGCGAGCCCGTTAGACTTTTCCGAAGCCCTTGGCAACCCGCAGCCGCCGATCGTCGCTGTCGCGATTTGTCCCGGCGCATATGGGTTCTTACATTTGCCGCTTCAAGCGGCGGCACTCTCTTGGCCGACTTTCTGCGCCGCGAGAATGCGTTTGGCGACTTCCTCCCAGGCTTTCGCGTTGTCCTTGGCGATGGATCCGGCGATGGCTTCAGCGCTGCAATATTGCCCGGCGAGGCATCATCGAGAGCGTCGTTTTCCTTCTATGTCATAGGCGGGTATGAGGACAGTGGACAGACCCTTGTCCAGCGTCGCTGTTCCCAGCCGCTGCTTCAGCTTTGCCTCAAGCACATCAGCATCGTAGCTCGGATCGTTAAGGCCGAACGGATTGAAGACGTCGGAAAGAGAGGACTCCCGGATCGGCGTCTTCGTTTGCGTAAAGACCGAGCAGATCGGCCGGTGTGCAGGCTGCCTCGCCGGCTTTTGATGGCTGAGGGCAGGTCAGGCCGGCCGCAATGATGCCGCCGGTCGAGGTCCCCGTGATCAAGTTGAAGGCCTTATGCAGCGGCAGCCCGTCACGTTGCTTTGCCAGTTCCACCAAGATGACGGCTGGAATGATGCCGCGGATACCGCCGCCGTCGTCGGAAGAATAAAACGCGTTGCCATTTGCCCCTCCACACCGGTTTATCCGGTCATGGAGAGTATGAATTACAGCCATAATAATACTATAAACTGAAGCGCTCTTTTTGATTGAAGCCGGTTGTCGGGCTGGCGGTCAGAACTGCGTTATGACCCTGATCCCGACGCCTTCGGCTCGATCCAGCGTCATCAAGCCTGGAATTGCCTCCTCAAGTGTGATGCGCCGACCGATCAGCTTCTGCGGCGCGATCTTGCCGGTCGTGACCATCGACAGCATCGCATCGTAGCGCCAGGCCTGCATGCCATGACTGCCGTAAATCTCCAGCTCGTGACTGATCACTTGCGCCATCGGAATCTGCGGCGTCGCGTAGTCGTCGAGCATCAGGCCGACCTGCACGTGCCGCCCGCGCCGGCGAAGGTTCTTGATCGAGTTGAAGCAGGTGACCGGATGGCCGAGTGCGTCGATCGAGACATGAGCGCCACCCCTGGTGATCTCGCGCACCGCCTCCGCCACGTCGGCGACGCTGCTTGCGTTGATCGTCGCCACCGCGCCGCATTCGCGGGCGAAGGCAAGCTTCTCGTCGGAAAGGTCGATGCCGATCGCGTTGGCTCCGAGTGCCGTTGCAATCATGATCGCCGAAAGGCCGACACCGCCGCAGCCGTGCACGGCGATCCATTCGCCAGGGCCGGTGCGCGCGTGATCGACGACGGCGCGAAACGATGTCGCGAAGCGGCAGCCGAGGCTTGCCGCCGTCGCGTCGTCGATACTGTCAGGCAGATGCACGAGGTTGGTATCGGCATAGTCGATCGCCACGTATTCGGCGAACGACCCCCAATGCGTGAAGCCCGGCTGGAACTGGTTCGGGCACACCTGCTGGTTGCCAGAATGGCATTCGCTGCAATGACCGCAGCCGGAGACGAAGGGCACCGTCACCCGGTCGCCGACCTTGAAGCGCATGACGCCCTTTCCGGTCGCGACCACTTTGCCGGCCAGCTCATGGCCCGGCACATGCGGCAGCTTGATATCCGGATCGTGACCCATCCAGCCGTGCCAGTCGCTGCGGCAAAGCCCGGTCGCGCCGACGGCGATGACCACGCCATCCTCGCTGGGTGTCGGGTCGGGCAGGGTGCGTATTTCGGGAGCCTTCTCGAAGGCGTCGTAGAACATGGCTTTCATCGATTTTACTCCCTGTCAGTCGCAACGATTCCGGCACATGATGGCACGGCGCCGATGTCGCTTCCAATCGCGCCATCCATGATTTTCCGTGATACACCCATCGATCGCACTCACGGTCACGCGAACGAATATTACTCCGAGGCCAACGCATCCGCCATTTTCTTGCGTAGGATTCTCGGGCGCGGATTTCCGCTTGACCGGCTCTTCGCACGGGGATTTTGCTCTTCGAACTTTTCAAGGAGAATGCCCATGGCTGTCGATACATCGCCCCGTTCAAACACCTGGACCTACGCCGAGGGAGAGTGGCTTACCGGCAATCCGCCGCTGATCGGGCCGACCTCGCACGCCATGTGGCTGGCCTCGACGGTCTTCGATGGCGCCCGTTGGTTCGACGGCATCGCGCCGGACCTCGACCTGCACTGCCAGCGCGTCAACCGCTCGGCGGTCAACATGGGCCTGAAGCCGGTGAAAACGGCCGAGGAGATCGAGGCGCTCGCCTGGGAAGGGATCAAGAAGTTCGACGGCAAGACGCCGATCTACATCAAGCCGATGTATTGGGGCGAGCACGGCTCGGCCGGCAGCGTCGTCACGGTCGATGGTGATTCCACCCGTTTCGCGCTGTGCCTCTTCGAAGCCCCGCTCGGCAACCATGCGCCGAATTCGCTCACCGTTTCGCCCTATCGCCGTCCGTCGCCTGAAATGGCGATGACGGATGCCAAGGCCGGCTCGCTCTATCCGAACAGCGGCCGCGCCATCGCTGAAGCGAAAAGCCGCGGTTTCGACAACGCGCTGATGCGCGACATGAACGGCAACGTCGCCGAGACGGCGTCCTCCAACGTCTTCATGGTCAAGGACGGCATCGTCTCGACGCCGATCGCCAACCGCACCTTCCTTGCCGGCATCACCCGAGCCCGTGTTATCGGCCTCTTGCGCAAGGCGGGCTTCGAGGTGCGCGAAGTGACGCTCTCGGTCGAGGATTTCATGAATGCCGACGAGATCTTCACGACGGGCAACTATTCCAAGGTCGTCGGCATCAACCGCCTCGATGGCCGTGATTTCCAGGAAGGTCCGGTGACCCGCAAGGCGCTCGAGCTCTACATGAACTGGGCCTTCGGCCGCAGCGAAAGCGACAGCTAAGCCCAGCGCTTCTCACCTGAGTATAATGGCTGCGGCCATTCGGTCGGCCATTGGGAGGAAAGGCCGCCGCTGCCGATCGGCGGCCTTGCTGACGCGATGAGATCAATTTGCGCGAAGCGCTGGTAGAGACGGATCTGTCGCCGCTCCCAGTTCCGGTGAATTACCTGCTGATGTAGTGGCTATCCGGCCATGCTTCTCGGCCGCACCATCCACGCGCAGGCGGCCCCGGCGATCAGTAGCACGCAGGTTCCCAAAAACACGGCCCGCATGCCGATATGGCCACCGACGAAGCCGCCGAGCACGGGGCCGGCGACCTGGCCCACATATTGCGAGGAGACAGACAGGCCGAGAATGCTGCCCGCCGCACTGTCCGGCACGCTATGCCGGATGACCGCAGAAATGCAGGGCAGCAGCCCTCCGAGCGCTATCCCCATGAGGAAGCGCAGAATGATCAGCTGCCAGGAGTTCGTCACGAATGCCTGCGGGATCAGCAGCAGCCCGGCGACTGCAAGAGCACCCGCAATGACAGGCCAATGGCCGATCCGGTCCGCAAGCTTGCCGAGGCGCGAGGCCGACAGGATGCTGCCGAGTGCGGCCGCCGACATGACGATGCCTGCGATCATCGTCACCTTGCCCGGATCGTCCGCCAGCTGTGCAACATAGACGGTGATGATCGGCTCGATCGACATGTTGGCGAGCATCAGCAGCAGGCCCGTTGCGAGCATCGCGACCACGGGGCGCTTGTCTGATATCGAGGCCCAGCCGCCGCTCGCCTTCGCGGCCTGCTTGCGGGCAGGGGACTTCTCTTCCTTGATCAGGAAGGTGGTTGCGAGGAACGCCAGGAAGATCATTCCACCCGCGGCCAGGAACGTGCCGCGAATGCCGATCAGCGGCGGCAGCGCGCCGCCGATCAGCGGACCGACGAGGTTGCCCGCCATGATGCCGGAGGCGAGCATGCCGAGCGCCCAGGCGGAGCGATCCTTCGGCGTCTGCGTGGCGACTAGCACCATCGAGCCGGACGAGTAGCCGCCAGCGAGCCCAACGAACAGGCGCAGCGCCACCAGCTGCCAGACGTTGTCGGCCATTCCCATCAGCGAGATCGCAACCGTCATCCCGGCGCTGGCGCGCACCAGCATCAGCTTGCGTCCGTAGATATCGCCGAGCCGGCCCCAGAGAGGTGCCACGAAGGCCGCCGCCAGGAAGGTCGCGCCATAGGCGATGCCCGACCATTGCACGATCGCCGCGTGATCGCTAACCCCAAGCTCTTCGACGTAGAGCGGTAGGAACGGCAGCAGCAGCGTCATCGCGACGATCGTCGTGAAGGAGCCGAGCAGCGAAATGAGCAGATTGCGCTTCCAGTAGATCGAGCCGCTCTTGACGACGGCTGCGTCCCATTTTGTATCTGTCATTTCGTAGCCTTTGCATTGATCGTATAGGTCAGTTCAGCCGCGCCGGAGGCAAGGACATGCCCTTTGCGGCGGCAAGAAAATCGGCGCGGGTGAAGGCGCGGGAAGCATTAGCCGGTCGGTATCGAGCGCATAGACCGTTACCCCGCGGTGGATGCGCAGATCGTTCCAGGGTGGGCACGCGCCCATATAGCCTCCGTAAGGACCGTCCTTCAAGAAGGCTGCGAAGCCGTTCTGTCCGCGTCAGCCGTGCTCGGTCATTGTCAGCGGCAATCCGCCCTGTGGCAATCCGCTGCCATCGGCTCCTTCGCAGCTGCTTTCCGAGCAAGGGTTGCGCAAAACGGCTTCACCTGATATAAACTGATTGCATATTGCAATCGGAATTAAAGAAAAGGGACCGGTGCAATGGCAGGTGATGGCTCACGACGCGAGCGGGTCGTTCGCAGCCTCTACGAAGCCTATATCGACGGGCGCAAGGATGACGCGGGCACGATGCTGACGGAGGACTTCACCTTCTGCAGCCCGCGTGACGATCACATCGATCGCATCGCGTATTTCAACCGTTGCTGGCCCGAACCACCGCCGTTTCGCGCCATGGAGATCGAGTATCTCAAGATCGTGGATGACGAGGTGGTCGTCCGATACAGGGCCGAAAAGCATGACGGCGGAGCGTTCCGCAACATGGAAGTCCTGCGCTTCAGGGGCGACCGGATCGCCTCGGTGGACGTCTATTTCGGCCGCAATGTCTAGAACATTTCTGCAACCAGTTCTTCCAAATACCTCTGATGTCCGGAAGGTGACGCAAAGCGGTCATTTGGCCGCGGACCGGCGGCGTCAGCTACGACCGCGGGCCGACGCGCCTCGTCAGGCCGAAGTTCCCGCCTTTGCTCTCATAACGATCGAGCGGCCGTTCTCTAATCCGCGCAGGTTCTGAGACTTATTCGTTGATTTCCGGCTCAACGAGCCTTGCCAGATTACGGAGCGATTCCTGCCAACCGAGATAGCAAGCCTCTGGGGGTATCTCGTCCGGGACGCCCGCTTGGACGACATTGAGTTCAGTTCCCACCGAGACTTTCTTCAATGTCACGGTGACCTCCATTTCACCAGGCAAGTTGGGGTCGTCGAATTTGTCCGTGTAACGAAGCTTCTCGCCCGGCACCAGTTCGAGATAGTTGCCGCCAAAAGAATGGCTTCCTCCGGTCGTGAAGTTCCGGAAGGACATTCTATGCGTTCCGCCGACCGATGGCTCCAAATGATGTACCGTGCAGACAAACCCATTTGGCGGAAGCCATTTGGCCAGCGCATCCGCCTCCAGGAATGCGCGATAGACTTTCTCGGGACTGGCAGCCAGGACCCGGTGAAGGTGTATCGTGTTCGGCATGATGATCCTCCTTTGGATAGAACACTGAGAGTGCTCCTAGGACGAACCAGGTTTTGTCAATCCGACAATGAGATTGAAATATCCGGTCTCAGCCTATGTCGATCATTCTGCTGTTTCCAGCTGGACCACGCAATGTGTTCCCCATCCTTGCCAAAGCCGGGCTATCCGATCCATTTCCATGTCATCCCGATATATGCGTGGGTTGAGGAGCTTTTCTGGAGCGACGATCGCTACCGGCTGCTCGAAACCTTTGCGGACGGACCGGGCGAGACGCCCACCGATGGGGCGGAAATGACGCTGTTCGTCTGGCGCGAGTTTTGTGAACGAAGAGAGCCGCCGCCAATCAAAGGCCCTTCGGTGGATGAGGCCATCAATCTCTTAAGCCGTGCTATCCAACTTTCGCAAGGTTGGATGTCCGCGACCAGCGATCCGACAGATCGCGACGCGCCTTGGGCCTAAGACTGATCGCCTATTTCGCCTTCTTGACTACCGCGGTAGGGGGCGCAACGAGTGCGAATTCCTTCATTTCATCGGGCGAAAGATAATAGAGCCTGTCGGGCGGCGTCTCCATGGCGTGGATCCAGAGGTCGGGCTTGATTCCCATATGGTCGAGATGGTGGGTGACATCAGCCGTGGTGCGCTGCACCTCCGACATGGCGCGTTCGGCCGAAAGCCTTTCTCCGGTGCCATTGAAGACCTGATGCACGCCGATAATGGCATCCTTCTCCGCCGTGCGCACGACACCGCCCGCCATAACGATCGGACAGGAGGAGACACAAAGCGCCCCCTCGGCGACGGTAGTCGCGATCTTGCGTTCGCGGATGAGCGTGGAGATGGCGATCGCGTCGCCGATCGATCCGCCCGGCGAGTCGAGCGAGACTGTTTTGACATACTCGCCACGGGCCTTGATCTCGGCGTCGAAACGTGTGGCCGCGCCCGGTTCGATCGTGCCTTGTGCGAGCAGTACGCCGCCCGCCTGCAACTCGAAGCGGATCGGCTTTTTCAGTAACTCAGGGTCGGTCGTCATCTCAACCGGGGCGGCCTGTGGCTTGCCTTCGGTGAGCGCCGGTGGAAGTATGGGCAAGGCGCCCGGTATCATAGGGTCGTAGGCAGGCATGTTGGCGTTGGTGGAGCCGATTTCATGCCAGTCGACGACAACGAAGATTGCGGCCGTCGCGAGCAGGGTGTGGAACGCATGTCGCATCAGCGTGCCGTCATCGGCGGAGAGCAGATAATCCTTCAGCCTTTGCCCCGCCGTTTCCAGTCTCATGCCGGCGGCCCTTTGCGGGGTCCCTTGCCGGAAAGATCGAAGCTCGCAATGTTCGACTGATCGGCCGCTTCGGTGCGCTCCGCTGCATCCATGGCGGCTTCGATGTCAACGCCGTGCCGCCGGACCTCGCGTTGTACCTCCAGCGCTTGCAGGAGTTCGGCCGCAGTGATGCGTTCGGCGAAGGGCAGGCGCTGTTCCTGACGGCGGAGCGTCGAATGAACGATCGACAGCATGAAGATCAGCACCGCCGGCAGGATGTCGATCGAGATGGCGCCGGCCCAGCTCGGGATGAAATCACCGGCATAGCGCAGCACGGCTTCGGCAGAGGAGAGCGGCACGAACCGCCGCTCGGCCACCGGCTTGCGCTCGAGGATCTGGTCGGCCGCCTGCGACAGGACCTTGGATTGCGCTGCGACCGAGGATCGGATCGTCTCCATGACCTGGTCCTGCCTTGTGGCTAGATCCGCCTGGCGTCCATCCGCCACCGGCGCGATGAAGCCGAGCGACAGGTCTTCCGCCGCGCGCTTGACCGAGGGCGCGATCGAGGTCTGCTCTAGCGAGGTGATCACACCGGAGAGCCCAACGACCTCGGCCGAGAATTGATCGGCGCGCGGGTTGATCGCACCCGGCGCGGAAACCAGCGTGCGCATGGTCTCGAGATGCTTTCTACCCTCGTCGAACAGCGTCGTCACGCGCTCGCGCGAGGCGTTGATGCCGTTTTCCAGCTCGGTCAGCTGCGAGGCCATCTGCGACAGAAGCTGGACGACGCTGCCGGCCCCGGTCGTTCCGGTCAGCGCGCCCGTCTCCCGCTCCTGGTCGGCAAGGCGCTGGAAACGTTCCTGCGTGCGCTGGATGTCGGGAAGCAGGCTCTGTGCGGCGAGCGCATTCTGGTGTGCCTGATCGAGGTCAGCCGTGTAGTCCTCGAGCGTTTCCGCGAGATGCTGCTCGAGTGCGGCCGAACCGGCGAGCGCCGCCGCGTTCAGCCAGCTCGACATGGCGATGATCATCGCGCAGCCGAGCGCCATGACCCCAAGCATTGCCGCGCGTCCGGCTGTCCCGGTCACATGCGGATAGAAGCGGGCCATGTAGGTCCAGAAGGCGTAGATCGCCACCGAAACGGCGCTGGAATAGATGAGGGCTGCGAAGAATACAGCGGTTGCCGATCCGTCGAGGATGCTTCGCACGCCGAGATATGTGTAGACGCCGGAGGCGAGCGCCAGGATCGCGAACGCGAAACGGGTCATGGTCTCGACAGCTTCGACGCCGTCCTGCAAGCGATGCGATGTGCCGAGCGCCATGGTCCCCTCCGGGCTAGTCCCTTAAGAAACCACTACAATACAGGCAAAAGCAAGGCTTGGCACCGGGCAGGCCGACGGCGCCAAACCTGATCTCGTTCGGCCGCTTATTCGGCCGGCGCACTGTGGGTCGCTTCGGCTTCGAAAGCCGCCCCACCGGTCACGCGCAGCGACTTTTCGGAGATGTCTATCATCGGCGAGAAGCTGGCGGCCGGCATGCGGGCCTCGTCGCGTTCATCGGGGTCAGCCGCCCGTGACGCGCCGCCCACCCGTTCGCTGCGTGCGACGTCAAGCTGGCCGGTCAGGATGGCGCGCTCGGCGCGAAGCTGCCGGATTTCGGACTTGGCGATCTCCAGGCTGGTGCGTAGCTGACCGATTTCGTAGCGATCGGAATCCATGCGCGTGTCGATATCGCGACGCAGCGCATCGGCATCCCGGTCGCGGCGCACGCGCAGGCTCTCGGCTTCACGCAGCTTCCGCGTCAGCTCGTTGGTCTGCGTGGCGAGTTCGCGGCGGGCTGCTTCGCTCTCGGCGCCGCTCGTGCGCGCCCGCTGCAGTTCCACGGCAAGGCGCTCCGAGCGGGAGAGGGAGGTGGCGAGTTCCGATTTGATGCGCTTGAGATCAGCGCGTGCCGCCTGCAGGTCCTCGTCCGTCATCTTGTTGCGGCCATTCGCGGTGATGAGGAGCTTCTCGACGAGTTCGGCCTTGGAGCCGATCGCTTCGTGCTTCGTCGTCAGGCGCGCGATCTCCAGCGCCGAGGATGCCTGCAGGGCTCATGCTCGACCTCGAGCCGCTTGTGCCGTTCCTCGAAGAAGGAGAGGTCCTGTTTCAGGTTGGCAACGGCCATCTGCAGGTTGCGCACCTGCGCTTCCTGCTCGGTGAGGCTGGGACTTCAGATGGCTGCGTTCCTCGTTGAGGCGGGCCATCTGGCGTGTCTGGATGCCGTTCTCGCGACGCGAGTTTCGATCAGCAGCTGGTGCGCCGTCGCCTCGTTGTCGAGTTTCTCACGCGTGGCCGAGAGTTCGCGGCTGCGCTGGTCGAGCTCCGTCTGGGCGCGTTTCAGCAGCGTCGAGGCCTCGTCGAACTGGATGGCACGATCCGTCAGCTCACGTTCGGCGTCGAGCAGCCGGTTTTCGATGATCGTGAATTCCTCGCGGGTGACCTGATGAATGCCTTGACGTTTCGTCAGCTCATCGCGGAATGCTTCGATTTCGGAGCGAAGCTGCGTGTTGTCGGCGCGAAAATCCTTGTTTTCGGCGGTCAGGCGAACGTTGTCCTGGTCCGCCTTCCGGCGCGCGTTGCTTTCACAATCGAGAAGCGAGCTGATGCGCGCGCATTCGGCGCGGAGCGCACCGGCCTCATTCAGCGACTGGCTGTGCGTACCGAGCAGCGAGGAAACGCGCTCCTGCAGCGATGAGAGGCTTGACAGCAGGTCTTCCGACGTCCGCTGGTTTTCCTCCAGCGCCGAGCCGAAGGCGGCGAAGTCGTTGACGTCAGGGATGGCGTAGCGCAACGGCTCTTCGGTCGCTGGACACTGATCGGTTATCGATGCGGGTCGGTATCCCGCGGGCAACAGGTTTGACGGGCGAACCTGTGTCGTTTGCGCAACAGCGACTGACCACCTTATTCCTCGGGCAGAATCCGGATGTCATCAGCTTCCAGTTCGCTGCCCAGCTCTACCTCTTTCGTCTGTTTGTCGTAGACGCAGAAATAGCTGACGAAGCCGTTCGCACCCTTCGGCTTGCCGGTCACCAGAGCGATGCCAAAGTGTTCGCTGCCGAACGGATCAACGACGGCATGCGGAAACTCGATCGAGGCGCGCGCCGCCTGCTTGCACTTGCCTTCGACCTCGGTCGCGAACTCCTGCCAGGCATCGCCCGAGGAGGCGCGAGCCGCTCCCGCTGCAGCGATCACGATGGCAAGTGTGCAAAAGCGGATTTTATTCCTCTGCATATGAAAAGCCTCGTCTTCCTGCTGTTGTGAAAGACGCCCATGATCAGCGATTTAGGGCTGGAAAGCCAAGTCCTTGGTGGAGGCAATTTTTCCTCTCCGGCCGTCTTTTTTGATATTTCGCCGGTTGCCTCTCCATGCTTGCGCTCCTATGTTCCGCCTCACCTGCCGATTACGCAAACTATTGCCAAAGGAGACCCGCAATGGCTTTTGAATTGCCCGAACTTCCCTATGACTACGAAGCGCTTCAGCCCTTCATGTCGAAGGAAACCCTGGAATTCCATCATGACAAGCACCACAAGGCCTATGTCGACAACGGCAACAAGCTCGCGGCTGAGGCAGGTCTTTCCGATCTCTCCCTCGAAGAGGTCGTGAAGAAGTCGTTCGGCACCATTGCCGGCCTCTTCAACAATGCTGCCCAGCATTACAACCACGTCCACTTCTGGAAGTGGATGAAGAAGGGCGGCGGCGGCAACAAGCTGCCGAGCAAGCTCGAAGCTGCGATCAATTCCGATCTCGGCGGCTACGACAAGTTCAAGGCTGATTTCATCGCTGCCGGCACGACGCAGTTCGGCTCCGGCTGGGCATGGGTTTCCATCAAGAACGGCAAGCTCGAAATCTCCAAGACCCCGAACGGTGAAAACCCGCTCGTGCACGGCGCAACCCCGATCCTCGGCGTCGACGTATGGGAACACTCCTATTACATCGACTACCGCAACGCGCGTCCGAAGTACCTCGAAGCCTTCGTCGACAGCCTGATCAACTGGGATTACGTCCTGGAGCGCTACGAAGCCGCCGCCAAGTAAGCAGTTCGCAAGAACAAGATGTCGGCACCCGGCGTCTCGAAACGCCGGGTGTTTTCGTTCCGACGACCGTCACAAACCTGTCATGCCGCATGCCTAAAGCGCTGCCATGACATCCTTTTCCGATCTCCCCATTCTCCGCTTCGGCGTCGTCGCAGATCCGCAATACGCAGCGAGGGCGCCGCATCTTGGGATGAACCGCCACTATGCCAGGAGCCTCGCCAGGCTGTCGGAGGCGATCGAGGTTTTCAATGGGGAGGATCTGAGTTTCGTTATCACGCTCGGCGACATCATCGACCGCGATTTCAAGAGCTTCGACGACATCCTCCCGATCTACGATAGCCTGAAGCACCAGAATTTCTTCCTGCTCGGCAATCACGATTTTTCCGTCGTAGCCGATCGGTTGGCCGATGTCGCCAGCCGGGTCGGCCTGGCGTCGCCCTATTACAGCTTCATCAGGCAGGGCTGGCGGTTCATTGTTCTGAACGGCAACGAGGTGAGCACCTTTGCGCCGCCGCTTGGGCATCCGTATCGGGAGATAGCCGCCCAGCGGCTCGCAGCGCTCAGGGGTGCCGGCGCCATCAACGCGCAGGACTGGAATGCCATGCCGAGCGACGAGCAGTTCGCCTGGCTTTCCGAGCAGATCAAGGACGCCGGCGCCGCAGGCGAGCGCGTCATCGTCATGAACCATTACCCGGTCTATTGGACGCGGTAGCTGTCGACCATCGGGAAGCCGTAGATATAGGCTTCCTTGGCAATCGCGCGTGCCTCAGCGTTTCGTGAGTTGCATGGCTGCTGCTCCCATTGCCTCGATCTAAGACCCGTTGATCTACAAATCCGCGGGGCAGCCTTGAGCAAAAGTCGGCTAGCCGGAAGAACGTTACAGTAACATTGGCTGTAAATGGCCAACCGGCCCACAACGGGAGAATCCAATCGCTCTTTCAAGCCCCTAACGTCTCGGAAGTTCCTTGAACTTTATCAGGTGACGTCCATTTCCCTTCGATCGAAACTCATCGAAGCGTGTTTCGGCTCTTGAAGATCGCGACCTACAACGTCAACGGCGTGAACGGACGCCTGGAACTCCTTCTTCGCTGGCTGAAGGAGGATAAGCCTGACGTCGTTTGCCTGCAGGAGCTGAAAACCGAGGATGCCCGGTTTCCACGCGGGGCACTCGAGCGGGCCGGTTACGGCGCGATCTGGCACGGACAGAAGAGCTGGAACGGCGTCGCGATCCTTTCGAAGGGCTCGACGCCGATCCTGACGCGGCGCGGTCTTCCCGGCGATCCCGATGACACGCACAGCCGCTACATCGAGGCGGCCATCGACGGTATCCTCATTGGATGCCTCTATCTTCCGAACGGAAATCCTGCACCCGGGCCGAGATTCGACTACAAGCTCCGCTGGTTCCGACGGCTCCATGAATATGCCGCCGAACTGCACGAGCTCGACATTCCTGCTCTCCTCGCCGGCGATTTCAACGTGATGCCGACGGATATGGACGTCTACAAGCCGGAGCGATGGCTGGATGACGCCCTCTTCCGGCCGGAAGTCCGCAAAGCCTATGCCGACCTCGTCGCACAGGGCTGGACCGACGCCATAAGACATCTGCATCCGAACGAGCGCATCTATACCTTCTGGAAGTACTGGCGAAACTCGTTCGAGCGCGACGCCGGTCTTCGGATCGATCACTTACTGCTCAGCCCGACGGTTGCCCCGTGGCTGAGGTCGGCGAGCGTGCGCAGAAAGCCGAGGAGTTGGGAACACACAAGCGACCACGCTCCCGTGATGATCGAACTCGAGATCCCTCTATCAGAGAATAACGAATGAATACGAGCGATGAATCCGGAAGGAGCGGAAGCTGGATGCCGACCTCGATGCTATGTCGCGCAATGTATTGATCGCGGAAGTGAAGCGCTTTCGCGGCGCGAATCAGAGAACACCGGGATGCCACAGGTCACAACCTTTGCTGGCACCATTCGCAACTCTGGGACATGCTGCCGGAAAAGCTCAATCCTGACATTGCTGTCCCGCCTTGGCCGAAGTTGCTGCGAGGTTGCGTCCGCTATCGCGAAAGTTTGGATCGGCAGAGGCCCGACGCGCCGGTCTGGACGAAGAGTTTGAAGCCTGAGTGCGACGAAGCACACGCCGATAGGATTCTCGTTCTCCGCTAGAGGCAAGGAGTTGCTGTAGGTTCGCCCGTCTAGGCCGCCGTGACCATCGGCAACTCCTTCCGCTCCATCGCGTCGCGCTTCGGCGGCGTGCCGAACATTCGCGAATATTCGCGGCTGAACTGCGAGGCGCTTTCATAGCCGACCTGATAGGCAGCAGTTGCAACGCTGGCGCCGTCCGACACCATCAGCCGCCGTGCTTCCAACAGTCGCATGTTCTTCTGGTACTGCAGCGGCGTCATTGCCGTCATCTGCTTGAAATGCTGGTGGAAGGAGGAGGGGCTCATGTGTGCGACGGATGCAAGCTGCTCGATGCGCACCGGCGCGGCGAAGTTTTCGCGCAGCAGGTGGATGGCATCGGTCATGCGCCTGATATGGCTGCCGGGCAGCGCAAGCTTGCTGACCTGGCCCGCATTCGGCCCCGTCAGCAACCAGTAGCAGATCTCCCGCATGATCGCCGGATAGAGCACAGGAATTGCCTTCGGCGTTTCGGCAAGGCGCACGAGCCTCAGTACGCAGTCGGCCAGCACCCCGTCGAAATTCTGCACGAAAACACCGGCTGCGCCGTCGCCAACCGGGCGCGGCGGCTGCTCCATCGCCGCCATCACCTCGCGCATGATCGTCACATCGAAATCGATGTTCAGGCCGATATACGGTGCTTCCTTGCTGGCCTTGGTGATCTGTCCGAGGGCGGGCACCTCGAAGGTGACGATGAGCGACTGCATCTCGCCGTATTCGAAGACCCGGTCGCCGACCATGATCTCCTTCGCACCCTGGACGACGACGCAGATCGTCGGCCGGTAGATCATGTGGTTCGGCATGACAGGATGGGTGACGCGCGACACAGAAAGCGCCGGGAGCGGGGTCTCGAAGCGCCCATCGGCGTCACCGGCAGTTCTGTCGATGTAGGTCTGGATTGCTAGCTTCAGAGTATCCAACATTGCCAGGGTCTCCTCGGTCATTCCTCGGCGGCAACTGAAGATATGCGCCGTGCCGCCTAGTCCGCAAGAAGCTTGGAGGATTAGGCAAGAAATTCGAGAGTTTCGGCATTCAACAACAGCCCCTGGCAGGCGTACCGTAAGGGCATCAACTCCAGCAAAGGAAGAGATCATGCCGAACGAAACGCAAGCAAATTCAGTATCCAAGGTTGCCGTCGTCACTGGCGGCAGCCGTGGGCTTGGCCGCAACACGGCGATCAACCTCGCCCGTCGTGGTGTCAACGTCATCTTTACCTACCGAGCAAATCGGGCAGAAGCGGAGGCCGCTGTTCTGGAAATCAAGGCGCTCGGTACCGAGGTCATCGCTCTGCAATTGGACACCGGTCGCGTCCCAGACTTCGAGGCCTTCGTGGGCAAGGCGAAGGATGCCTTGCAAGGTCTTGGACGGTCTCAGTTCGACTACCTCGTCAATAATGCCGGCAACAGCTATCACGCAGCGATTGCCGAAACGACGGAAGAGGCCTTCGACGAGCTCGTCAATGTGCACCTGAAGGGCGTCTACTTCCTGACACAGAAGCTCTTGCCGCTGATGGCGGATGGCGGCCGCATCATCAACGTCTCGAGCGGCCTTGCTCGCTTCGCTGTGCCTGGTATCTCCGCCTATGCGTCGATGAAGGGGGCGGTTGAGGTCTTCACCCGTTACCTCGCCAAAGAACTCGGCCCGCGCGGCATCACGGCCAATACCGTTGCTCCCGGCGCGATTGCCACCGACTTCAGCGGTGGCATGGTGCGCGACAATCCGACCTATAACAAGATGGTCGCCGATGCGACGGCGCTCGGACGTGCCGGCGTGCCCGACGATGTCGGCCCGATGATTGCCTCGCTGCTTTCCGACGACAACCGCTGGGTTAACGGGCAGCGCATCGAAGTTTCCGGTGGCACATACCTCTGATCTACATCAAGGAGCTAGAGCGGGATGCCGAAAACCGCTTACACTTTTCGGCATCCCGCTCTAGGCGGTCGCGGCTGCCGGCGGGTTCGTCCATCCGCTCGTCCACAGTTGCCGCAACCGGTCGCCGTCGCCTCGGAAATAGGCGTCGGCCGTCTCGCAATGCTCGACACGGTCGCTGCGGAAATTGCGGATCGCCTGGCGCAGCTCGCACCAGGCGACAATGTTTGCGGTTTGCGAGTAGTAGATGAGCGCAATCGGCTGGATCCTACGTTCCGTCGCGCGGCCGAGTTCGTCGCGGTAGTCGAGCATCAGCTTCTGCTCGTCGCGTATGGCGCGGCGAACCAGACCAAGATCGAGTCCGGCCGGAGATTGGGCAACCGATCCCCAGGCATAGAGCGCTTTTCGTTCCATCGCCTGACGCAGCAGCGCCGGCACGGCCCCAGCGATCTTCTGGTTGACGCTCTTGGCCGCCCGTTTCAGCTCCTCGTCGCCGGTGCGCTCGAGCAGCGCCAGCGACAACACGATCGCCTCCATTTCCTCGACCGAGAACATTAGCGGCGGCAGGTCGAAGCCCGGCCGCATGATGTAGCCGATACCGCGGCCGCCCTCGATCGGGACGCGCATCGCCTGCAGGGCGGCGATATCGCGATAGATCGAGCGCACCGTCACCTCGAGCGTTTCCGCCATGGCCGCCGCCGTCATCGGCCTGCTCGCCAATCGCAGGATCTGGATGATCTCGAAAAGCCGTGAGGCCTTGCGCATTTTCGCCTCCTTCGGCCTAGGCTCCTGACAATACACTGTCAGTTGGGCCGTCGTATAGCACTCCTATCGAATTGAAAATCAACAAGGTCCCGGAAATCGACCTTGAATTGGATAGCGGGCAACTGACATGACTTACAGCGAAAATCTCTGGCTCTACTTCACGCTTCTCTTCGGCATCATCATCGTCCCGGGCATGGATATGCTGTTCGTGCTGGCCAATTCGCTGACCGGCGGCAGGCGCACGGGCATCGCTGCGACCGCCGGCATCATGGCAGGCGGGGCGGTGCACTCGCTCTATGGCGCGATCGGGGTCGGCGTGCTCGCCGTCCTCTTGCCGATGCTGTTCAACCCGCTGCTTTTTGCCGGTGCAGCCTACATGGCCTGGATCGGCTACACGCTGATGCGCAGCTCGATCACCGTCGATAGCGTCGGGCCCGGCGGCCTGCGCTCGGGCTGGCGGGCTTTTCGCCAGGGTGCCGCAACCTGCTTGATGAACCCCAAGGCGTATCTGTTCATGATCGCGGTCTATCCGCAGTTTCTGAAGCCGGTCTACGGGCCAATCTGGGCACAGGGTCTCGTCATGGGCTTCATGACCATGGCGACCCAGGCCGCTGTCTATGGCACCCTGGCGCTGACGGCGGCGCGAAGCCGCACGATACTGGTGTCCAATCCGAAGACGACAATCCTCGTCGGGCGGATCGCCGGCGCGCTCCTGATCGCCGTTTCGATCCTCACGGCGTGGCACGGCTGGCGCGCCGCGGCATGAAGCGCGAATACGAAACGATTTAGAACTCCGATTTTCCTGAAATCTCACCCACTTGTTACTTTTTGAGGCGAAAAAATTTGCCATGATGCCGCCCGTCTGCCGAAGCGCCGGGCTTCGCGGACGTTGCTATCAAAGAGGAGTGGAGACATGAGACTGAAAGCTATAGCCGCGGCAGTGCTCGTCGCCGGTCTGGGGGTCGTAGGCGTTGCCATTGCAGCGGAGGAAGGCACGCACGACGCGCGCTCCGCGCTGATGAAGAAAGTTGGCGGCGCGGCGGGCGCCATGGTGGCGATCGCCAAGGGCGAAAAGCCCTACGACGCAGAGGTGGTCAAGGCTTCCCTGACGACGATCTCGGAGACCGCGAAGGTATTCCCGGATCAGTTCAAGCCTGGCACCGAACAGGGGGACAAGGCGGCAAGCCCGAAGATCTGGGAAGATCCTGCGGACTTCAAGGCCCGTGCGGCGAAGCTTTCGGCGGATGCCAGCAAGGTCCTCGCGCAGCTTCCGCCCGACCCAGCCGCTGTCGGCGCCGCAATGAAGACGCTTGGCGCCAATTGCGGCGGCTGTCACGAGAAATTCCGCATAAAGACCGACTAACGATCCTGGCATTTCAGTCAAACGATCCGCAGCAGCCTTGCCGCTGGTGCGGATCGTTTTATGTTTTCGACAAGATTATTGGCAACAGGAGCGGTGAATGGTCCGCAGGTTCGTCCGGTTTTTACTCTGTCTCGTCGGAGTGTTCGTCATTGGCGGAGCGGTTTTCTATTTCATCACCGCGCCGAACGCGCTTCCTGAAAGTCACTGGGCCAACCTTGGTGAACCCGATTTGAAGAACGGTGAAATGGTCTTCTGGACGGGCGGTTGCGTCAGTTGCCACGCTGCGCCGGGATCGGAGGGGGACGCCAAGCTCACGCTGTCAGGCGGTCTGGCGCTGAAGAGCCCTTTCGGCATCTTCCACGTGCCCAACATCTCGCCTGACGAGAAGGCTGGTATCGGGACATGGACGCTGGCCGAGTTCGGCAATGCCATGAAGCGCGGCGTTGCTAAAAACGGCGAGCATCTCTACCCGTCCTTTCCGTACAATTCCTATGCCCGGATGAGCGACAATGACGTCAACGATCTCTTCGGCTATCTGAAGACGCTGCCGAAGAGCGGCAACGTTTCCCCACCGCACGAATTGCCGTTTCCTTACAATATGCGTCTGGCGCTGGGTGGCTGGAAGTTCCTGTACTTCAGCAATGAGCCGCGTGTCGCACTTGCAGCCAAGGTCGACGACAAGGTCAAGCGCGGGCAATATCTGGTCGAAGGCGCCGGCCATTGCGGCGAGTGCCACACGCCGCGCGATCAATTCGGCGGGTTCGAGGCAGACAGATGGCTGGCGGGTGCGCCAAACCCGGAAGGTCAGGGCAGGATCCCTGATATCACACCGGACTCGAAGACGGTCGGCTCATGGAGCCAGGAGGATATCGCCAACTATCTGGAAACCGGCTTCACGCCCGACTTCGATACGGCCGGCGGTTCGATGGCCGAGGTGCAGCGCAACCTCGCCCATCTGCCGAAACCGGAGCTCGAGGCGATCGCAGCCTACTTGAAGGCAGTCCCGAACCGCTAATATTAGCAATATCTCAAAAAAGGCCGCATTGCAGCACTCCACTGGGTCGTGCACACTGAACGCCCTGTGGCGAACCCTTCCGAGGTTCGCTTTCCGAACGACGCCCATCCACGTCTTCCGAAAGGACAGCTGCATGCACAGCACGTCGGCCAACCCTGCAGATGATCTCGAGTCTGTCGCCCGCAAGGGCGGCAAATTGCGGCGCATGGCGGTGCGGATACCGACCTACATGGCCGACATCCGTGAAAATCCTGCCTGGCTGCCGATGTTCCTGTTGGCGCGCACCATACCGGCGCGCAAGGCGCATTGGCTGACTGCACGACGCAGCAATGGCGCGATCGAGAATCTGCCGACGCTCTTCAAGGGCGTGGATCATGCAGATGCCGTCGCGGCGCTCAGGCGCGACGGGATATTTCCCGACCTGACGCTACCTCAGGCGATCACCAGTGAAATCGCAAGCTTTGCAAGCGCCACACCGTGCTTCGGCAATTTCGATCGGAAGATCGAGTTCCTGGCGTCGGATCATCGCGACGCAGAGCAGCAATGGGGACGATCGATCCTGAGCGGCCATCACTTCGAACGGGCGCTTGATTGCCCGGCGGTTCGTACCGTCCAGCGTGATCCTGTACTGTCGGAGATCGCGCGCTGCTATCTCGGCGCCCAAGCCCGCCTCATTACCACCCGCATCTGGTGGAGTTTTCCGACGAGGGCCAGCGAGGCCGATCGCAGCCTGGCGTCGCTGGACAAGTATCACTTCGATCTCGACGACTGGCGAATGCTGAAGTTCTTCTTCTATCTCGTCGACGTCGACGAAGGCGCCGGCCCGCATGTCTATGTCAGGGGCAGCCACAACAAGCGGCGTATCAAGCACCAATTGACCCTCCTGGTCGGCCACCCCGCGAATGAAATCCTGGATTTCTATGGAAAGGAGAGCGTGACGACGCTGACCGGCGCAGCAGGCTTCGGCTTCGTGGAGGATCCCTTCGGCTTTCATATGGGAACGGTCGCCAAGACCAAGCCGCGCCTGATGATGGAGGTGGGCTTCGGCGTTTCCAAGCCGTCGCGCCGCCGTTTCCACGGCGAGCCGGTGCTTCGATGAGCTAAGGCAGTAGCGTCGTTCACGCGGCTTTCGGCTGATGCTCGGCGCCGAACATCAGGACGTATTGGTCCAGTTCGTCGCCGGCATGTCCGAGCGCGCGGTAGATTTCGGCGGCAAAGGTCATCGGCGCCGATCCCGGCGCCGTCACCAGTTTTCCAGCGCGCACGGCCTGCGGGCTGTCCTTGTAACGGGCGTGTCCGGTGTACCCGGGCGCACCGGCGATGAAATCGGCGGCATTGCTGGTGTGGTCGGTGGCATTCAGAGCTCCGGCACGAGCAAGCGCCAGAGTTGCGCCACATATCCCGGCGACGAGTTTGCCGTGGGCAAGGAAGTCGTAGATGACGGTTCTCAGGTCGGGCGCCTTTTCCGTTTCCCAGATCGTCCCGCCGCAGAGCACGAGGCCGTCGAAGGCACTGGCATGCAGGTTTTCCGCGACGGTATCGGCCGCGACGCGCATGCCCCCCATCGAGCGCACTTCCGAGCCATCGGGCGTTGCGATCACTACGTCGAAGCCGAAGTAGGAACGTGCGGAGGCCGTCAGTTGCCCGACCTCCCAGTCGGCGAATCCGTTGGTGAGCACGATTGCAAGTCGGGTCATCGGTTTCTCCCTGCCGAATGTCCGCGGCGGCCACCGCCGCTCATGCCAAAGCCTGCATATAGCGCATGCCGGTGACCGGGCGAGGCACGAAGTCCATATTCTCGTAGAAGCGATGCGCCTGCACGTTGCCCGTGGCGGCGCTGACCGAGAGGTAGCCGCAGCCGGCGCTGCGTGCTGTGTCGCGGGCGCGGTTGACGAGGTGCTGCCCGACGCCGTGGCCGCGATGACCGTCACGCACAAAGAGATGATGCAAATCCATGCCGCGCGCACCATCCTGCGCCCTGTAGAGCGGGACGAGAATGGCGTAGCCGATCAGGCCTTCGTCGGTCTCTGCAACGAGCGCGTTGATCCACGGCACCGGGCCGAAAAGGTCACGTTCGAGTTGCTCTGGGCTCGAGGCGGAAGCATCCCCATGATGTTGGGCGAGCAGGGTAATCATTTCGCTGAGTTCGGGGAGGTCGCGCGGCTTAGCCGCACGGATATTGATCACCGGCGGGCGGATCATTGAGATTTCGCTGTCTTCGATTTCAACCATGGTCTTCGCGTCCTTGTGTGGTGTTCTGCCGTCAGGACGCTGCCGATACAACAAAGCCGCCTGACGGCGGCTTGTTGACAATATGATCTGTCCGGCCGCCCTTACAGGTACAGCCAAAAATACGTGCTGGTGATGTGCGCGTTCTTGATCATGCGTCGATAGATTGTCCAGAACGCGCCGTTTGTCAATGGGATTTACGCGCGGGCGCCGGCAAGCGCGCAGCGGCCTTCGGCGCAGCCGCCATCGATCGCTTCGCCGGCGGCATCGGAAACCGGTAGCGCCAGCGCCATTGCTACTTTTCATCAGCTTCATATTAATATAGGGTACCCCCCTATACTAAATGGAAAACCTCATGTCCCACACCACGCATCAGAAGAAAAAGCTGATGGCCCGCGTCAGCCGTCTGAAGGGCCAGCTGGAGGCTGTCGAGCGCGCGCTGGGGGCCGAGCGGCCCTGCGGAGAGATCTTGCAACTGCTTGCCTCGATCCGCGGCGCCCTGAACGGCCTGACCGGCGAGGTGCTGGACGATCATCTGCATGAGCATGTGCTGCACGCCGCCGATGAGAAGGCCCGCATGGAAGCCGTCGAAGAAATATCCGAAGTCCTGCGGACCTACATTCGCTGACACAACCGACATGAGGAGCGTGCGATGAACGCACAGACCGAAGGACTCGAGCACGACCACGTTTTCCTGGGCGCCGATCACGACCGCAACGCCCGTCGTGTCTGGTTCGTCATTGCGCTCACCGCCGTCATGATGGTGGTCGAGATCGGCGCCGGAACCTACTACGGCTCGATGGCTCTCGTCGCTGATGGCTGGCACATGTCGACCCACGCTAGCGCCCTGCTGATCTCCGCCGTTGCCTACCTCTATGCGCGCCGGCAGGCGCGCAATCCCCGCTTCACCTTCGGTACCGGCAAGCTCGGCGACCTCGCGGGCTTTGCCAGCGCCATCATCCTGGCGCTGATCGCCTTGCTGATGGCTTGGGAAAGCTTCCTGCGCATCACGCATCCCGTGCCGATCAGCTTTTCGCAGGCGATCGGCGTCGCCGTCGTCGGCCTACTGGTCAATCTGGCGAGCGCCTGGCTCCTGAAGGACGACCATCATGGCCACAGCCACGGCCATTCCCACCATCACGAGCACCAGCATCACCATCACCATGACCACGCTGATCATACCCATCCTGGCGATCATGCTCGTTCCGCGCATGCCTCCGACAACAATATGCGCGCTGCCTATGTCCATGTCATTGCCGATGCGCTGACATCGGTGCTCGCCATTGCCGCACTGCTGCTCGGCAGTCTTTATGGCTGGCTCTGGCTCGACCCGCTGATGGGTATCGTCGGCGGCCTGATCATTGCCCAATGGTCCTGGGGCCTGATGAAGTCTTCAGGCCGCGTGCTGCTCGATGTCGTACCGCGGGAGGCGGCTCTGCAGCGCGAGATTCGTTCGGCGCTGGAAACGGGCGGCGAGCGGATCACCGATCTTCATGTCTGGCAGGTCGGACCCGGCCATCACGCCGCGATCGTTGCTCTCGTGACGCCGCAGCCGGAAAGCCCTGCCTTCTACAAGGCAAAGCTCGAACCCGTTGCCGGCCTCTCGCACGTTACCGTCGAGGTAACGCAGTCGGCGGCCGCTTGACGCGACTCATCCGGGCCACAATCAGTCTCTAGCGCTGTGTCCGTTTGTTCAGGCAGAGGAATTTTCATGCGTGGCTTTTCGATCCGCCGCCGGACGCTACTTGGCTCGGCACTGCTTTCATCCGCCCTGTTCCTGCCGCGCATTGCGCGGTCGGAAGACAGCGATGATGAAATCAACCGGCGGATGGAAGCGCTCGAAAAAGCGATCGGCGGTCGCATCGGTGTCTCCGCCATCGACACCGAGACCAACATTTCATTCGGCTATCGCGAGACCGAGCGCTTTCCGCTCTGCAGTACGTTCAAG
This sequence comes from Rhizobium sp. BK060, assembly GCF_014193145.1. Classification (NCBI taxonomy): domain Bacteria; kingdom Pseudomonadati; phylum Pseudomonadota; class Alphaproteobacteria; order Hyphomicrobiales; family Rhizobiaceae; genus Rhizobium; species Rhizobium sp. BK060. The sequence goes on from NZ_JACHYW010000016.1 coordinate 47,024, forward strand.
GTGCTGGCCGCAGGGCTGGTGCTGGCGCGCGTCGACAAGGGGCAGGAGACTCTCGAGCGACGCGTCGTCTACGACCAGGACAAGCTCGTCACCTACTCGCCGGAGACGGAAAAGCACGTCGGCGGCGAGGGCATGAGCCTCAGTGAACTCTGCGAGGCGGCGATCACGCTCTCCGACAATACGGCCGGCAACCTGCTGCTGGAAAGCTTCGGCGGCCCCGCTGAGCTCACCAAATGGCTGCGCACGCTGGGCGATCGGTCGACGCGACTCGACCGATGGGAAACGGCGCTCAACGAAGCCAAGGACGGCGATCCGCAGGATACGACCACCCCCGATTCGATGGTCGACACGCTCGGCAACCTGACGCTGGGCTCGGCCCTGTCGGAACCGTCGCGTGACAAGCTGGTCGAATGGATGGTGGCGAATACGACAGGCGGCGCACGTCTGCGCGCGGGCCTGCCGGATGCATGGAAGATCGGGGACAAGACCGGCACCGGCAACAACGGCAGTGCTGCCGATATCGCGATTGCCTGGCCGCCCGGTCATGGCGCGATCCTGGTTGCCGCTTACGTAACGCAGGCCAAGGCGCCGGCGTCAGAGATCAACCCCATCTTCGCCGAGGTCGGAAAGATCGTGGCCGACATGGTCGGATAAGACTGTCGTGTCAAAGAGATGCGATGGAAACGTGAATCTCCGTCGCATCGATCTGAATCAATTTCTGAGGTCTCAGACGCTGACAATTTCGTCGACGCTCGACTTTTCCTTGCTGTCGTCGTCGCCGGTCAACTGCCGCTTCAGCTCGTCCGAGATCTGCTTTTCGATCGCCTCGCGCTCTTCTGGTGGCATGGCCTTCAGGTCGTCTTCGGTGAGCCCGAGCCGCTCGAGGATCTGCGCGCGGATGCGCTCCGCCGGCGTCATGTTGGCGAGGTCCGTGAACTCCGAGGCAACAGCCTCATGGCGCGCTTTCGCGGGATCCTCGGTGCCATCCATGCTAGTGGTGCCGCTGCTCTGCAAAGCCCACATCGTACTGGAAATCGACGTCGGCGTGCTGCTTGGCTGAAGTGCTGTGCCGCTCTGGCGAACGCTCACCTCGGTATCGCCGGACTGTTGCTTGCTGCGCTGGCCGGATTGGCCGAAGAGGTTGGTCAATCCATAGGTACTGGAAATGTTGCTGCCGATCTTCATGAAAATTCTCCCTGAAACAATGGGTGGGAGAATGGTGCGCCAGACATGCCCGGAGCTTGTGTCGGCTGGCTTGGGTTGGCGTCGTCAGCGGCGGCCATCCGGCAGGTTTCGGAAGCTTCAGGGTAGGGCGTAGCCGATCACATAGTCGCCGGGCTTGGTGCCGATCGAGCCGTGTCCGCCGGCGACCATGACGACGAACTGCTTGTTGTCACTGGTGGTATAGGTCATCGGTGTCGCCTGGCCGCCGGCCGGCAGGCGGGCTTGCCAGAGCTGGTCGCCATTGGTCACATCATAGGCGCGCAGAAAGTTGTCGACGGCGGCCCCGAGGAAGGCAACGCCGCCTCTCGTCAGGATCGGGCCGCCGATGCCCGGTACGCCAACCTTGAAGGGCAACGGCAGCGGCGTCATATCGTAGACGGTGCCGTTCCTGCGCTTGTAGGCAATCTTTCCTGTACGCAGATCCACACCTGCGACATAGCCCCATGGTGGTGCCTGGCAAGGGATCTTCAGCGGTCCGAGGAACGGTCCCATGAAGACGCCATAGGGCGCGCCCTCGTTGCGGTTGAGGCCCTGTTCACTGCCTTTTTCATCCTGCCCCTTCGGCGGGATATCAGCGGCGGGAACCAGCCGCGAGGTAAAGGCAAGATAGGTCGGCATGCCGAACATGATCTGCCGCTCGGGATCCACCGCAACACTACCCCAGTTGAAGGTGCCGAAATTGCCGGGATAGATGATCGATCCCTGTAGTGACGGCGGCGTATAGCGGCCTTCGTATTTATAGCGATGGAACTGGATACGGCAGGCGAGCTGATCGAACAGCGAAATCCCCCACATATCCCTCTCCTGAAGCGGCGGCGGCGAGAAGGTGAGGTCCGAGATCGGCTGCGTCGGCGCCGTATGGTCTTCAGGGATCGCGCCGCCCGGGGCGGGTATCTCCTTGAACGGGATGATCGCCCCGCCAGTGCGCCTGTCGAGCACGTAGATGTCGCCCTGCTTGGTCGGGGCAACGAGCGCCGGTACGGACGTTCCATCGGATTTTGTCATGTCGAAGAGCACGGGCTGGGCGGGGACGTCCATGTCCCACAGGTCGTGGTGCACGAACTGCTGCACCCATTTCACTTGCCCGGTGGCGATGTCGAGTGCGACGATCGAGGAGGAGTATTTCTCGACATGGGCGCTGCGATTCATGCCGAGCTGGTCGGGCACTTGGTTGCCGAGCGGTATGTAGACCATGCCGAGACCGTCATCGACACTGAAGACGGACCAACTGTTCGGAGAGTTGGTGGTATAGGTCTGGCCTTCGGCGATCGGCGTGGTGACATCGGGATTGCCGGAATCCCAGTTCCAGATGAGTGCGCCGGTATTGATGTCGTATGCGCGGATAACGCCGGACTGCTCCTTTGTGGAATAGTTGTCGTTGACGGCGCCGCCGACGATCAGCTTGCCGGCGACCGCGACCGGCGGCGACGTCGCGTAGTAGTAGCCGGCCGGATTGTACTGCATGCCTTTTTCAAGATGCAGCACGCCATCTTCAGCAAAGCTCGCGCAGATCTGGCCATTTGCGGCATCGAGCGCAATCAGCCTGGCATCGGAGGTCGGCAGAAACACGCGCTCGGCGCAGGCAGCGCCGGGGGCTGCGGCCGTGTCGCGATAATAGGTGACGCCGCGGCAGGTCTGGTGTTGGCGGTTCGGGTTCATGCCGGAGTTGGAATCGTACTGCCATTTCTCCTTGCCAGTCTTGGCGTCGAGCGCGATTGCCCAGTTGTGCGGCGTGCAGAGGTACAGCGTGTCGCCGACTTTCAGCGGCGTCACCTGATAGGTCGTTTCGCCGACATCCTCGGGTCGCTTCACATCACCGGTCTGGTAGCGCCAGACCTCCTTGAGATCCTTGACGTTGCTGACGTTGATCTGGTCGAGCGGCGAGTAACGTTGGCCGAAGGGTGTGCGGCCGTATTGATGCCACTCTTCATTGGGCACAACACCGCCGAAAGCCGCGGGGCTAGTTACGGCCTCGGTCGGCAGATTGCCCGTGATCCGGTGTGGATCCGTGGTCATCGAATAGCCGGCGATCGCGAACGCAATCACAACCGGTATGGCGAGCGGCCAGGGGTTTGCCCCATAGGAGATCCCGGTCGGGCTGAGAAAGCCGAGCGGGCGGCGGATCCAGGGTGTTAACAACCAGAGGCCGAGAAGAATGATCAACCCGCCGCGCGGCCCAAGCTGCCACCAGTCGAGGCCGACTTCCCAGATCGCCCATACCAAGGCCACGGCGATCAGCGCCGCATAGACCCACAACGCGGCTGCCCTGCGCAATAGAAGCAGGATAGCGGTCAGCAGGAAGATGGCGCCTGCGAAGAGATAAAAGAAGCTGCCGCCGAGCATGACGAGCCAAAGACCGCCGCCGCCGAGCGCAAGGCCAATCAGGATGAAAAATATGGAAGTAATGATGATTGCCATCTGGGAAGACTCCCGCTGATGTTAGCCGGGTGCGATCAGAGCGCGAAAAAAGTCCGCGAATCAGCGAGATAGTGCTGTCGCAACGAGCGTCAACTGCGACCATAGGTGTCAGAGGGAGAAGGTTCTCGCCCGATCACGTGCCGCAGAAGGTCTGCAACACGCGTTCTTCCGGCTTCGGCGGCTCCATGTATGCCGCAAAGCCAGGCTGGTCGTCATAGGGCTTGGCGAGCACTGCAAGCAACGCCTCGAAGAGTGAGAAGTCCCCATCTTCGACGGCCGCATTGATCGCCTGCTCGATACGATGGTTGCGCGGAATGAAGGCGGGATTGACGGCGCGCATTGCCGTCCTGCGGCCGTCCTCGGTCCGGCCCTCGTCGCGCGTCAGGCGATCGCGCCAGCGGCCAAGCCATTCGCCTACCCCATCCGGTTCGCGGAAGGTGGAGAGGAAAAGCGCCTCGCCATCTCCAGAGCCGCCAGCGTCGGAAAGGCGGCGGAAGGCGAGGGTAAAATCAGCCTGCTGCGTCTGCATCCTGGCAAGCAGTGACTGGATAAGGTCCAGATCGCCATCCTCGACCGTCGTCAGGCCGATCTTCTCGCGCATGCCGCGAAGCCAGTGGATCTGGAAGCGCTCGCCATATTGCTGGATCACGACGTTGGCGAGCTCGACGGCCCTTTCCGCATCGGCATCGAAGAGCGGCAATAGCGTTTCGCCGAGCCGCGCCAGGTTCCATTGGCCAATGCCGGGCTGGTTGGCATAGGCATAGCGCCCGCCCTGGTCGATCGAAGAGAAGACGGTGCGGGGATCGTAGGCATCCATGAAGGCGCAGGGGCCGAAATCAATCGTCTCACCCGAAATGGCCATGTTGTCGGTGTTCATGACGCCGTGGATGAAGCCGATATGCAGCCACCTTGCGATCAAAGCAGCCTGCCGCTCGCAAACGGCCTCGTAGAGCGCGAGGTAGGGATTGTCCCTGTCTTTGAGTTCCGGATAGTGCCGGTCGATCACATAGTCGGCAAGCGCCCGCACGCCGTCCGTATCGCCGCGCGCGGTGAAGAACTGGAAAGTGCCGACGCGGATGTGGCTCGCGGCTACGCGGGTGAAGACCGCGCCCGGCAGAATGCTTTCGCGATAGACGGGTTGCCCTGTCGAAACAGCTGCAAGCGCTCTGGTCGCCGGCACGCCGAGTGCATACATCGCCTCGCTGACGATGTATTCGCGCAGCACCGGCCCGAGCGCGGCGCGGCCGTCGCCGCGGCGAGAGTAGGCCGTCTGGCCGGCACCCTTCAGCTGGATATCGCGGCGCTGACCATTGCGGTCGATCACCTCGCCGAGCAGGATTGCCCGCCCGTCGCCAAGCAGCGGCACGAAAGCACCGAACTGGTGCCCGGCATAGGCCATCGCTAACGGATCTGCACCTTCAGGCACGAGGTTGCCGGAAAAGATCGCAGCACCATCAAGCTTCAGCGCCTCGACATCAAGACCGAGTTCTTCCGCAAGCGGCTCGTTCAGCTTGATCAGCCACGGCTCGGCGGCTTGCGAGGGAGCCTGGCGCGTAAAGAACTGCTGCGGCAACCGCGCATAGCTGTTGTCGAAGGCGAAGGGCGCGCCGGTGCGCGCAACATTCTGCAGGGCTTGGGTCATGCTCCATAGGTAGTGCCCGGCGGCGGTTGCTGCAAGCAACATGCGGTGGTGGGATTTTATCCTGCTTCTGAATGGAGCGCATTCGATGGTGTGGCAAGACCGGACCTCGGCGCCAACCTGCGCATGGCGGTTTTTGAGAGAGGCATCGTGATACACGTCGTCGAAGATGATGTGGTCAAAATCACCAACATCTTCTCCGGCGGACAGGATTACGAAGCACTGCTGCGCGGCAATTGAGCAGGTTTCCCAGCCATTCCCAAACGACACGGCTGCCTTTCCATTTAAGCATAACGCCGCCACATTTGCGGGCGTATACATCAATCTCCCCTTTTGGCATCACGCCATACCATACCGCGGCCATCGCTTCCGCGCCGGCCACGCCATTGCGAGTGATCCCTGACGATGTCGGATCAGATCTACCGGGCGGCCACCATCGGGCGCGCCAAGCCCAATTTCCGCGTGATAGCGATGATCGTTGCGAGCGCCATGTTCATGGAGCAGCTCGACGCGACCGTACTGGCGACGGCGCTGCCGACCATGGCACGCGATTTCGGCGTCAGCGCCCCGTCGATGAGCATCGCGCTCACCTCCTACCTCCTCAGTCTTGCGATCTTCATCCCGGCCAGCGGTTTGATTGCCGATCGCTTCGGTTCGCGCACCGTTTTCCGCTCGGCGATCGCCGTCTTCGTCACCGGCTCCATCTTCTGCGCGCTTTCGCCCAATCTTCTCTGTCTCGTGCTGGCGCGACTGCTGCAGGGTCTTGGCGGCGCCATGATGCTGCCGGTCGGCCGCCTCGTGCTGCTGCGCAGCGTCGACCGCAAAGACATGGTCAACGCCATGTCGTGGCTGCTGGTGCCGGCGCTGATCGGCCCGATCCTTGGTCCGCCGGTCGGTGGCCTGATCGTCACCTATCTCGACTGGCGCTGGATCTTCTACATCAATGTGCCGATCGGCATCATCGGCTTCACGCTGGTCTCGATCTTCATCGAGGACTTCAAGGGCGAAGCGAAGCGCCCGTTCGACACGGTTGGCTTCATCCTCTCCGGCATCGCGCTCGGCTCTCTACTGTTTGGCTTCGAAAGCTCGAGCCGGCCGGGCGAGGGCGCTTTCTCGGTGTTTCTGATCGCCGTCGGCTTGCTCTTCGGCATAGCCTATCTCAAGCACGCCCGCCGCTATCCGTCGCCGATCATGGATTTCTCGCTGATGAAGGTGCCAAGCTTCGGCACCTCGGTCATCGCGGGCTCGCTGACCCGCATCACGCAAGGCGCGCAGCCTTTCCTACTGCCGCTCTATTTCCAGCTCGGTTTCGGCCTCTCGGCAGCCAAGGCCGGTCAACTGGTGACAGCCGCAGCGATCGGCTCCATGGCGATGAAAGCCGTTGCGCCGCGCGTGCTACGCCGCTTCGGCTTCCGAAACAGCCTTGTCGCAAACGGCGTCATCGCTACTTGCGGCTATGCGCTTTGCGCTGCCTTCCGGCCCGATTGGCCGTTGGGCTTGATCTTCGCGATCCTTGTCATATGCGGCTTCTTCATGTCGTTCCAGTTCACGGCGTACAACACGGTTGCCTACGATGAGATCGACCGCGACCGCATGAGTTCGGCCACCAGCTTCTACACGACGTTCCAGCAGCTAATGCTGTCGCTCGGCATCTGCGTTGGTGCGCTGGCGCTGCACACGTCGATGACGGTCAACGGCAGCGAGACGCCGCAACTCCACGATTTCTCCGCAGCCTTCCTCTTCGTGACCGCGATCTCGATCACTGCGACGTTCTGGAACCTGCGCTTTTCGCGCAGCGCCGGCGCCGACATAAGCGGCCATGGCGTTGAAAAGGCAGCGCACGCCACCGAGCACTGACCCTCAGGCGCGGGCGAGCTCCGGCAGACAGGCCTCGCAGATGGCGGCCACATGCCGGTGATCGGTGCCGCAGCAGCCGCCAACGATCCTGACCTGTGGCATCTTGCGCATCAATTGTCTGTAGCGCTGCCCGAGATCAACAGGATCGCCCGCATCGAGCGTCTCGCTCTCGTCGAGCTCCGCATGGCTCATGCGCGAGGCATTGGCGCGCAGCCCGCGGATGCGTTTCGTCCAGCTGGCGCGATGATCGAGCGCCTTGGCGAAATGCGTCGGATGGGCGCAGTTGATCATGTAGTAGGCGGGTGAACCGCCGGTCGCCGCATCCGTCGTCTCGATCGCTTCCTGCATGCTGCGCCCGGTCACCAGCCTGCCGTCCGTCTCGACGGTGAAGGAGATCGCACAGGGCATGCCTCTGGCAGCGGCCGCTCGCGCTACGCCGATCGCCTCGTCGATGTTGGTCAGCGTGAAGGCGGTCACCATGTCGGCATCGCTTTCGGCGAAGCTGCCGATCTGGACGCTGTGGTAATCCTCGGCTTCGGACGCATCCATGTTGCCGGCCTTGTAGCCGTCGCCGCGCGGCCCGATGGCACCGCTGATCACGATCGGCCGTCCCGGTTGCTCGTACCTTCCGCGCAATCCTGCCAGTAGCGCGACGCTGCCGACATTGGCCGCGTACAGCGCTTGGCGCGTGTAGCCGAGCTTCCCGCCCCAATCCGGATTAGCCCGCCATGTCGGCGTGTCGAGAATGAAGCCGGCGCCATGCTTGCGGGCGATATCAAGATAGCGGCGATAGTAGGCTTGTAGCCGGTCGCGCCCTTCCTCCGAGGCCAGCATCACAAACGATGCGAAGTGCGGCAGCTGCAATCCGTCGAGAAAGATGAAGGTCGTCTCCATGCCGCCATCGGTCACGAAGAAGCCGCCCTCGAGCTGCGGCAAGCTGTGTCGGTAGGTCGCCATCGTATCTCTCCTTTGCCGGATGAAAGAGAATGCTGCGACGCAATACTGATTATTTAGTATGTTCTAAAATATGCCCCCGCGGTGGTACAGCGAAATCTCAGCGGTCTTCCATAGCAGCCGCCATCTCGGCGAGCTTGCGTACCGTATTCAGGTTGCGCGCCGTTCCCGGTTTCAAGGCCGGCAGCTTGAGCTTCGATTTGCCGGAGCCGATCGGGAAGTGGACATAGATTTCGCGCCCGGCGAGAACTGCCTCTTCGCCATTGGGCGCGACCATTTTGTCCAGCGCATCGCTTGGTGCTTCCTCGGGCAGGAAGCTCACCAGCAAATAGTTGGGCTTGGCGTCGGGAAAGGGCGCGTTGGCGGCAATCGCGTCCAGCTCCTTGCGGCTGCGCAGCATCACGCCGGGCTTCTTGCCGAGCAGCTTCCCGAGCGCCTCGTCCAACTTTTGCTCGACCTCAGCTTCCGGCTCGTCGGCGCGAAACAGCACGTTGCCGCTCTGGATGTAGGTCTTCACGTCGCTGAAGCCGAGCTCTTCGCAGACCGCCTTCAGCGTCGTCATCGGCAGCTTGCCCGTGCCGCCGACATTCACAGCTCGAAGCAAAGCGACGTAGACAGGCATGGGCTTCCTCCTGTGATCAGCCGGAGAGCGGCCGCACAACCTCTCCGCCTCATTCCCGTCCTTGTGACAGGAATCCAGCCACGGCGCGTCCGCGCCGTGAATAGAGACTTCGGCGCGCAAGGACCTGCGTGCGCCGGATTCCTGTCACAAGGACAGGAATGAGGGAAGCGAGGGCGGGTAACTTTAGTGTCAGGCGCCTACGGCACGTGACATCCCCGCTAAACCTTCCCCGCGACCTTGATCGCGAAGGCGTATTCGAAGGCGATCTCCTCGAGGCGCTGGAAGCGTCCCGATGCGCCGCCATGGCCGGCATCCATATTGGTCTTCAAGAGGATCGGCGCCGAGCCGGTCGTCTTCTCGCGCAGCCTTGCCACCCACTTTGCCGGCTCCCAGTAGGTGACGCGCGGGTCCGTCAGGCCACCGAGCGCCAGGATCGGTGGATAGGCTTTCGCGCCGACGTTGTCGTAGGGCGAATAGGCGGCGATATGTTCGTATTCTTCCTTGCTTTCGATCGGGTTGCCCCATTCCGGCCATTCCGGCGGGGTCAGCGGCAGCGTGTCGTCGAGCATGGTGTTCAGCACATCGACGAAGGGAACCGCGGCGATCAGGCCGGCGAACTTTTCCGGTGCCATGTTGGCAACTGCGCCCATCAGCATGCCGCCGGCCGAGCCGCCCTCGGCGATGATGTTGGCGTAGGAGGTGAACTTCTCCTGATTCAGATAGTCAGCGGCGGCGATGAAGTCCTTGAAGGTGTTGGTCTTCTTCTCCATCTTGCCGTCTTCATACCAGGCAAAGCCCTTGTCCTTGCCGCCGCGGATATGGGCGATGGCATAGACGAAGCCGCGATCGGCAAGAGATAGGCAGTTGGTGTTGAAGCCGGCCGGAATGGTGATGCCGTATGCTCCGTAGCCATAGAGCAGGCAGGGCGCGGAGCCGTCGAGCGGCGTATCCTTGCGATAGAGCAGGGTGACCGGCACCTCAACGCCGTCCCAGGCCGGGGCGAAGACGCGGCGGGTGACATAGTCGTCGGGATTGTGGCCGGAGGGCACTTCCTGCGTCTTCAGCAGCGTGCGCTCGCGCGTCACCATGTTGTAGTCGTAAAGCTGCGACGGCGTCGTCATCGAGGAATAGGAGAAGCGGATGACGTCGGCGTCGTATTCCGCGGCCCCCTGCAGCCCGAGCGAATAGGCCTCTTCGGCAAAGGCGATGGCATGCTCCTCGCCGGTGCGACGGTCGCGGATGATGATCTGCGGCAGCCCGTCCTTACGCTCCAGCCAGAGCAGGTGGCGGGCATAGGCCATGTGGCTGATGATCAAGGTTCCCGGCTTGTGCGGCACGACCTCGCGCCAGTTCGCCTTGCCCGGGTTTTCAACCGGCGCTTCCATGATCTTGAAATCCTTGGCGTCGCCGTCGTTGGTGAGGATGTAGAAGACGTCGCCGCCTTCCGTCATCGAATATTCGATGCCTTCCTCGCGCTCGGCCACCAGCTTCGGCTCCGCCGTCAGATCCTTGGTGGAGAGCAGGCGGTATTCCGACGTTTCGTGGTCGTGGATGTCGATGTAGATGAAATCGTCGAGAAGCGAGCCGCCGACGCCCATGAAGAAGCCGGCATCCTTCTCCTCGTAGACCAGCCGGTCTTCCGCTTGCGGTGTCCCGATGATGTGGTGGAAGACCTTCGACGGACGGTGGTTCTCGTCGAGCGCGGAGTAGAAGAAGCTCTTGCCGTCAGGTGCCCACGCACCGCCGCCGCCGGTGTTCTCGATGACATCGGCCATGTCCTCGCCGGTCGCCAGATCGCGCACCTTCAGTGTGTAGAATTCCGAACCCTTGTCGTCATAGCCCCAGATGCCGCGGCTGTGGTCGGTCGAATGGTCGAGGCCCGCCAGCCGGAAATAGGCTTTGCCGGCGGCTTCCTTGTCGCCGTCGAGCAGGACGGCGCGGATCGTCTCGTCCTTGACGTCGCCGTTGCGGGGGATGCGGAAATAGCGCGGCTGTTCGCCACCGGTGACGAAGAACGTGCCGTAGGCATAGTCGCCGTCCTTCATCGGCACGGAACTGTCGTCTTCCTTGATGCGGCCGCGCATCTCTGAGAACAGCGTCTTCTGCAGCGCCTTGGTGTCTTCCATCGCCGCGTTCATGTAGACGTTTTCGGCTTCCAGGTGCCGGCGGATCGCGGGATCGAGGATCGATGGATCCTTGAACATCGCCTGCCAGTTGTCGGCGCGCAGCCAGGCGTAGTCGTCGGTGCGGGTGATGCCGTGGCGCGTATCGGAGATCGGCTTCTTGGCGGCAGCGGGCGGGTTCGGCAGGTTCTTGAAGACGGTCAAGGAAGGCTCCGGATACGGGGTGTCAGGTGGGCAAGAGATAGAGGCGCGGATGCCGCGGATCAAGCGCCGAAGACAGCGCTGCGTCAAAACCGAAGGAATGCTCACGTTGCCTTGATGTCACCACATTGTTTAAGAAAGTCCGCTACGTCGCCCGGAATTCGCCCCCTGTTCGACCGTGAAAGCCCCGGTCGTCCACAGGCGATTCTGGAATGAGAATGCAAAGGAATCCCACCGTAATGCCAAAACGTCTCGTGTTGCTTCTGTCCGCATTTAGCCTTGCTTTTCCAGCCTTCGCCGTTGATCCCGCAATCAAGAAGCAACTCGAAAAGCTCGATCCCGCGACCCGTCTCGAACAGAGCTGCGACACCGAGGCGATGAGCCGAATCAACAAGGACGATACCGGCTACAAACCCGATAAAGTCATTGCCTATACCTTCAAGGATCCCGTTCCCGGCGACGATAGGCTGGAGGCGCCCGGCGCCGTCTTCCGCAGCAAGGGAGACTGGTATCACCTGTCCTACACCTGCATCACCGGTCCGCAGCACATGAATGTTCGCGAGCTCGACTATAAGATCGGCGAGAAGGTGCCGAAGGAGAAGTGGGAAAAATACTACCTCTATGATTGACACGAGTGCCACGCAGGCTGCATTTGCAGGCGCTGCCTTTCTGAAGCCTTAGTCCTCAGGCATCAGCTCCTTCGCTGAAGCCGGCGGCGAATCGCAGGAGCGATGGCAAGCGGCATCAGACCACATGGCGCCGGCGCGTTGCGTGCGTTATGCAGCGCTTGAACAATGAACGGCTTCTCTTTGGTATGAATCGTATTTTTCTCGCTCCGGCGCTGCTGATCGCCTCAGTCTCGATTGCCGCCGCTGCCGCTCTGCCGCCGCAAGATGCGCCCATTGTCACCGCACCCCTCAGGCAAGCGCCCACGATGGCTCCCGGGCCAAAGCTCGTGGAACCGCATCTGCGCATTGCACGTTCTGGCGTCAAGGGTCACGCGCGCGTGGCACTGACATTCGACGCCTGCATGGGCAAAGCCGACGACCGCATCCTCTCGGTGCTGGTCCGCGAGCGGATCCCCGCGACGATCTTCGTTACCGCACGCTGGCTGAAGCACAATCCGCAGGCGTTGCAGGTCTTCCTGCAGAACCCCGATCTGTTCGAACTCGAGAACCACGGGCAGAACCATATTCCGGCCGTGGACACGCCGGTCTCGATTTACGGCATTGCGTCCGCCGGCTCGCCCGAAGCAGTCCGCCAGGAAGTGCAGGGCGGCGCCGATGCGATGGTCGCGGCCGGCATTGCCTCGCCGCACTGGTTCCGCGGCTCGACCGCCAAATATGACCTGTCCGCGATCGCCGAGATCCGCGAGATGGGATACCGCATCGCCGGCTATTCCGTGAACGGAGACGGCGGCTCGCTGCTCGGCGCTGCGGTCACGGAAAAGCGGATTGCGGCCGCCAAAGACGGCGACGTGGTGATTTCCCACATCAACCAGCCGACCCACGCCGCGGGTGAGGGCGTCGCCAAGGCGGTCCTCGATCTGAAGGCCAAGGGCGTCGAATTCGTCCGCCTGCAGGACGTCGATGACACCGGCGACGACCAGACGACGCAGTGAGTTAGTTGAGAGCGGTCTCCCGGCGATCCTCACTGATGCTCGGACGCTCAACGAATGCCGGTGCGTCGCGATCGAGCGCGAAATCATCAAACCAGTCGCGGTATCCTCCGCCGATCATTGCGCCGATGACCTGCGTCGCGAGATAGGAGAAAGTGATGCCGTTGCCGCCGTAGCCATAGGCGGCATAGACCTGCGGCATCAAGGGAACGGGACCAATCAGCGGCAGCCCGTCCGCAGTCTCCCCGAACGTTCCGCACCATGCCGTCGCGACACGGGTATCGGCCCTTGACCAGAGCCGTTTCATCTTTTCCCGGATCGTCATGATCTTTTCGGCAAGCTTGGCGTCGCGGATCGCGGGATCGACGGTGTCGTCATCCTCGCCGCCGGCGATGATCCGCCCGTCCGGTGTCGTGCGCATGTAGAGATAGGGGTGGCTGTCTTCCCAGATCAGCACCTGATCGCGCCACAGCATTGCCGGATCCTGCGGCATCGTTGCCAGCGCCCAGCTCGACGTCGTCCGATGCAGCTTCGGCATATCGATGCCCGGCATGGCGTAGCCGGTGGCGAGTACCGCTGTTTCTGCTTCGATAACGAACGAGCCGTCTGTCTCGGCGCTCACGCGCCCGCCCTCGCTATGGAGTTTGGTGACCGAGGCGCCGATGAGACGCACGCCTTGCTTCACCGCAATGTCCAGCAGAGCCCAGGTCAGGAGCAGCGGATCGGCCTCCGCCGAGCCGCGGGACAGGATGCCCGCATCGCGATCAAGTTCGAACTCGGTGAAGAGATCGCAATGCTCCAGGTAGCGGCTGGGCAGACCGGCTCGGCGACGAAGCTCGACCTCTCTCAGAAGATCACCCGCGCCCTCCTGATTGCTGGTCAGGAACAGCGATTGCCGCGGCAGCAGGTTGCACGCGATGCGATTAGCGACGATTAGCTTCGAGAGACCAGCGACCGAGGCGGCACTTCGCCGATAGATGCCGACGGCGCGCTCGAACCCGTAGAAATGCTCGAGTTCGCCGAGCGTTCGGTCGATCTCCCACTGCAGCATGGCTGTGCTCGCCACCGTGCTGCCAAGACCGGGCGTCTCGCGATCGACGATGACCACGGAAAGTCCGCGTTCTGAGAGATGTTGGCCCATCAGCGCACCGGTAATCCCACCGCCGATGACCATCGCGTCGACCTTGAGATTATCCTGAAGTGGCTGGTAGGTGGGTTTTGTTCCGGCGCGGCTCCAAGGGGGAATGCCGCTCTTCAGCCGGTTCTGGCTGGACTCTGCAAGATCGATTTCTGCCATCTGACGCGTCTTACCTCAATTATTTCGGCAATTGCGGTTGCAGTCTCTCTTCGATGAAAAGTTCATCGACGATGGTCATGACAATCAGCGATAGTGGTAGCGCGAGCATAGCACCAACTGCGCCCCACATCCAAGTCCAGAACAGAATTGCCAGAAACACCACAAAAGGATTGATTTCCAGGCGCTTCCCCATCACCGCCGGAAAGACCAGATTTTCCATGACGAGGTGGACGATGAAGAATGCCGCGGCTGGCATGAGGCCGACTAAGAGGCCGTCATGTGTGAGGATGCCTGCGATGGCGACGGCCAGCGTCATGGAGGCAATGCCGAGATAGGGAATGAAGCTCGAAAGAAAGGCAAAGAAGCCCCAGAGCACCGGCGCCGAAAGACCACCAAGATAGGCGATCACCATCATCATGACGCCGAGGCACGCATAGACCAACGAAGCCGTGGCAAAGTAGAAGCCGAGGACCTGTTCGACGCCGTTGATCACCCGGATGGCGGCAAGCCGCTGTGAGCGCGTCCGGAAGACCATGATGATCGATCTGCGCAGGCTGACACGTCCGGCAAGGAAGAGCAGCAGCGCGGCGAAGAAGATCAACGCCTGGATGAGGGCAGGGGTCAGGTTGGCGCTGATGAGATGCAGCACGTTGCCGGTATTTTCCAGGAGCTTTTCGCTCGACATCGGCCCGCCCTGGAAGGTCTCCGGCGTGATGTGCAGCCACCGGATCCGTTCGAGATAGGGCATCAACCGGTTGAACGTCTTCTCGACGAAGGCCGGGCCCTCATTGGCAAGGGTTGTCAGCGGTCCGGCAAGCGAATTGGCGACGAGGATGATCACCAGCGCGACGCCGGTCGACAGGATGACGGCGTTGGTAATGCGCGGCACGCCGAGTCTGCTGAGCTTTTCCGCCAGTAGCCCGAGAATCATTCCGACGACGACGGCAAGCGTCACCGGGACGAGAATGAGCGACATCATGTAGATGGCCGAAAGAGCAAGCACCGCAAAGATGCCGATGACCGCCCAGGCCATGGTGATATCAAGCCCGTCCTTTTCGGCGCGGTGTGTCTGCGCCTGCGGCATCTCCTCCGCGTCTTGGCGCAGTTTTTCAGCCCAGGCGCTGATAGGGCGCTCGCCCATTGTGATCTTGCCGGCCTGCTTGCGGATGCCGTTGGCAATTCCCATCGTTACAAAGTCCCCTGGAAGCCCAGATGCTTCGCGACGGAAACGCCCAGGAACCCCTTCAAGTTCCTGAGGGTCACGCAGAGAGCGTCAGGCCGATACCCCACGGGTCGCGCAGGAATACGCCGCCATTGTGCTTTTTGCTCTTGATCTCGAGTTCGTCGAGCTTGGCGATGGCCCTGTCGAGCGAGGCCTTCTCATTGAAGCGAAGCGTGTAGTCCGAGAGGCCGCTCATGCCGTCCGCGCGGGTTCCTGCGCCGCGGCTGTTCCAGACGTTGGCGGCGATGTGGTGATGGTAGTCGCCGGTCGCGAAGAAGCTGGCGCCGGGACGCTGCGCCATGAGCTTCAGGCCGAGCACATCGCGGTAGAAGGTGTCTGCCTCCGGAATATTGCCGACCTGCAGGTGGATATGGCCGATGGCGGTGCCGTCTGCCATGCCGTTCCAGGCATCGTGAGGTGCGCTGTTGTAGAGCGACTGAAGGTCGAGGCGAAGCGTCGCCATTTCCACCTGGCCGTCCTGATGGAACTTCCATTGCTCATGCGGACGGTCGGCATAGATCTCGATGCCGTTGCCTTCGGGATCGGAGAGATAGATGGCTTCGCTGACGAGGTGATCGGAAGCGCCGTCCAGAACAACGTTGTTGTGTGCGGCGTGGCGCAGCCAGCGGGCCAATTCGGTGCGGTTGGGCATCAGGAAGGCTGTATGGAACAGCCCGGCGGCATTGCGCGGCGCGATACGGACATTCCTGCCCGTCGTCAGCGTCAGAAGCGGCGTGCTGTCGACGCCGAGCACTTCGCCGCTGGCGCTTTTGTCGATGACCTTCAGGCCAAGCATGGATTGGTAGAAACTGGAAACCAGCGGCAGGTCGGTGACGACGAGATGCGACTGGTCGACATAGGCAGGGCGGGTGAGAGCGTAGGATGTTTCGGTGGTCATGCGTCTTTCTCCTGCCGTGGATGAGAGAGGCGAACCGGCGGTGGCGGCGAAAGCGCCGCCTGTAGCGATACCAAGGAATTTGCGCCGGTCCATGTGCCTCAGAGGTCCCTTGGCTGCTGTACTTGATCCCTATATGGCGGATTCCGATTGTTCACAGAAGGCCAGTTTTTGGCGATTCAGCGTTCGACGATCGTTGACGACGATCTGCGCCGATCTTGATCTTGATCAAAGCGCCTTATTTATCTCCTGAGAGGATGTGGGCAGTTGGAAACGGCACCGCTGGAGGGCCTGAATGTATAAGAAAATCATCGTTCCGATCGAAATAGGCGCGTTGGACCGCGGCGAGAAGGCGTTCCGCAAAGCATCGACGCTCCTGGATACGGGAGGTGAGATCATCTTGCTCAACGTCGTCGAGGACGTACCCACCTATGTCGCGATCGATCTGCCCGCCGAACTGATCCAGAATGCAATCGATGATGCCCAGGAGAGGCTCGGCATGCTGATCCGCACCAGCGGCATTCCGGCAATGATCGAGATTGGTCACGGCCGCCCGGCCCATAGCATCCTCGCTGCCGCGGAAGCGCATGGTGCGGATCTCATCATTATCGCTTCTCATACCCCCGACTTCAGCAACTACTTCATCGGCGCCACCGCCGACCGTGTCGTCAGGCATGCCAAATGCTCGGTGCTGGTCGATAGGCAGCGCTAAGAAGAAAAACGGCAAAGGACCGATGGAGGAACATCCATGACCGACATGCAGACCTATGAGAAGATCCTGCGCGATCGCCAGCGCGAGCTTGAATCGCGGTTGAGCCGCATCGACGTCGATCTCGGGCGCACCAAGGAGCAGGACAGCGACGATCGCGCGACCGAGAGCGAGAACGACGAAGTGCTCGAGGGGCTCGGCCAGGCCGGCCAGGAAGAGCTGCGGGCCATCAACGCCGCCCTCGACCGGGTCGCGAAGGGCACCTATGGCACCTGCGTTCGCTGCGGGGAGCCGATCTCCAAGGAGCGCCTCGGGGCCGTTCCTTATGCGCCCCTTTGCGAGGATTGCATGGGCTGATTTGTCTGTCGTGCTATCAGGGTGGCCGCTTTTCGCGGCTACCCTTTTGCTTTTCGCCCTTATATCTCCAAGCGCAAAAATCGGTGTCCAAAGCTCACGAAGATTTAATGGTTCGCCATCTCTGTTGTGTTGCCTGCACACCGTTTCGGTGCGACGATCGGGTGGAAAGGTGAGGGGTTCCCAGCATGACAGAGTTCAACGGCATCCGCTGGGCTTACGACAAGTACGAGCTAATCGCCGACGGCGTCGTCCACGGCGTGGGCTTGGCGTTTGCGCTCATCGGCGCGACCGTCCTGATCTTTTACGCCACGCTCTGGAGCTCCCACGGCGAACTCGCCGCGGCCTGGATTTACAGTGTCGGCCTGGTGCTGACGATCGGCATCTCCTTCTCCTATAACGCCTGGCCGGTTTCGCGGGCGAAGTGGTACCTTCGCCGTCTCGATCATTCCTCGATCTTCATCCTGATCGCCGCCACCTACACCCCCTTCCTGGAGCGCGGTGCCGATAGTCCGCTTCTGTTCGGGATGCTGATCGGAATCTGGGTGATCGCAGCGCTCGGCATCTTCCTGAAATGCGCCTTTCCTGGGCGCTTCGACAAGCTCGCCATCCTTCTCTATCTCGGAATGGGGTGGAGCGGCATCCTCGTAGCCGGGCCGGTGGCGGAGCGTATCCCCTATGTATCTATGCTCCTGATCCTCGTCGGCGGTCTCATCTATTCTCTCGGCGTCGTCTTTCACGTGTGGGAAAAGCTGCGCTTTCAGAACGCCATCTGGCACGGCTTCGTCGTGGCCGCGGCGGCCGTTCACTATTCGGCGGTCCTCACCTGCTTCAGCATGGCAAACACGGGCCTCTGATTGTTGCGCCCAGGCGCGACAAGCCAATGTCTGTGGTCCGGTGCGGCGTGATGCGCCGACCTGGGCGCGGACCGTCGTTCCTTCGCTCGATTTGGTTTACAACGCCGAATGCGGGGCGTATGCCGCTTGCCAGAACCGAACTGAAACTGGACTTGATATGACCGACGCCGTTCTCGTGCGCGATGCCATCGAAGCCGACCTCCCGGCGATCCGCGATATTTACAATCACGCAGTCGAGCATACGACCGCGATCTGGAACGAGACGCTGGTTGATCTCGACAACCGCATCGAATGGTTCAAGGCGCGCAAGGCGAAGGGCTTCCCCGTCATCGTTGCGGAAAAGGACGGCAAGGTCGCAGGCTATGCCTCCTATGGCGATTGGCGGGCTTTCGATGGCTACCGCTACACGGTCGAACACTCGGTCTACGTCGACAAGGATTGCCGCTGCGCGGGCATCGGCGAGTTGCTGATGCGGGCGCTGATCGCGCGCGCCGCCAACGCCAATATCCACGTGATGATCGCCGGCATCGAGGCGGCGAACGCAGCCTCCATCAAGCTGCACGAAAAGCTCGGCTTCCGCGTTGCCGGAACCTTTTCGGAAGTCGGCACCAAGTTCGGCCGCTGGCTCGACCTGATCTGCATGGAGCTTAGGGTTACGAAGTGAGCCTTATCGTTCTCACCGGCGCTTCGGGATCGGGCAAGACGGCGATCGCCAAGGCGATTGCCGCCCGGTTTGCGGGTGAGATCGATGTCCACCATTTCGACGATATCGGCGTTCCCCCGCTCTTCCAGATGACGGCGGAGTACGGCTCGCCGGCCGGTTGGCAGCGAGCCATGACCTTCAAATGGCTGGAGAGTCTTGCAGAGGCTCAGCGCGCCGGCCGCAATCAACTGCTCGAAGGCCAGATGCGCCTTGCATTTCTGGAGGAGGCGGCAGCCGCAGCAGGCATTGCGTATTTGCCGCTGCTGGCCGATTGCGACGACGAAACACGAACGCATCGCCTGGCGATCGAGCGTCGGCAGCCAGAGCTTGCCAACGCCGAAATGATGATCTGGGCATCCTTCCTCCGCCGCGAGGCCGTGGCGAAGAAATGCGCGATACTGGACACGTCCCGCTTGTCACTGGATGAAAGCGTCCGTGCGGTCGTCGAACGCTTCTAACCGGCCTTCGCGCCGGAACGTTAGTTCCCGGGCTCGAACACCATCGCGTGGCCGTTGATGCAGTAGCGCAGGCCGGTCGGCGGCGGGCCGTCGGGAAAGACGTGGCCCAGATGTGCATCGCAGGCGCCGCAGCGGATTTCCGTGCGGACCATGCCGTAGGTCGTATCGCGGTGTTCGGTCACCGCGCCGGGCGAGACCGCTTCGAAATAGCTCGGCCAGCCGCAGCCTGCATCGAACTTCGTATCCGAGCGGAATAGCGGCGAATTGCAGCCGACGCAGCGATAGAGCCCGGTCTCGAAAGAATCCCAATAGGGGCCGGTGAAGGCACGCTCGGTACCGTGCTGCCGGGTGATCCGGTATTGCTCGGGCGTCAGCTGTTCCTTCCATTCCGCATCGGTCTTGTGAAATTTGGCGATTGTCGTATCGGCCATGGCCTGTTCCTTTCGCGCCGGGGGGTACGGCTTTGATTTTTGACAGCAATGTGGTGCGGGAAGCTGGTTGGATCAAGAGATGTTTGTCACGGCGACCGAGCTCCGGGATGGCGGAAACTGCAGTGCCGATCGCATTTTTATGGGGACGGCGAAGGTCGGCACGCACGGAGCACCTGGTTGCCGATGTTCAATGGACGCCGGCCTAGACGTGTCCCGTTCCCTGTGAGTATCCTGCACCCAACCGCCGATTGCGAACGGAGAAGGCTTGAGGCGAGGCTTCTCTTCTCTTACACCTGACGATGCTTCCGGCGTTCGCCGGCCTTATGCAGCGTTGCGAGCAGAGGAGAGGACATGGCCGGTGTCACGGCTTTGACATTTGCGGCCTTGTGTCTGCCACTGCTCGGTGCCGTTGTTGCTCCCTTTCTCGTTCGCGCCCTTGGCGCAAAGGCCGCCTGGCTACTGGCGCTTGCGCCGCTGCTGGCCTTTGCGCACTTCGCCAGCCTGCTGCCGGCAATATCCGGCGGCGAGGTGATTGCCGGCGGATATGCCTGGGTGCCGAGCTTTGACCTCCGCTTCGCCTGGCTGCTCGACGGTCTTTCGCTGACTTTCGCGCTGCTGATTACCGGGATCGGCACGCTGATCGTGCTTTATTCCGGCGGATACCTGAAGGGTCACCTGGATCAGGGGCGTTTCTTCTCGTTCATCTTCCTGTTCATGGGGGCGATGCTCGGCCTCGTCGTGTCAGACAGTCTGCTGATGCTCTTCGTTTTCTGGGAACTGACGTCGATCACGTCCTTCCTGCTGATCGGATTTGATCATGAGCGCTCGGCTGCCCGTCGCGCCGCCTTGCAGGCGCTCGTCGTCACCGGCGGCGGCGGCCTTCTGCTGTTGGCGGGCCTATTGCTGATCTGGAGCACGACAAACGCCACGCAGCTGTCGACGCTGCTGCAGTCAGGCGATCTGCTGCGCGCCAATCCATATTATCTGGCGATCCTGATTCTCGTTCTCGGTGGCGCGTTCACCAAGTCGGCGCAGTTTCCGTTTCATTTCTGGCTGCCGAACGCGATGGAGGCGCCGACGCCGGTTTCTGCTTACCTCCACTCGGCGACGATGGTGAAGGCGGGCGTCTATCTCCTGATGAGGCTCAATCCTGTCATGGGCGGGACATCGGCATGGGAGACCTTGCTGCCGCTCTTTGGTGGCGTGACGTTGATCGTCGGTACGCTGCTTGCGATCCGCCAGACCGACCTCAAGCTGCAACTCGCCTATACCACCGTTTCTTCGCTTGGCCTTCTCGTGTTGCTGACCGGCTTCGGTTCGCCCTATGCGATCGAGGCCGCGGCGCTCTACCTCGTGGCCCATTCGCTCTTTAAGGGAGCGCTGTTCATGGTTGCTGGCATCATCGACCATGAGACCGGCATGCGCGACATCACCCGGCTGGGCGGCCTGAGGAAGGCGATGCCGCTGACCTTTGCTGCCGCCCTTGCCGCGGCGATTTCCATGGGCGGTCTGCCACCATTCTTTGGCTTTCTCGCCAAGGAGGAAATCTATGCCGCGCTGGCGCATGGGGACCGACGATCGATCGCCTTTACACTGGTTGCAGTAGCAGGCAATGCGCTGATGTTCGCGGTCGGCTTCGCGGTGGCGTTGAAGCCGTTTCTCGGGCAAGTCCTCGCAACGCCCAAGCACCCGCATGAGGCACCACCATTGCTATGGGCCGGTCCCGTCGTGCTGGCGCTATTGGGCCTGATCGGTGCGGTGTTCTCTGCAGTTGCTCACCACTACATCTCGTCTCCGGCGGCGTCCGCTATCCGTGGATCATCCAGCGTGATCGAGATTACATTGATCCCGCACGTCGGCGTGCCGCTGCTTCTGTCTGCGCTTACGATCGTACTCGGCATTCTTGTCTATTGGCGGATAGATCAAGCGCGTCTGAGCATGGCAGTGGTACTGCGTAAGCTTGGTCCGGGACCGGATTGTGGTTTCGACTACCTTATCGCCGGTCTCATCCGGTTGTCAGTCCGTGTGACGCGTCTCATCCAACCGGGACGGCTTGAACTCTACATCACCTGCACCTTCCTCTGCGTCGCCGCGATCCTGCTCGTTCCGCTCTGGCTCTACGGCGAAATGCCGGCGCTCCCTGTCTGGCCGAAGCAGGTCCAGATCCACGAATGGGCCATTTTCCTACTCGCCGCTCTCGGCCTGTTGAGCGTTGTCGTTGCGCGCGACCGGCTGACGGCGATCGTCTCGCTCGGCATCCAGGGCTTCTCCGTCGCCATTATATTCCTGCTCTTCGGTGCGCCCGACCTTTCTTTCACGCAGTTCATGGTGGAGACCCTGTCGGTCGTCATCCTGGCGCTGGTCATGACCCGCCTTCAACTGTCGCCGACCGACCGGCGGCCACTCGGCCAGAAGATATTCGACGGCAGCATCGCGATCGCTTGCGGCTGCGGCGTCGCGCTGCTTCTGATGAAAGCTATGCAGGCGCCGTTCAACAACGCACTGACGGAGTTCTTCAACGCCTACTCGAAGACGATCGCGCACGGCGCCAACGTTGTGAACGTCATCATCGTCGATTTCCGCGGTACCGATACGCTGGGCGAGATCGCGGTCGTCGCCATCACCGGCCTTGCGATCCTCGCCCTCATTCGCATCCGCGCGCAGACCGAGCGAAAGCTTGCGGAAAACGATCCGGATGCACCTGAGGATCTCGGAGTCGAGCGCCCATGAACACGCTGATCTTCCGCACGATCGCCCCCGTGCTGACGGCACTGATGCTGCTCTTTTCCATCTTCGTCCTGCTGCGCGGCCACAACGAGCCGGGTGGCGGTTTCATCGGCGGGCTGATTGCGGCCTCGGCGCTGGCGATCTTTGGTATTGCCCGCGGCGTCGGCGCTGTGCGTCGTGCCATCGTCTTCCATCCGATGTCGATATCAGGCGCCGGACTGTTGATGTCGTGCTGCGCCGGACTGCTGTCGATCATTTTTGGCGTGCCATTCATGACCGGGCTGTGGGTCTATCCTGAGATAGCAGGTGTCGAGGTGCCGCTCTCGACCGTCATGCTCTTCGATGTCGGGGTCTACCTGGTGGTCGTCGGCGCCATCACGTCGATCGCGCTGGCGCTGGAAGAAAGGGAGGTCGAGTGATGGAACCGCTGTTTGCGATCCTCGTCGGCCTGTTCTTCGCCGCCGCGGTCTATCTGATGCTGTCGAAGTTCTCGATCCGCATTATGCTCGGCATCGCCGTCCTCGGCAACGCGGTGAACCTGTTGCTGTTTGCGGCCGGACGGTTGACGCGCGAAGTGCCGCCGATCATCCCGTCAGATCTCGCAGCGCTCCCCGCCGGCGCCGCCAATCCGCTGCCGCAGGCGCTGATCCTGACGGCAATTGTTATCTCATTTTCCTTCTTCGCCTTCCTGCTGGTGCTGACCTATCGCGCCTATCAGGATATCGGTACCGACAACACCGACGAGATGCGTGTCGCCGAGCCCGTCGATCCGCCACTGCCGCCGATGGGGTACTAGATGGCGGCTCCGGCAAATACGATCACCGATCTTTCCGCTGCGATGGTGACGGCGCCCGTGCCGCTGGCAAACTGGCTCGTCATCGCACCTGTCGCGCTCTGCATTACGCTCGGCGCCGCGCTGCTTATGATGCGCAGTTCGATGCGGCTGCAGGCGCAGGTCACCGTTCCCGGCCTTGCCGTTCTGGTCTTGCTGGATGCCGCGCTGTTGCTAAAGGTGGTCGCGCATGGCCCGTTGACCATGGTCATGGGGCGCTGGCTTCCGCCCTTCGGCATCGCCTTCACCGTCGATCTCTTCGGCGCGCTGATGGCTTTGACGGCAGCCATCGCGGCGCTTGCCGGCGGCCTCTATGCACTGAAGGACGTAACCGAAAGCGGCCGGCGATACGGTTTCTTTCCCTTCCTGCTGCTTCTAATGGCAGGCGTTTCGGGGGCGTTCCTGACGGGCGACGTCTTCAACCTCTATGTCTGGTTCGAGGTGCTTCTCATTTCGTCCTTTGGCATGCTGATCCTCGGCTCGGAGCGCGGGCAGATCGATGGAGCGATGAAATATGCGGTGCTGAATCTGATCGGCACGACCCTGTTCCTGATCTCGGTCGGCATCGTCTACGCCGTCTTCGGTACGCTCAACATGGCTGATATCGCAGGCAAGGTGGAAACTGTCCGCGACACGGCGCCGCTGATGACCCTGTCGGCCCTTGTGCTGCTCGCCTTCGCCATGAAGGCGGCTGCCTTTCCCGTCAATTTCTGGCTGCCGGCCTCCTATCATACGCCGCGCATCGTCGTGTCGGCGCTGTTTGCCGGTCTGCTGACCAAGGTCGGCGTCTACGCTCTGATCCGCATCATGGTGATGCTACTGCCGGTCGAGCGCGAGCAATTGAGCCTGGTGATCGCCGCGGCGGGGGCTGCGACCATCATCGTCGGCGCGCTCGGCGCGCTGGCGCAGGACGATATCCGCAAACTGCTCGGCTACGTCGTGATATCGGGCATCGGCAACATGCTGGTCGGCATTGCACTCGGCACGCCAGGTGGCCTCTCGGGCGCGATCGTCTATGCCCTGCATTCCATGGTGCTGATGACGGCGCTCTATCTCCTGGCCGGACAGGCGGCTGCCGTTGCCGGCAGTTTCTCGCTAGCCGGGCTCGGCGGCCTCTATCGTAGGAACAGCGGCTTTGCGGCGATCTCCTTCGTTCTCCTCATCGCCGCCTGCGGATTGCCGCCCTTTTCCGGCTTCTGGCCGAAGGTGATCCTGGTCCGGGCATCGATCGACGTCGGCGCCTGGTGGCTGGCCGCCGCGATCCTAATCGGCGGCTTCCTGCTGACCGTCGTCTTCGGGCGCGTCTTCCTGCTTGCCTATTGGCGGCCGGCGGCGGCACCACAGACGGCAGCCTCCATTGGCTGGCAGGCGGGATTGCCGCTGTTCATCCTGACAGCTCTTGTCGTCGGTTTCGGCATTCTCCCAGAACAATTACTGGAGATGGCGCAAGCGGCAGCGACCGGCCTCATCGATCCGACATCTTATCTGCAGTCGGTCTTCCCGGATGGAGGGATGCCATGATCGCCTTGCTGCTGAACGTCCTGCTCGCCGTCGCCTGGGCCACCGTTACCGGCAACGCGTCGGCGCACAACCTCGCCTTCGGCTTTGCGATCGGCGCCCTGTGCTTGTCCATTGTGCGCGAACCCTATGGCAGCAGGGGATATCTTCGCCGGTCATGGGCAATCCTGCATCTCGCCCTGCTATTTCTGAAGGAATTGGCGATTTCCGCCTGGCGGGTCGCCGTCACGGTGCTGACGCCCAACATGCGGCTGCAACCCGGCATATTCGCCTTTCCCTTGACTGTCGACCGCGATTTCGAGATCGCCCTTCTCGCCAACATGATCACCCTGACCCCGGGTACGCTGTCGGTCGATGTTTCCGATGACCGCAAGACGCTTTACGTGCACGCGCTGGATTGCGCCGATCCCGAGGCGACCAAACGCGATATCACCGACGGTTTCGAGCGCCGGATCATAGAGGCATTTCGATGATCGCGCCGCTTGCCATCATTTCCACGGCCGCCGCGGTTGCTCTCGTGATCCTCGGCGTTGCCTTTCTTCTAGCAGGCTGGCGGGTCGCCGCAGGGCCGACGCTGCCCGACAGGATACTGGCGCTCGATACGCTGTCAGGCACGGCGATCGGCTTCATTGCCGTGCTGGCGGTTAAAACAGGCTTCAGTCTCTACATCGACATTGCCATTGCGCTGGGCCTGGTCGGCTTCCTGGCGACTGTCGCCTTCGCGCGTTTCGTGATGTCACGAGCCACTGTTGCGGAACGGCACAGCGAAAAACCGGGGGGTGCCTCGAAAAAGCCCAAAGTGGCGGCCAAACGCAGCGGTAAGAACGGCAGGAAGGGCAAGAAATGATGGACTACGCGGCAGCGCTCGTCGTCGCTTTCCTTTTATTGGCCGGCTCGCTGTTTGCGCTCGTCGCCGCTGTCGGCGTGGTGCGGTTGCCGGATCTCTACACGCGGATGCACGCCGCTTCCAAGGCGGGGACGGTGGGTTCGGGCATGCTGCTCTTTGCTGCCGGAATCGCATCGGGCGAGGTCGCAGTCTTTGCGCGCGCAGTTGCTGGCTTCGTCTTTTTCCTGTTGACGGCACCGGTAGCGGCGCACCTCCTTGCCAAGGCCGCGCATCAGACAGGATACCGCCTCGGCTCTCAATCCGTGCGCGACGACCTCGCCAAAAGATGAGAGCGCTTCCGATTCAGTATTTTAAGTTGATTTTTGCACCCATTTGCAGATTTCTTAATGGTTAGTGTATGGGTTCACGATGAACAATTCTTGCGAAGAGGCATTTTTCGGTAGATATATACGAAATAATAATTGGCGTTTTCGCAAAACGGTGATATTTGATGATCTAAGTAGAGTTCTGATATTGAATTAGAATCACGTTGCTTATTTCCTCGTTGGCTTTGCATTTCAGTGTTTAATTGAGGAAGTCGACTGCGTGATAGCGTACTAGTTTGAAATCAGGCAGTATAAGAACGGGTTTCGGCCTCAGGAATCTAGGGGTGGATTTCAGTTTTTCGAAACAGGTAGCCGTAGCCTGAGTTTTTTGCTGTTGCTCTACGATAACGGTCTTGTCTTAAGGGGTCGAGACCTTTGGAGCATTGAAACAGGAGAAACGTAATATGACGGATACTGCAGCCGGTAGCGGGCCGGAATTGCTGGTGGAGCTTACCGCAGATATTGTCGCCGCCTATGTCAGCAACCACGTTGTGCCAGTTGGTGATCTCGCCAACCTGATCTCGGACGTGCATTCGGCACTCAGCAACACGTCGACGCCGCAGACTGCAACAGCGGTCGTCGAGAAGCAGAAGCCGGCTGTGTCGGTGCGCAAATCCGTCCAGGATGAGCAGATTACCTGCCTGGAATGCGGTGGCAACTTCAAGTCGCTGAAGCGTCATTTGATGACCCATCACAGCCTTTCGCCCGAAGAATACCGCGAGAAATGGGAACTCCCTGTCGACTACCCGATGGTAGCGCCGGCCTATGCTGAAGCGCGTTCGCGCCTCGCAAAAGAAATGGGGCTTGGCCAGCGTCGCAAGCGCGGACGCGTCTGATTGTTGCCAAGGATTTAATCCTGTAGAGCCGGGCGGAAGCCCGGCTTTTGTGTTTTTGGGGGGTGAACGCATGTGGCGTCGAGCGGACGGTCAATTCTGTGTTTCGATCGAACGGAGTGCTCGGGAATGAGTGATGTGAACAAGGCCATGGTGAAACTTCTGAGGTTCCTGGCGCGGCGAGGCGCGGGAACAGGCAGCCGAGGGTTCGGCCCGGTCGCTGCACCTCGGCGATGGCTCGCCTCACATCTTTTCTGAAACTCTGCTGGTCGAGGCTGCCTCTGCCGGGCTGGTCCTCCGGGCGGGCGGGTTTGCCCGCGCGCTCCTATCTCAGGCGCGCCGCGTCACTCCGGGAGGAAGCCTTCATCGAACAGCACGGCGCAATCGGCCATGTCGTGGCTGGGCTGGACGGCGGACGGCAGTCGCTGCGGATCAACCGGGAGGAATCGCCACTTTCAAGCCTTGCGCGACTGAAGGAGAGTGGCGGGCCGTTTCTCCCGGAGGATGCGCTTGCCGCTGGGGAAAGGCTGTTTGCCGATTTCACGCGCGGCCAGCTACAGCTGCGGATCACCGCCTCTTGGGAGCCGCGTCATGCAAGCCGTGCTAGAGGAGCGCGCGGTGGCATGCCTGATCTCACCGACAGCGCCATCGCTGCGCGGGTCGCGGTCAATCGCGCGCTGGACGTAATGGGCCCGGAGCTTGCCGGCGTGGCGCTTGATGTCTGCTGCTTCATGAAGGGGCTGGAGACCGTGGAGCGTGAGCGCCAGTGGCCGGTGCGTTCCGCCAAGCTGATGTTGCGGACGGCGCTGATGGCGCTATCGCGGCGTTACAATCCACCCATGCCCGCGCGCCGGCGGCGCGTCGAACATTGGGGTGCGGAGGGCTATCGGCCCGAACTGTATTCGTGATGGGCAGGGTGGCCGCTCAGGCCACCGCGCGCACGCGCGCTTCCTCGCGGATGCGGTTGACCATCGAGCGCAGACCGTTGGCGCGCTGCGACGACAGGTGTTCGACGAGGCCGATCTTCGAAAATATGTCGAAGGCGTCGAGCACGGCGATCTCGGATGCCGTCTTGCCGGAATAGGTTGCGAGCACGATCGCCACCAGTCCGCGGACGATATGCGCGTCGGAATCGCCTTGGAAGGTCATGACGGGATTGTCCGGATCCCCCTCGGTATGCGTCACGAGCCAGACCTGGCTGGCGCAGCCCATCACTTTGTTGGCCGACGTCTTCTTGTCGTCGGGAAGGTCCGGAAGCGCCTTTCCGAGCTCGATCACATAGCGATAGCGATCTTCCCAATCGTCGAGGAAGGAAAAGTCATCGAGGATCTGCGTCAGGGACGTCATGTATTGTGGCCTTTCGTTCTCATGATTTCATATAGGTGAAACGCGGCCAGATTTGAACCATTAAAAAGAAATGCCGCGAAGGATGGGCATCCCCGCGGCGCAGCAGAAGCTGAAAATAAACAGGGCAGGCACGTCAGGCACGGGACTTTCCGCGTCATGCGGACGCCGGTGCAAGCTTGGTTGCGGGAAATCCCGCGGAATTCTCAGGTGGCGGGGCGCGGCGTTGGCAGGGGAATGGTGCCCGTCGTCACGGTGTCGGCGATGGCTTCGTCGCCGTCGTCAACCGGTGGGCGATAGGGCATCGGCTGGTTCAGCGCTGCCGTCCGTTCCTGCACCTGCGCTTCCGTATGGGACGGCGCAAGGGCTGCGACAGGAGCGATCGGCGCATTCGTTGCGCCAACGGGCTTGGCGGCGTTGACGTCGCCAAAGCGGCTGTCCAGGAGTTCGTAGGCGACACGGGCGCCTTCGCGGGCCCGGTGGCCGAGCGCCGCCATGGTCTCGGCACCCTTGACGCAGACCTCCGGCTTTTCGCCGCACATGCCGGTCACATAGTCATAGGCGCCTGTCGCCGCGACAAAGGCGTCGGAAAACTGCAATTTCGGTTGCGAACTGGTCGGGCCTTCGCCGCTGAAGAACGACAAGAGCACGAGCACAAGCCCGAACCAGAATGATCCTTTGATCAGAAACCACATCGTCGTTGCCCATCCTGTTTTTCCCGTGCGGTCTTGCTGCCGAATCGGTCCGGTCTTCCGGTGTGCTTCGACCTTAGAGCAGAGTTGCGAATACCAGTTTTCGAAACTCGTCGGCATTTGCGGCAAATTTAGCTCGAATTTTAATGAACGGAATTCGCACCACATTTCAGTCAAATTGTAGTGACCGTCGTTAAGCATGTGACGGGCCACCTCCTGTAATTGCAGGCAAACCTTGCGGCGAAGCTGCCACAAAGGTTAACAGCCGCCCGAAATGTAAGCGAAATCCGTCGCTTACCGCCCGTTAACCGTAAAAATCAAAGCCGCTTCCAGATGCCCAAAAACGGGACATTTCGCTCTTTTGGGGTGTGGAGGCGGCTTGTCCCTTATCCTTTCCTTAAGCGCCGAAGGCCTATTGTCCGCCTTGGTAAAGAGCCTTTTTCGGGCAGGTATTGCGTGCGTGTAATGAGTAAGATCGCAGAGCGGGCGGCAGCCTTCGTGGACCGGGCAGTGGAAAGCTGGCTCTCCGGGACTGGAGGGGGTACAGCCGTGCGCCAGCGCGAACTGATGATCCTGCGCCGGCTGGCGCTGCTGTCGTCGGCGGCTCTCGTTGCAGCCCCCATTGGGCTCTCCTTGGTCACCAGTCCCGCCATCGCGCTGCCTGTGGGTGTCGCGACTGTTTGCGCGGCCTTCCTGTTCTCTGCTGTGGGTAGCATTGCCCTTTCGCGCCAGAGCACGGCAACGGCTGCGGTTGCCACGCCTGTTGCCGAAGACTTCTTCATGGAGGCTACTGCCGGTCTCGCCTTCTTTCTCGACCCGCTGGGCAACGTCACCGCCGTTGGCGGCCGCGACAAGCGGGAGTATCTCGCCTGGATGCGTGATCCGACCGGCAAGGGCTTTGTCGATCAGATACACGTCTCCGACCGGATTCTCTTCCTGCAGGCACTCGACCAGCTTCGCCAGGGTGAGGCGACTGCCGCCGTCGACCTGCGGCTGGAACGCCCTTCGGTCTCCCGCGACAACAGGCAGTTTGCCTACCTGCGCATGGACATGACAGCGCGGCAGGACAGCGACGGCGTCCTCTTCAATGTGATCGCCCAGCTACGCGATGTCTCGCTGGAGCAGCAGTTGCGGCAGGAAGCGCAGAGCCGTGCCGCCGACGCCCGCTCGGCCAACGACGCAAAGTCGCGATTCCTCGCTGCCGTCAGCCACGAACTGCGCACGCCACTCAATGCCATCCTCGGCTTCTCCGACATCCTGCTCGGTGAGTATTTCGGTAAGTTCGAGAATGAACGTCAGCGGGAATATGTCGGCCTTGTCAGGGAGTCCGGCGCGCACCTGCTCTCGGTCGTCAACACCATGCTCGACATGAGCAAGATAGAAGCCGGGCGCTACGAGCTCTGCCTCGAACCCTTCGACATCGCCGCCGTCGTCCGCTCCTGCGAGGCGATGTTGGCGCTGCAGGCGAAAACCAAGGGTGTAACGCTGACGAGCCGCATTCAGCGCGGTCTCGACGAGGTCGTTGCGGATCAGCGCGCAATCCAGCAGATCCTTATCAATCTGGTCGGCAATGCCGTGAAGTTCACGGATGCGGGCGGCGCGATCTCGATCGATGCTTCGATGCGCGACGGCGTTCTGAACCTGTGCGTCAGCGATACCGGCATCGGCATTCCGGCCGACAAGCTGGAAATGCTCGGCCAACCTTTTGTCCAGATCCAGAACGACTATAGCCGCCGATTCGAAGGCACGGGTCTTGGTCTGTCTTTGGTGAAGGGCCTGGTGGCGCTGCATGGCGGCGACTTCGCAATCGCCAGCACGCCGGGCACCGGCACGATCATTACGATTTCCATTGCAGCGGATGGCTCTGGCATTCCGGCTGCGGGTACTGCCCGCAACGATCTTGTCGAGTTCCCGCCGCGACTGAAGGCAGCGCCGGCGTTCGTCGGCGTTTTGGAAGAGGGGCTTTTCGATGGCCGCGAGCAAGCGAAAATCGCCTAAGGGAAGAAGGGGTCGGCAGAAGAGGCCGAGCCTGCTTCTCACCGGCGCAACCGTCGTCGGCGGATTGGGGCTGCAGGGCGCAAGCGCGCTCGGCGGCGTGATCGGCCGCAACCCGTCGGTCGCCGGCGGCACCGCGGCCTTCCTTGTCATCTTCAGCTTCGTTGCCGCCAACGCGCTCTGGTATCAGCCGGGCGCGCATCCGCACCCGTTCTTGCGCACGCGCGACGCGCTTTTCCCGAACGTACTTGGCGGCCGCCCGGCCACCGAGGAGCACAGCGGCAACGTCACGACCTTCAAAATCGAACGGCAGGACGAGGCCGACGCCACGCAAACGAATGCGACGCCACCGGCCGCACCCGGTGGTCAGCGACCGAGCCAGATTGTCATGGACATCCAGACCGAGCTGGTGCGGCGCGGCCTCTATAACGGCACGCCGGATGGAGTGATCGGTCCGCGCACCAGTGCGGCGATCCTCTTCTTCGAAGAGACGGTGGGCATGCCGCAGACGGGCGAGGCGACGCCCGATGTGCTGGCAGCGCTCAGGACGGACTCAATCGGCCCCTCGGCCGTACCGCTGGAAAAACCGCCCGAGGATGTGACCTCGAAGGCATCCGCCGAGGATCCGGTCGCGGCCGCCATCCGCAGCGCCGAAAAGACCGTCAAGACCGCGCCGACACCGGTAAAGAAAGCCGCACCGTCCGCGGAGTTGTCGACCGTTGATCTCGTCCTGAAGATCCAGAAGGGTCTCAGCAACATGGCCTACGCCAACGTCGGGGTCGACGGCGTGCCGGGCGAACAGACCCGCACCGCCATCCGTCATTTCCAGAAGCACTACAACCTTCCCGAGAACGGCGAGCCCAGCGAGGCCGTTCTGAAGAAGCTCAAGGAAATCGGCGCGCTCTGAAGGTTGCCGCAATGGCGACACGATTATAACGCGAATATCGGGCGGTGAACAACGTCAGTCGCCCGGAGCGGTTCAGGTGCATATTGCTGTTTATCTTCAAGCGCTTGTCGTCGCCTTTGTTCACAGGACTCCGTTTCAACGGAAGATATGAGAGTTGTTGAGATCAAAGTGCGTTACGCTGTGGTCCTCGACGGTGCCGAACCGTTCTCCGCCGAAGTCACCTGCCAAACGGATCGCGAGTGCGACCTGGTCGACAAAAGGCATCCCGGTATCAAGGTGACGATTTTTCGCGCGCATCGCGGTGGGGATAGCCGGCTCAAGGCGTACTGTTCTCCACGCGATTGCGTGCTCCCCGGAGAAGCCGAAGATCAATTTGAGACGGGGCGACAGATTGTTGAGGTTCGAGTTGTCGGAAGGTCGCGACCCAGGGAATTTGGCAGTCCTTCTCCCAAGAATGGCGATGGGGCGGGTCTTCCCGTCGATTCACCGGGCAGCCGCAATATTGCCGCCGCCGGTTTGTCTGCTATAGCTCGCCGATGAGATTACGCACCGACATCTTCGTTTCCGCCCTGCTGCGTCGGGTTTTCGCCAAGGGTGACTTTGCCGCCGTTGAGGCGAAAGGCGCCGACGAGGCGGGCGCCGTTTTCATCCGCCAGCATTTCCGCGATGGTCTGGAGACGCTCTACGGCCCTGCGCCGCAAAGCCTGTTCGACGGGGAGACGAGCGGCGAGCGCCTGTTCGAGCGGCGTCTGACGCGGGAAGAGCCTGTCAAGGTCAGGGAACTGCTTGAGCGTGAACGGAAGTTTGACCCTGACCTCTGGATTGTCGAGCTGGAAGCCGATGATCTCGGCGGTATCGTTCCGCTTGCCAATGAGCGCGAAAACCCGCTGTAGGCAGGATCAGCGCGTGCGGCCGATGATGCGCCGGTCTCGCGCGGGCGGCACCTCGTGGGCAGAGTGAACTGTCTCGGTTTCCTCGGGCAGATAGGTGTAATTGTCCGCGCGGCGCCAGGCTTCGACGCGGGCATTGCACTCTTCCGGATCGAGCCCGTCCAGGACCATCCATGCGCGCGTAACGCCGTGCTGCGGTTCCGCGAGGTGAGGATAGAGCTTTTCGAGCACGAAGACGGCGTCGAGGAAATCCATGCCTACACTGATCAGAGTGGTTGCCAGCTGCTGCCCGGAGATATCGAGCATGATCCGCTCGGCAAGCCAGCGGCTTGCGGAAAGCCCGTCGGCAAGTGCCTTCGCAAAGAGTGCGGCCTCGCGGTTGCGGGCGAAGCGAACGAGAAGGGCGGCCTGGATCGGCGACAGGTTGCGCAGCCCAAGGCGATCGGCTTCCGGACAGCTGACATGCCGCGCCAGTTCCCGGATCCTGTTGCGCATTTCCTCTTCGTTGGTGCGGCGTGCGGCAGCTTCGACCTCCTCGAGGGAAGTGGAAGCCGGTGGTTCTGGCGACACCGTATTGGGCGCCTCGACGTCGACCGGCGCCGCCAGCCGCTGCTCGGCCTGGCGCAGCCCGACCAGAGCGTCGATGACCCGCGGCGAGAGGGCATTCCGGCTGACGATCGCCTTCATGTGCGCGCTACCCTGTGTGCGCGCGATCGTGACCAGGGTTTCATCGTCGATCGCCGGCGAAGAGGTGAGGAAGGGTGCCGCAATGTCGATCGGCTGGCATCCGACGAAGAGCGCCACCGCCGCCGGAATCTGTGCGCATTGGGAAAGGGCAGCGACAGCCTGCCGCCGCGCTTCATCGGAGGATGCCTGGAACAGCGGCGTGAAGAGTTCGGCGAATTGGCGCAGCTCGGAGCGGGTCGGCGGTTGCAATCCCTCGAAGCTGCTGACAGTCGCCATGAGAACCACGTCCTTCTTCCGGCTGGCGGATGGGGCCTCTAGGTCTCGGAACCGGTCACGCACAAGAACACACCCTGGAAACGCAAAAAAAGGGATGCCGCGGGACTGGACGCGGAGGGACGCCCCTTACCCCACTTAGGTTATGAACAAATCCTACATGGGCAGGGTTAATGCTTGCTAAAGACTTTATTCGGTTTGTGCCGAAAGGACCCACCGCCCGACGACCGCGGAATTGCGTCCGAGACTAAAGCCCCTTGTGTTCGCGCAATGCCGCCAAAAGCCTTTCGGCGTTATTGTTTCCACATTGGTAGAGGTCGAGGGCCGCGGAAGCTGCCAGTTGCGCCTTGGGGCTCTTGATGTCGATCCGCTTTTCCGCACACCAAGCATCGAGCGCATGGCGAAGCACATCAAGGTCCTCGGGGGAGAATGTCGAACCGATAAACAAAGACATTTCAGCCCCTCCCTTATCCGCGGTGAACGGAACGGCGTCAGCCGGCCGACCTCTAACCCTAGCCAATTATACAACCATACCGGTATTACTAAAGACCGCAATTGATATTTTTGTGACAGGAATCGATCGCATCGGGGTATGATTGGCCTCGCCGACACAACCTCCATTAAGTATATGAATTAATGCTAATATCATTGCGACGTTGTGGACTGAATCTTCTTGTGAGACGTTTGAAACCAAAAGACGATGCCGCGCGTTTATAGGGTGTCGTAGAAGAAGCTAATGTTCACGCATGAAATTAACGATCTGTTAACCGTCATATGTCTCAATTCGGATATGAACACGGCGGTCGAGTGCTTCGGTCGTCCGGTTTCACATCACGGTATTTCGAACAGGTGCCGTGAGAAAGGCGCGGATGCCTCGGAGCCCGGTATCAGGCTCTAAAGGACGCGCTGGCTCGCACAGGCGGGCAGGGTGAGATTGCGCAGTTCATCCGTCTCGGGCCGTGCATGGAGACGAGAATGGCAATAGTCGTCGCATTGGCGGACCGTCTGTCTCAGACGCGACGCCGCAAAGGCAAAAAACCAGTCGAAGCGCAGATCCTGCTTTTCACCGGCGTGCGTTACGAGCGCCTGACGGAAAGCGCGAAGCGTTCCACCGGACATCGCGTTTCGCGAGCCAAGAAATAGATAGAGTGGTTCAATTCGAGGAGCCGGCATACTCGTCGCAGCCGGCCTCCGCGAGGAAGTTTCGTGCGGCCGCGTCAAAGCTCGCCTGGGGCGCCAATGTCCTCAGCACCGCATAGCCCTGCGACCGCGTGCTTTCCACGAGAATGGTCTTCTGCAGATCCGGCGGCAACGCCTTGCGAAGTTCCGTCAGCTGGATCGGCGTTCCAATCAGAATATCCAGCGCACCGCCGACCGACGTCCTGTCATTCATGCTGAAGACTTCGTTCGAGGCCTCGTCGTAGAGCGCGGTCGACCAGAACGGCACATTGCCCTTTGCAGTCAGGCGGACCGGATTTTCCTCGATGTCGAACGCGCAGACCGCGGTGCGAACAAAAGGATCGTCGTTGGAAAGCCCTGCCGCGTCATCGGTGGCCCCAAGCAGGTAGAACTTGTCAAGATCGCCCTCGGACGCGACACGCGTCGCGGCATCCCTGCCGGTAAAGTGCGGCAACGACAGGATGATCACGAGATGCAGCAGCGCCGCCCCGAAAAGTCCCGCAAGGATGGCAAAGAGGATCCTAAGCATTCCCGCATCCGGTTTTCTGCAGCTTCGGCATCGCAAGGTC
Source organism: Rhizobium sp. BK060 (assembly GCF_014193145.1). Classification (NCBI taxonomy): domain Bacteria; kingdom Pseudomonadati; phylum Pseudomonadota; class Alphaproteobacteria; order Hyphomicrobiales; family Rhizobiaceae; genus Rhizobium; species Rhizobium sp. BK060. Next base: position 82,264 of record NZ_JACHYW010000016.1, read on the forward strand.
GATAACGCCGGAGCTGCCTGCCGTCGGGGTATCGAACAGGGTCAGGACGAGCTGGAAGGTGCCGGCCGCCGGCAGCGCCAGCCAGTTTCCCGGCCGCGCCTGCGCGGAAATGTCGATCGAGAAGCTGCTGTCGACCCGCCGCAGTACCGTCCAGGAATTCATCGCGCCGGGAAGCCCCGGCCGCAGCGAGGCCGGGTTGCCGCTGTTGTCCGCGGTAAACAGCGTCCAGATGCGGGCAGGCGGCGTCTGTCCCGTGATGCGATAGTTGCAGGTGGCATTCAGCCGGTCGCCCGCATCATCGACCTTGGCGGTGAACATCAGGCCTTCGGCGTTTCCGTAGAGCAGGCGTCCGGCCCGCGCCCTGTGCGATTTCGCATAAGGGTCGGCACTTTCCGTTTGCAGTTCGGGGAAGGCTTCCCAGGCGCCGAGCTTGATCGCGCCGAAGCCGGCCGTCGCATTGAGCGCGTAGAGCGAAATCATGATCCCGCCGCCAAAGGCGATAATCAGAGTCATCGCGATGAAGAGAGGAAACCGAAACACTATGCGCCCTTGAGAAACAAATCAGTTGAAAGGGTTACCACTGATTCTAGTTGGGCGGAATGGTGCAGGCGATTACGGGTAGCATATACCGGCCGGAACGGGCAACAGAATCTCTCCGCAGATTTCTGCGACAAGCGCCTTCCGAGTGTCTGAATTCATCCGCCGTGGGGCCAAGTTACGACCATGACTTAGCTCCGAGATAAGAACATAACCGCTTGCGGACATTCCGGCCGTTTTCGGCGGCTCAAAGCGGTCATTTTTGCTTTGCGAGGTAGTCTAGCTCGTTCCCTTATCCCTGAAAGCTCGGCTGGATATCGAGATCGAGTTTTCGCAAGGGTCCTTAGCATTGGCAAACTTATAAACCCTCAGCGATGTGGATCGGGCCAAAGGTTAGGCCGTCTCGTGCGCATTGCAGGCAGAACGCTTCTAGGTCCCCAATGTCGAAAACCAACTTAACAATAGATTGGCCGCGTCGCCGACCCCTTGCAGCAGGATGGAGCATGATTATTCCGCCTCCATTGGGCGAAACTAGCTCCACAATGCGATCACCGGGCTCCCTGTTTGCCTTAAAGCCAAAAAATCTTTCGTAGAATCGAGCCGTTACCTCCACGTTGCTTGCGTAAATGATCAATCGGTTGAACATCGTCATTCAACGTCCATCAGTTTTTCGTAATTGTACGTGATATCAACGTTGCGCTGCATGGCAAACAGATCACCTCCACTTCAAGATTAGACCACCTGAACCAGTCATTTCAGAGTCCAGCCAGAGCTTCTGGCAACCGGCAGCGCGAAGATCGCCAGGATCGTCGCGCGCATGCCAGCCCCAAACTTGGGCGTGTATCGATCTTCTACCGGTTTGTATGTCGGTGGCTCACCGAAAGAGTTGGAACTGACCGTCTCCAGCTTTTCATGGCGAGTCGTCGATTCGAAATCCGACCTTCATCACGACCTGATAGTGCGCTACTGCGCCATTCTTGATATGACCTCGGATTTGATCGACTTCGAACCATTCGAGATTTCGCATCGTCTTCGAGGCTCGCGCGATGGCGGTCTCGATCGCCTCGGTGACCGACACCTTCGAACTCCCAATGAGTTCCACCTTTTTATAAACGTGATCGCTCATCCTATCCTCCTATTCGGTGCAGGCTATGGTTTGCTTCCTGGTATTTCTCGCCACCCTCGTGACTAAGGACGATAAGGTCCCGGCGGATTTGCAACGAAGTCTAGATCATAACGTACGACTTCATTCGAGCGAGTCTCGATAATACTCAGCTTTGCGGGGAGCCGCCGAACGTCGGCCTGCATAGTGATCATGTGCGGCGTGCGTCGATGGGATGCGTGTGTCTCGGCATCGCGAAAGCCTTCGATCAGAACTACCACGTCCTCGTCATCCTTATACCGATGATACTCGAAGAATACGCAGCCCAGCTCATTGCGCGTGGCTGCTGCCTGGCTCATCGCCTGTCATGGCGCTGACCGCTGTGAAGCACCTTCGCCGGAATACGGGCGCCGGCCGGTCCTGCGCGGGTGGATTAGCACAGCCCCGGTCTTCCGCTCGTGACAGAAGCGAACGCGTCCATCGTTTTAAGCTTCTCCAACACAGACGGTAGCCCGATTCGGGCTACCCGTCGTCTTGAGCGGGCTCGACTAATTGCCCGGCTTGTTTTTGATCGCTGCCTCGATCTGCCTCTTCACGGCGTCCAGGTTGAAGGAGGCCGGATCCTGCATCGGCGGATAGTCAATCGCCGTGAGGGCCAGCTTCCCGACCTCCTGCTGAACGCTGACGAACCGCCAGAACTCGCGCGCAAAGAAGTCGTTCATGTAGCCTCCACCGAGATCATTGAGGCTTTCCTGGCCAATCGATGGCGTCCGCTCGAATGGATCCTGACGGATATTGACCATCGTGGGCATGTCCGTCGTTACCTTTCCGCCGGGCCAGCCCTGCGGCTGTTGGAAGAACTGGAACTTGAAGTTATCGATGCGGACTGCCCCCAAAGAAGGGCCGCCGAAGTAGAAAAATTCATGCCGTGCGGATGGTGATTTGCCCAGCAGCAAGTCCAACTGATTGTAGCCATCAAGATGGTTCTTGTAGGTCTTGTCGCCGACCTTTGCGCCCTTGAGCAACTGGTCGGTGATGTCTGGATTGCCAGCCGCCGCCGCAAGCGTCGGGAACCAATCAAGAGCCGAGAAAATGCCGTTCTCGACCGTTCCCGGCTTGACCTTGCCCGACCAGCGGATGATGGCCGGTGCGCGGAAGCCTCCCTCCATCACTGTGCCCTTGGTGCCCTTGAATGGCGTCATGCCACCGTCGGGCCACGTAAACACTTCCGCCCCATTGTCGGTCGTGAAAATGACGATGGTGTTGTCGGTTTCGCCTGCATCTTCGACGCATTTCATGAGAGCACCAACGCTGTCATCAAGCTGCGCCACGCCCGCTTCCTCAAGGCCATAGTTGGTGTCGCTGTTCATGAGGGCTTGGTATTTGGGCGACAGAAAAGTCCAGACGTGCATGCGCGTCGTATTGTGCCAGACGAAAAACGGTTTCCCGTCGGTCTTGGCTTTGTCCATGAAGTCGCACGAGGCCTTGACCAGCACTTCGTCGAACGTGCCCATGTCGTACTTGGCCTTGGGTGTGACGTCGTGCATGTTCGGTACGTTGGACATGTCGGGATACGGTGCGAGCGGCCCCTCGTCCACGATCCGCTGCTTGCCGACCTTGCCCCAACGGGGCTGCTCGCTTGTGTCGTCCGTGTCCGTTGCAAAGCTGTGGACCAAATTGCGCGGACCAAACTTATCTCGGTACGATTGGTCATTCGGGAACGAATACCAATAGGGGTCTGACATCGCATCGAGGTGATAGAGGTAGCCAAAGAATTCATCGAAGCCATGCAGGGTCGGCAGATACTTGTTCAAATCGCCAAGATGGTTCTTGCCGAACTGGCCAGTGGCGTATCCCTCTGCCTTCAACACGGCGGCCAGGGTTGCCGCCTTATCAGGCATGCCGACATCGGCGCCCGCCTGACCGACGGTCGTCAGACCGGTGCGCAACGGAATCTCTCCGGTGATGAAGCTCGCCCGGCCTGCTGTGCAACTCGCCTCCGCATAGTAGTCGGTGAACATCATGCCCTCGGACGCCAGCCTGTCGAGGTTCGGCGTCTTCCCGGACATGATGCCCCGGTGATAGGCACCGATGTTGAACCAACCAACATCGTCACCCATGATGACAAGGATGTTGGGTTTTGACTGAGGCTGCTGCGCGACGGCCGGTGCACCCAGTGTGGTCGCGCAGGCGGAAGCCAGCAGACCAAAGCAAAGGCTTCTCGTACTACTCATGATTGATACCCTCCGTTCACTCGAACTAATCGCGATTGTCTTCTCACAGCATAAGGGTACCCACCTCATGTCTGCGACGATCTGAGTTTGCGAAACTGCGCGGCACGGCGCCGCCACAGCGGGATATGCTGAGTTATGTGAATGTAGCTTTGATTACTCGCCATAGGGTGACGAGAGGCGTACCCGCCATCGAAGCGTCAATGGCTAGCGATAAAATGCTCGCTCTGGCGTCTGCCTCAATGTTGGCAGCCGTCCTAGACGCGAATATCGCACATCTTTACTTTCACCGCCAGATTGAAAGGCGTTGTCGCGCCGCCCGAGTGATCGGAGCTTACTACGTGGGACTTTCACGATAGTGCCGAGGCCACACTAGGCCGCGGGCGCAAAGTTGTCGTCCGGGGTCGTCCGGGTAGCGACTAAGTTGATGCCACTTGACGGTCCTAGTCGGCGCTTGCCACCTTCTGCGCGGCAAGTGGCGGGGCTGCCTTCAGCGCCTGTCCAAGGTCCTTGAGAATGCGTGTGGACTCGACCGAGAGCATCCGCGGGCGAACGAGGGGAGGCGGGCTGCCTTCCTCCGGCTTGGCGGTAACGGTCTTCACCGTCTTGTCGGGCGGCAGCGGCTGCGTGCCGGGGATCTGGCGGAGCGTGATGCCCTGGTGGGCGTAGTCCATGGCGCGCTTGAAGGTCATGGCCGGCAGCGAGCCGCCGGTCATCTTGTTGGTCGAGGTGTAGTCGTCGTTGCCGAACCAGACGGCGGCAGTGTAGTTGCCGGTGTAGCCGATGAACCAGGCGTCGCGATAGGCTTGCGTCGTGCCCGTCTTGCCGGCCGTCAGGATGTTGTTGTCGAGGGCTGCCTTGCGCGCAGTGCCGACATAGGGAACGCGCGACAGCATCTGGTTCATGTAGGTATCGGCCTTCTCGGAGAGCACCCGCTTGGCGGGCGGCTCGTCACGGTCGAAGTCGTAGAGGACGTCGCCGCCGTAATCGAGGACCTGCGTGATACCGTGACGGCGCGACTGGTAGCCGCCCGCTGGGAAGACGGCATAGGCGGTTGCCTGGTCGAGCACGGTCACTTCAGAGGTGCCGATCGGGATCGTCACGTCGTCGCGCACCGGTGATTCGACGCCGAGATTCTTCGCCATGGCGCGGATCGGCTGGATGCCGAGCTTCTCCTTGGCAAGCCGCACCGGGATGGTGTTGATCGACTGGGCAATGGCGGTCGCGATGGTGACACGGCCGGCATATTTGTTGGCGTAGTTATGCGGGCTCCAGTTGCCCCAGTAGATCGGCGCATCGACGACGATGGTGTCGGGTGTCATGCCGTTCTCCATCGCCACCGAATAAGTGTAGACCTTGAAGGACGAGCCAGGCTGGCGCAGCGCCCTGGTGGCGCGGTTGAACTGGCTTTCACCGTAGTCCCTGCCACCGACCATTGCCCGCACCGCACCGCCGTTTTCGATCACGACCATCGCGCCTTGCTTGGCGTGATAGCTTTCGCCATATTCGCGTAGCGACGTTTCGACGGAATCTTCGGCGGCACTCTGCAGCCCCATGTCGATCGTGGTCCGGACGACGAGCGAATGCTGATGGAAGCGCGGTGACAGCCGCATCACCTCATCAAAGGCCCAATCGAGGAAGAAATCGGGCGATCCCACCTGGTTGCGGTCGACAACCGTGGCCGGATTGCGCCGGGCGGCGATCACCTGTCCCTCGGTCATCAGGCCGCTCTGCACGAGATTGGTCAGCACCTCATTGGCGCGACCGCGCGCCGCCGGCAGGTTGACGTGCGGCGCATACTTCGCCGGCGCCTTGAACAGGCCGGCCAGCATGGCAGACTCGGCCAGATTGACGTCGGTGATGCTCTTGCCGAAATAGAACTGTGCCGCTGCAGCAGCACCAAAGGTGCCGCCGCCCATATAAGCACGGTCGAGGTAGGTGGAGAGAATTTCCTTCTTGGAGAGGTTGGCTTCGAGCCACAAGGCCAGGAAGGCTTCCGTAATCTTTCGGTCGATCGAGCGTTCGTTGGAGAGGAACAGGTTCTTGGCGAGCTGCTGCGTCAGCGTCGAGCCGCCCTGGACGACTTCGCCGGCCTGGGCGTTGGTGACCACCGCGCGGAAGAGGCCGATGACGTCGATGCCGAAGTGGTCGAAGAAACGCCGGTCCTCGGTTGCCAGCACCGATTTGATCAGGGCGTCAGGCAGTTCATCGATCGGCACGGAATTCTGGTGGATGACGCCGCGATGGCCGATGACGTTGCCGTAGCGATCAAGGAATGTGACGGCGTAGTCGCCGCGATTGCGCCAATCTTCCTTGGTAGCCTCGAAGGCAGGCTGGGCAAGGGTCAGCATCAGGACGGCGCCGACGACGCCGAGCGTCAGGCCTTCGCCGCCAAGTTCGAAGACGATCCGCTTCCAACCGCGGACGCGGAAGCGGCGAAAGAAGATGGTGATGTCTTCCCAGATTTCGGCCGAGCGAAAACCGGCGTTCCAGATGGTCGAATCGATCCACGAGTCGATCTTCAGCAGCAGGTGGCGTTGCTTGCGCGGCCGTTTTTCTGGATTGTCCGGATCCGTCACGTCTTATATTCCCGCCCGATCAGTTCGACGCCGGACGAACCTGACGCCGGACTATGGTAAATCTGCCGACAGTGCCCCGGAGTAACCGGAGCTTGGTGAATCATTGGTTGATTTGCCTGACAAGGACAAGAGAAATGGAAGCTCTCACGCGATTTTGCGCGGAGCTGTTGCAAGAACGGAATGATGGAACAAACACCCTTCTGGAAGACGAAGACGCTCGCCGAGATGACGACGACGGAATGGGAGAGCGTATGCGACGGCTGCGGCCTCTGTTGTCTCAACAAGCTCGAGGAGTGGGATAGCGGCGACATCTACTTCACGTCGATCCGCTGCAAGCTGCTCGACGATGAGAGCTGTCGCTGTTCCTCCTACGAGAATCGCCGGGATTTTGTGCCCGACTGCGTCCAGCTCACCAAGGAAAACGTCGACGAGATCGCCTGGCTGCCGCCGACCTGCGGCTACCGGCTGATCAACGAGGGGCGCGACCTCTACTGGTGGCATCCGCTGGTGTCAGGCGATCCCGAGACGGTGCATGCGGCTGGCATTTCGGCGCGCGGCCGGACGATCAACGAGACCGAAGTCGATGTCGACGACTTCGAGGATTACGTGGTGGATTGGCCGCTGACGGTCGGCGACGAGGCGCAGGCGCAAGAGCCGGAGACGGCCAAGTAGTGCCGGCCTAGGCGACTGACCTAAGAAACTGCGTGAGCTCGCCCCGCACATAGTCTTCGATCGAGCCCTGCGGCTCGAAACCCCACCAGAGCAGGCAGCCCTGCCACTGCGAGAGCATCAGCCGCCCGAGGGGCGTTCTGCCTTGGACGTGAAGGCACCGGTCGAGCGCTGCGGCCAGTGTCTTGCCCCAGGCAGCCCCACGAGCGCGCAAGGCCGGATCGCGCAGATCCTCCCTCAACAGCAGCAGGCCCTCCGCATAGGAGGCGGCATCGCAGCCGTAGTCCTTCGAAAGGCCAGCGAGCAGGTCAATGGCGCCCGCGGGCGTCGTCGGAACGGACCGGATCAGCCGGGCCGTTTCCATGTCCAGCCGGTCCCAAGCGCGCAGCAGGCAGGTCCGCAGCATCGCCGCCTTGGTGCCGAACCGCTGCACGAGCGTCGAGCCTGAAAGACCGCTGATCTTCGCCACCGCGCCGAAGCTTGCCGCATCCGGGCCTTCCGCATGGATGAGCCCCAGCACCATGTCGAGAAGCTGTTCGTCCGAAAGCGTGCGGGGGCGCGGCATGAAATTTCCTCTTGCGTTCGCAATGAATATGAACGAACGTTCGTTTATATTCAAGTGGAGCAATCAGAACCGACCCAGGCCGGTTCCAGCATGGAGGAGAAGCTAATGACAGCAGCCCTTTCGGGAAAGATTGCCCTTGTTGCCGGCGGCACACGCGGCGCCGGTCGCGGCATTGCGGTGGAGCTCGGCGCTGCCGGCGCCACGGTCTACGTTACCGGCCGCACGACGCGGGCGGAGCAATCGGAATACGGCCGCCCTGAGACGATCGAGGAGACCGCCGAGATGGTCACGGCAGCTGGCGGCGAGGGGATCGCCGTTCGTGTCGATCATACGGTGCCTGGCGAGGTCGAGGCGTTGGTCGGCCGGATCCGCCGCGAGCAAGGCCGGCTCGACATCCTGGTCAACGATATCTGGGGCGGCGAGCATCTGACGGAATGGAACAAGCCGGTCTGGGAGCATTCGCTGGAGAAGGGGCTGCACATGCTACGGCTGGCGATTGATACCCACCTGATCACCGCGCATTATGCGCTGGCGCTGATGATCGAGCGTCCCGGCGGGCTGCTCGTCGAACTGACCGATGGCACCGCCGAGTACAACGCCACCCACTACCGCCTTTGCCCCTACTATGACCTCGTCAAGACGGGCGTCATCCGCATGACCTGGGCGCATGCAAAGGATCTTGCGCCGCATGGCGCGACCGCCGTTGCGCTGACACCTGGCTGGATGCGCTCGGAAATGATGCTCGATAACTACAGCGTGCGGGAGGAGAACTGGCGCGATGCGACGGCGGTGCAGCCGCACTTCGTCATCTCCGAGACGCCGCGCTTCACCGGCCGGGCGGTCGCCGCACTCGCCGCCGATCCCGGGCGCGCCCGCTGGAACGGCCAGTCGCTGTCGAGCGGCGGGCTCGCCAAGGTCTACGGCTTCGACGACGTGGACGGCTCGCGGCCGGATTGCTGGCGCTACATGGACGAGGTGATGGACGCGGGCAAGACCGCCGACGCCACCGGTTATCGCTAGATCGAACTAGCCGGACGGGATGATAACAAACTGTCTTTGCAGCGTTTTTGGCGCGGCGTTCTGCCATGCCTTGCGCACGAGATCCTGCACCAGTTCGTCGGTCGCCTTGCCGTAGAAGAGCCGGGTCGAGCCGCGCAGTCCCCAACCGCCCGGCACCGCGGCCGTATCATGAGGCGCCACCGCCAGCGTCATGTGCTGCTGGTCGGGTGTCAGGCGGACGACGCAGTAGTCCTGATCCGGCATCGTTAGGAATATCTTGCTGCGCACGCGAAAATCGCGCGTGCCGTGGTGCGCGCTCTCGACCGCCTCCGGCAGGCTGAGCGCAAAGGAAATGAGCTCTTCCTGGTTCATGGCGATAAAATTAGCACATGCTGATGGGCGCGGACCAATCAGAAAAACTCAAGCAGCAGCGGGTGTCGGAAAATCTTCACAAAATAGGAAAATAATCCTCTGTGACGTGACGCGGCAAAGCTCGCGCGGGCCGACCTGAAGGCTGGGACAGATGCCATGTCGCTGATCGTGCGCACGCTGAAGAAAGCCGATCAGTTGCAGCGACAGATCGCGCGCGATCGCGAGCTGGCCGCGGAAGAGAACGATGCTGCGATGGGACTTGAAGATGCGAAGAACCGGTTTCTTGAGCGCATCGACGAGCTGGCGGAACATCGGACGCGGCAGCTCCTTGTCGAATGGAACCTTACGGGCCCTCCCGGTCAGGGTGGCACCGTTGCCGCCGCCGCCCCGGTGCCGCTGCTGAAGGGATTGATTGCCGATGCCGGCACGCGGCTGACGCGGATCAGCACACTCGCCAATGCCAGCAATCTGGCGTCTGGCTTCATCGATGCACTGGCCAATCGCTACGGCGTGGCCGAGATCAACCAGGGTGGCGACATGGTGGCATCGATGCTGAAGAGCATCGACGAGAGCCTGCCGGCCTCGACCGCGCGCGCGACGCGCGGTAAATATCTCAGGGCCGAACCGGTCGCGGCACTCACGAGCAGGGGGCGTGTCGCCCATGCCGGGAGCTTTGTCGCGCTCGAGGACCAGATGTGCGACTTCGGCCCGGACGGGCTTTCATTCGGCCGTTCGCCCGACCGGCTGGATGCGCTGGTCTGGGCGTTGACGGCACTAATGCTGGAGGGACATCGAGAACCCCGGGTGAGGGTGTCTGAAGGACTAGCGTTGAGGTTGCGGTTGTGCCGGACGCGGCGGCTGCTGCTCCGGGCGAACCTGACGCCACTCGTTTTCGAGCTGGTCGACGACATGCTGGGGAATGGTCGGCTGATTGCTATTGGCCGGCTGCTGCATGCTCTCCTCCGAGTGCTGGATTTAACGGTGAGTTAATCACTGGCACGGCTTAAACTACGTGTAAATCAGGCGCTTAAACACTTTAAACGATTGAATTAAATTTAATCGATTGAGGCGCAGAGCGCCGTACCACTTTTTGAGGCTGACATCATGGTTATCCACATCGACAGGCCCTTCTTCTTCGACACGGTGCGCGACGCACTGTTCAAGGGGACGCTTAATCAGCCGCAGGTGGAGGGCATGACGGCAATTCTCGATTTTTGGGAGGCGCGGATGGCGGAGGCCGATCCGCGCTGGCTCGCCTACATCATGGCGACCGCCTATCACGAGACGGCCTATACGATGCAGCCGGTACGCGAGACGCTGGCGACGACCGATGCCCGGGCGATCGAGATCTTGGAGTATGCCTATGCGGGCGGCAAGCTCTCCTGGGTGAAGACGCCCTACTGGCGGCCGGACGAGGACGGCAAGTGCTGGCTTGGCCGCGGGCTGGTGCAGCTCACCCACAAGCGCAACTACGAGGCCATGAGCCTGTTGACCGGCATTGATCTGGTGGCCGAGCCCGACCGCGCGATGGAGATGGAGGCGGCCGTTTCGATCCTGATCGAGGGCATGGTGCAGGGCTCCTTTGCCAATCACAAGCTCGCCGACCACCTGAACGAGACGACCGACGACTGGGTCAATGCGCGCCGCATCGTCAACGGCACGGATCGGGCGGAGACGCTGGCCGGCTACGGCAAGACCTTCCTTGCGGCCATCCGCCGCGAACAGTCGGCAGGCCCGCTTGCGCGGTTGAAGGCCTGGCTCCTGCGTGCTATCGCGCGGGTCTTCGGCTAGATCCTCATAGGAGTTCCGCGTGATCCGCCACATCGTCTTCTTTACAGCGCCTGCGGACCAACTGGAAAAGGTGCGCGCCGGCCTGTCGATCCTGACGGCGATCCCGCACGCCCGCCTGCTGGAGATTGGCACCAACATCAAGACCGACCAGCTCGGCACCGAGGTCGATTTGGTGGTCTACGGCGAATTCGACGACGAGGCGGCGCTTGCCGCCTACAAGGCGCATCCCGATTATCAGCGTTCCATCGACCTCGTGCGCCCGATCCGCGAAATGCGGACGGCGGCGGATTACGAGAGCGATGCGGCGGTAAAGCAGCCGCTGGGGTGAAATTGACTTTCCAGCGCGGGTGATCGATCAGCCGTGATACTTTGCGACCGACACTTGAAGCTGCGTTCCGCCGGGAAGGAGCTTGTTCAACCGTGCAAACGTGGCTGCCCTCAATTCCTGTTTGGAGTGATAGCGGCCTGCCAGCGGATGCGTTCCCATGACGGTCCAGTCAACGTCTTCTGAAGCCAATGAATTGTTGACGGCGATCATGCACGTCTGACCGGGATAGCGAACTTCTCGGCATGGTCGGCGAGGACGGTATCCGCGGCTGCAGACGGCTCGGAAGCTCCCTTGCGTCCTGATCAGCGAGATCATCAGCAACGACTATTTGACCTCGATGGAGGCCAGTGAGGAGCATCTGTTCGCTCTTGAAATCTGGATCGACGCCGGGCGACGAAAGCAGGTGCAGCTGGTGGCTGTGCGTCTCCATGCGCTGCTGCAGGATGCGGCGATCGATCTTGGCTCGCATCACCTCGTCAGCCTGTTGCATTCTGAGGACACAGAGCCGCCGCGAACCGAAGACGAAGCTTTATGTCGCCGAGTTGCGCTTCCGGGCCGTGATGGAGCCGGTTGTCGCTGCAATCTCGCAGTAGTGGCTTCGCGATCTACTCTTCGAAGCGGCTGGTGGCGTCCCGATCGCGCTCGTAGTGTCTCGACAGCGGAAAGGGTGGCAGCCAGGACTCGCGGCGGACGGTCCAGAGTTCGTAGGTTGGTTTCAACTGGTTGGGAGCGTCGAGCGATCCGAGGTTCACTTCGACTTCATCTGCGGAGCGTCCGAAAGCCGGGGAGCCGCAGCGGGGACAGAAGAACCGCCCTTCATAGTCACGTGTTTCGCCTTCGACCGTCACCGCATCCTGAGGAAAGATCGCGGATGCGTGAAAAAGCGCCCCGTGATGCTTGCGGCAGTCGAGGCAATGACAAATGCCGACCCGATAGGGACGCCCAGATGCCACAAGTCGGACGTTGCCGCAGCGGCAACCGCCAGTGAACCGGTCCATGTTGCTTCTCCTCCAAGATCAAACGGCGGACTGTTTACACCGAAGATAGGAAGACGACTTCAAATTTCTCGCCCATTGCCGAACGCGCAGCAGCGTTCATCTCGCTCAAGTCTGCGCGCATAGCCTGGTTGCCGCCTTGACCTGTGCAGCGAGCATAAGCACGAAGCCGAGCGACACGACCGCGAGCGCGGCGCATGTCGCGATCGCGGTTCCGGCGCCGGCGCGATCGCGGATCGCCGTGAAGACGACGGGCGCGATGGCGTTGGCGAGGTTTTGCGGCAGCGACAGGCGGGCGGATTGCAATCCGAATTCGCGCTGCGAGAAGAGGGCGAGTGGCAGCAGTGCGCGGGCGACGGTCATGACACCGGAGCCGACGCCATAGAGCAGGATGAAACTGATCAGCAGCGGCGTCGAGGGCGGTATCACCAGCATCATCAGGAAGCTTGATACCATCAGGGTCGCGCCCATCGCGGCGCTGAGGATCGGATTGCCGTGGCGGCCGAGGAGCATATCCACGAAGCGGGCGGAAATGCCGATCACGCCACGAGCCGAACCGAGCTGCAATGCCAGCGCCGGTGAGGCGCCGGACTGCCGGAGTATTTCGAGCAGCGATGGCGATACGCCGAAGGTGACGAAGGTCGAGATCGTCGTAGCCGCAGCAATCAGCAAGAAGGCCTTGCGTTGTCCCGAGGGGGAGAGCGGTACCGGCGCTTCCTGCGCGGTGGTGCCATCCGCAGCAAAGGCTATAGGCTTCGGCAGGGCGAAAAGATGCAGTGGCAGGCAAACGAAAAACTGTAGCGCCGCGCAGACCAGAAACGTCATGCGCCAGCCGACGGTAGCGTTGAGCAGGCTGAGGATCGGCCAGAAGATTGCACTCGAAAGGCCGGTGAACAGCATGAGGATGGCGATCACCCGTTTGCTGTCAGGTCCGGCGCGCTCGACGACGGCGGTATAGGCCGGGGCGGAAAGACCGAAGGCACCGCCGGTGCCGATGGCAATCCAGGCAAGCACATAGAGAATGATGCCCTGCGCGGTAGCTAACAGCAGCAGGCCGATCGTGAAGGTGATCGAAGCGACGGCGAGCACCCGTGCGGCTCCATGTCGGTTCAGCATACGACCGGTCGTAGGCCCGGACAGGGCGCTGACGATCATCATGATGCTCAGCCCCGCGAAGATCACCTCGTTCGGCAATCCGAGATCGGGCGCGACGACGCGGCCCATGACGCCGAGCATGTCGAAGCTGGTGCCCCAGCCGATCAGCTGTGTGACGGCAAGGACGGCAACCGTCTGCGCTGAGCGCAGGGCGATGGATCGAGACATGGGCGGGCTTTGGGGCGAATGGGACAGGGGCGAGGGAGGTCGTAGCAGCTTCGCCGACAGGTTGAAAGTGACAAGTGGATGACCCCAACGGGCGCCGACGGGGCCTGTTATCTCGGCCGGAGCTGTCGCTCAAGAGTTTGATCGCCGGTCGCAGCGTCGAGCACAATCGGCCATAGTGGGTTACATGTTGGCTCTATAGGCGTAGGTTACTTGGGTTGCGACTCAGCAAGACAGGCGGACGGTGAAAATCTTCTTCGATGTCGACGGCGTGCTGATCGATGGATGGCACGCTAATCCGGAACTGCGCAAGCCATGGGATATGACAATCGAAGAAGATCTGGGTGTGGATCGCGATGCGTTCCAACAGCTCTTTTTCGGAACGCCGGGTGATCGCTTCCAGAGCCGGATGTTTGCATGCGTGACTGGACAAAGCGATTTGAAGGCAGCTCTCGCCGAAGTGCTTCCGCAGGTCGGCTATGCAGGCAGCGTGAACTCCTTCGTGCAGTACTGGTTTGAAAAAGATTCAAATCTCAATGCATCGGTTATCGGGCTTGTGTCCGAGCTGCGCCAGGCAGGCGATATAAAGCTGTATCTGGCAACCGGCCAGGAACATTACCGGGCACGATATCTGTGGAACGACCTTGGCCTTTCCTGGCTTTTCGACGGCATTTTCTACAGCGCCGAGATCGGGCATCCCAAAAAGGATGTCCGCTTCTTCGAGGCCATCAACGCCGCGCTAGGGATCTCCGGCGATGAGCGCCCGCTGTTTTTCGACGATCAGCCCGAGATTGTAGCGCTGGCGGCGCAGGCCGGATGGGATGGCAGGGCCTTTTCCTGTGAGCGGGACATCCGACAGCATCCGCGTCTGCGCGGACGGTGGCCCTAGGTGGCAACGCACCGGAGCAAAGCTCCTATTTGGAACTGCAGGACGGCGCCTTCGAGCTCCTTTTTTCATGTCGAAAGGATGAGGAGGTGGCAGAGGCCAGCATTGATGGCGGCATCGCCGGCTGTGCGGCGGTCGTCGCGTCAATGTTGCATTTTGCGGGTATCGATCTTGCTGCGGCCGACAAAAGCCAGTTGGTGGACGAGATCGTGAATATAGCTGGTGCGCTTGGCGGTCTGCTGGCCGTCTATGGGTGAGTGACCGCCAAGGCGGCTATCAAATCCGTCGGTTGAAGCCGGTGCGGCGAGCGGGCACTCTCGTTCGCTGCGCTGCATTTTCGAACACGCGTGGCGCGAATTCAAAATTGTTCTAAGCATCAGGGATTACAAGGCATTCATTTGCCATTCAGGTCGCTTGAGTACATAGTCTGGGCCAAGTTAGTATCCATTGAAAGCATTGCACATGGCCTCTCCCTTGAGCGTCGCAGCGCTAGCCGCCGGGCTGGCGATAACGTCGCCCTCACCGGATAATCCGCGTACCCTGACCGTGCGCGTTGCAGGCGATTGCAGCGAGGCCGCGCGTGAGGTTGTGGAAAAAACGGGAGGCCAGCTCCTTTCCGTCCAGCCTTTGGGCGATAGCTGCATCATTACCGTTCTCGTCCAGGGCAACGGCCAGCGCCCGCGCAAGGTAACCGTCAAGGTTCCGATGTAGGCAGAATCGGCCTATCTAGACGCCGAAGAGATCAAGCGGAGTAAAGCGGACCGATGCGCATTCTGGTAGTCGAAGACGATGTTAACCTGAACCGGCAGCTCAGCGATACCCTCAAGGAAGCTGGCTATGTCGTCGATCAGGCGTTTGACGGCGAGGAGGGGCACTTCCTCGGCGACACCGAGCCCTATGATGCGATCATCCTCGATATCGGCCTGCCGGAGCTGGACGGCGTGACGGTGCTTGAGAAGTGGCGCGGCGCAGGTCGCGGCATGCCGGTGCTGATCCTCACGGCTCGCGACCGATGGAGCGACAAGGTCGCCGGCATCGATGCCGGCGCCGACGACTATGTAACCAAACCTTTCCATGTCGAGGAAGTGCTGGCACGGATCCGCGCCTTGATCCGCCGGGCGGCGGGGCATTCTTCGTCCGAGATCATCTGCGGCCCGGTGCGCCTCGATACCAAGAGTTCGAAGGCCACGGTCAACGGCGTGGCGCTGAAGCTGACCTCGCATGAATATCGGCTGCTTTCCTATCTCATGCATCACATGGGCGAAGTGGTTTCGCGCACCGAACTGGTCGAACATATGTACGATCAGGATTTCGACCGCGATTCCAACACGATCGAGGTTTTCGTCGGGCGCCTTCGCAAGAAGATGGGCGTTGACCTGATCGAAACGGTGCGCGGGCTCGGCTACCGCATCCAAGCGCCGAACAATGCGAATTAAATCGCTTACTGCACGCGTTCTGCTGCTGACCACGATCTGGTCGACCGTCGCGCTCGTGGTCATCGGCCTGCTGATCTCGACGCTGTATCGGAAGAGCGCTGAGCGCGGTTTTCAGGACCTGTTGCGTGCCCAGCTCTACAACGTCGTCAATTCAGTGACGATCGGCGATCAGGGGGCACTCAGCGGTAGCCCGCAGCTCGGCGACCTGCGCTTTGCACAGCCGAAGACGGGCTGGTATTGGCTCGTCGAGCCGCTCGGCACCTACACGGCTCCGCCGCTGGTGTCGCCGTCGCTTGGCTCGATCTCGATCCCTGTTCCCTCGGTTCTCGAAGCGCCCTTCGACAAGAATTACGAGCGTTACTACCAGGTAACCGATGCCTCGGGGAACCGTATCCACGTTGCCGAGACCGAAGTCGTTCTGGATACCGATGGCCGTGCTGCGCGCTTCCGCGTTACCGGCAACGTCGATGTTGTCGAAGACGACGTCCGCAATTTTTCCCACAGCCTCTATCTGGCGCTGGCCGGCTTCGGTGTCGGCAGTCTAATCGTCAACGCACTGGCCATTCTCTATGGCCTCAAGCCGCTCGATAAGGCGCGCGCCGCGCTTGAACGCATTCGCGCCGGCGAGAGCGAGCAGTTGAAGGGCGCGTTCCCGCGCGAAATTCTGCCGCTCGCCAACGAGGTCAACGCCCTGATCGACAGCAATCGCCGCATCGTGGAGCGGGCACGCATGCAGGTCGGCAATCTCGCCCACTCCCTGAAGACGCCGATTGCCGTGCTGCTCAACGAGGCGCGTGTCCTGGAACGCTCTCACGGTGATCTCGTGCGCAGCCAGGCAGAGGCGATGCAGGGTCAGGTGCAGTCGTATCTGAATCGCGCCCGGATTGCCGCACAACGCGAATCCGTGCTCGCCCGCACCGATGCCGAGCCGGCGCTGGAACGGCTGGTGCGCGTGATGCGGCGCTTGAACGTCGACAAGGAGTTCGAACTTACGGTGACGCCGCCCCATCTCGCGGTTGCCATGGAGCAGCAGGACCTCGAAGAGGTCGTCGGCAACCTTCTCGAGAATGCCGCTCGTTTCGCGGCGACCAAGGTACGCCTGTCCGTTACGGAGGCGCCCGAAGATATCAAGGGTGCCGAGGGCAGTGGGCGTCGCCACTGGGTCGAGCTTGTTGTCGAGGACGACGGGCCGGGACTTGAGCCGGATCAGATCCGCGAAGCGCTGAAGCGCGGCAAGCGGCTGGATGAAAGCAAACCAGGCACCGGGCTTGGGCTGTCCATCGTGACCGAGATTTCCAACGAGTATCAGGGTCGGCTGGAATTGTCCCGCGGGGAGTGGCGGGGTTTAAAGGCTCGGCTTATTTTGCCGGGCATCACAAAGGATGTTGCGTGAGCAATTGCTTGATGTCACATAGACCTAGGCGATTGTATAGCATGCTTTGCCTTATTGCCGACACGGCTTGGTGCGCGTGTGGCTCGTTGATTGACACCTGATTCTGGTTCGGCTGAATGATGCTACGTCTGCAAGGCATGATTGTTTCCTCGCTCCTCGTCGCCATGACGCTTTCCGGATGCCAATCGACGAAGAGCGGTGGCTCCGGCGGTCTTTTCTCGCGGAAGCCTCCGCCTTCGGCTACCTATATTGGAGCGTTGCAGGGCGGCATCATCGGTCGCAGCGGCTTGGAACTCAGCGATAGCGACCGCCAGCGCGCCCTCGAAGCCGAGTATCGTGCCTTGGAAGGTGCCGGCGTCGGGCAGCCGGTTGTCTGGAGCGGACGTAACGTCAGCGGCAAGGTTGTCGCGGCTGCGCCCTATCAGGTCGGCTCGCAGAACTGCCGTCAGTATACACACAGCGTGACCATCGATGGCAAGGAGACGGTGGCGCGCGGCTCCGCGTGCCGAAACGACAATGGTAGCTGGTCGCCGCTGGGTTAGCCGGTTTCGCTGCATCGAGGAGACGATAGGATGAGCCGCTCACGGCATATTGCGGCCAAACGCCTCAAATAATCGTCATTGCGGCTTTGCTTGTTGGAATAGATGTTCGCTTCGAGTATTTGGCGCCTATGCTTTTCTGGATTCTTGTGGCCGCTCTGACGGCCGCCGTCGCTGCCATTCTGCTTTATCCGCTTTTGCGTGGCGCCAAAGCGGTCGATGACATGCGTGCCGGGGAGGCAGCCGTCTATCGCGATCAGCTGCGCGAACTCGATCGCGACCGCGCCGGCGGACTGATCTCAGCCGATGAAGCGGATTATGCGCGGGCCGAAATCGGCAGACGCCTGATCACAGTCTCGGCCGCGCCGGTCACCGATCGCAAGCTTTCTAAGCATCACCGTCTCTCCGAAGCCTTCGTGCTGCTGATGTTGCCGATCGTGGGGCTCTGTCTTTACAGTCTGGTGGGGCGACCGGATTTGCCGTCGCAGCCGCTGGAAGCCCGACTTGAAAACCCCGGCAACGACATGGCGATCCTGGTCGCCAAGGCCGAGCGGCACCTGGCGCAGAATCCCGATGACGGCAAGGGCTGGGACGTGCTGGCGCCGATCTACTTCAACACCATGCGCGTTGCCGATGCCGAGAATGCCTACCGGAATGCGATCCGCATGCTCGGGCCAAGCCCGGCGCGGCTGGACGGGCTTGCCGAGACGCTGATGGCGACCTCGAACGGCGTCGTCACCGAAGATGCGCGCAAGGTGCTGGAGCAGTCGCTTCAGCTGCAGCCCGATAATCCGAAGGCAAGCTTCTATATTGCGCTCGGCATGGAGCAGGCAGGCCGGTCTGCAGAGGCTAAGGTCGCCTTTGAGGCCCTTGCCAAGCAATCACCCGCCGACGCGCCATGGATGCCGCTTGTTGCCGAGCATATTGCAAAGAATGCCGGCGCATTGCCGAGCGGCGCTGCGAACGCGCCGGGCAATCCGACGCAGGCGGACGTTGCTGCCGCCGAGAACATGAACGCTGGCGACCAGCAACAAATGATTCAGGGCATGGTGGAAAGCCTCGATGCCAAGCTCACCGAAGACCCGAACAATCTTGAAGGCTGGTTGCGGCTTGTCCGCTCTTATGTCGTATTGAAGGACAAGGATCGTGCGGTTGGAGCTCTGAAGCGCGGACTGGCAGCGTTTCCGGCGAGCAGCGAGCAAGGCAAGCAACTGCTGGCGCTGGCACGAGAGCTCGACATCGCGACAGAAGGAATGACGGAATGACGCGCAAGCAGAAGCGCTTGGCAATCATCGGCGGCGGCATGAGTTTCATCATTGCCGCCGTGCTGCTCGTCATGTTCGCCTTCAGCCAGTCGGTGGCCTATTTCTATATGCCGGCGGATATCGCAAAGAATCCGGTGCCGCCCGGAACCCGGATCCGGCTCGGCGGTCTTGTCGGCGAGGGGAGCATCGTGCGTGGCGCGGGATCGACGGTGCAGTTTGCCGTGACCGACGCGACGGGCGACCTTGTGAGGGT
Organism: Rhizobium sp. BK060; assembly: GCF_014193145.1. NCBI lineage: Bacteria > Pseudomonadati > Pseudomonadota > Alphaproteobacteria > Hyphomicrobiales > Rhizobiaceae > Rhizobium > Rhizobium sp. BK060. Next base: position 101,524 of record NZ_JACHYW010000016.1, read on the forward strand.
ACGATATACCGGCATTCTCCCCGATCTCTTTCGCGAGGGGCAAGGGGTCGTGACCGAGGGCCGTTTCGAAACCGGCAGCGACGTCTTTACCGCCGACACCGTGCTGGCCAAGCATGATGAAAAGTACATGCCGAAGGAAGTCGCCGACAAGCTGAAGGCGCAAGGGCTCTGGAAGGAAGGGGAGGCGGCGCAATGATCATCGAGATCGGCCACTACGCTCTCATTCTTGCGCTTGCGACGGCGCTTGTGATCTCCGTTGTTCCGGTAATCGGTGCAAGACGCCTCGACCGTGCGATGATGGACGTCGCGTCCGTCGGCTCCCTGGCGATGTTTGCACTGGTGGCCTTCTCGTTCGCCGTCCTGACCTACGCTCACGTCGTCTCCGACTTTTCGGTGGCGAACGTCTGGGAGAACTCGCACTCGCTGGTGCCGCTGCTTTTCAAGTTTTCCGGCGTGTGGGGCAATCACGAAGGTTCGATGATGCTCTGGCTGCTGATCCTGGCGCTGTTCAGCGCTCTGGTGGCAGCCTTCGGACGCAATTTGCCTGACACGTTGCGGGCAAACGTGCTTGCCGCGCAGGCCTGGATTTCGGTCGCCTTCATTTTGTTCATCCTTCTGACCTCTAACCCCTTCATGCGCCTGGATCCGGCTCCGGCAGAGGGGAAGGACCTCAACCCTGTCCTGCAGGATGTCGGACTCGCGATCCACCCGCCGTTGCTCTATCTCGGCTACGTCGGCTTTTCCGTCTGCTTCTCCTTCGCCGTGGCGGCCCTTCTCGAAGGGCGCATCGATGCCGCCTGGGCGCGCTGGGTGCGGCCGTGGACGCTGGCTGCCTGGACATTTCTGACGCTCGGTATCGCCATGGGTTCTTATTGGGCATACTACGAGCTTGGATGGGGCGGCTGGTGGTTTTGGGATCCGGTCGAGAATGCATCGTTCATGCCGTGGCTTGCCGGAACGGCATTGCTGCATTCGGCACTCGTCATGGAAAAGCGCGAGGCGCTGAAAATCTGGACGGTTCTGCTTGCCATCCTGACGTTCTCGCTATCGCTGACGGGCACCTTCCTTGTACGATCGGGCGTTTTGACCTCGGTGCATGCTTTTGCCAGCGATCCCACGCGCGGCGTTTTCATCTTGTGCATCTTGCTGATTTTCATTGGCGGAGCACTGTCGCTCTTCGCGTTCCGCGCGCCGCGGCTTTCGGTAGGCGGCTTGTTCGCCCCGATTTCGCGCGAAGGGGCGCTCGTCCTCAACAACCTCATTCTCACGGTGGCTTGCGGAACGGTGCTGACCGGCACGCTCTATCCGCTGCTATTGGAGACGCTGACGGGCGACAAGATCTCGGTCGGGCCCCCCTTCTTCAACATGACCTTCGGACTGTTGATGGCGCCGCTCTTGGTCATCGTGCCCTTCGGTCCTCTGCTTGCATGGAAGCGCGGTGACTTGCTTGCTGTTTTCCAGCGGCTCTATCTTCTCGCGATCCTGGCCTTTGTCGCGGCAGTCGCGTTCTTTTACGTCGAGCATGGGGGGCCGGTGCTTGCCGTGCTCGGGCTGGCTGCCGCTCTTTTCCTGATTTTCGGCGCGATTGCCGATCTTTGGTATCGCGCGGGAGTGGGCAAGGTTGCAGCTTCAGTCGCCTGGAGGCGCCTTGCCGGTCTGCCGCGCTCGGCTTTCGGCACGGCGCTCGCGCATGCCGGGCTTGGCGTGGCCGTCCTCGGCATCGTTGTGGTGACCACTTTTGAAACCGAGCATGTGGTCGAAATGAAACCCGGCCAGACCGTAGAGGCCGGAGGCTATTCCGTGCGCTTTGACGGCATAAGGCCGGCAAACGGGCCGAATTACAGTGAGGAGCGCGGCCACTTCAGCATCGGTCGCGGTGGCGTGGAAGTCGCGGATGTGTGGTCGTCCAAGCGGATCTACACGGCGCGCCAGATGCCGACGACGGAGGCCGGCATTCTGACCTTCGGCCTTAGCCAGCTCTATGTGTCACTGGGGGATGCGACGAACGACGGCGGCATGGTGGTGCGCATCTGGTGGAAGCCTTTCATCCTCTGCATTTGGGGTGGTGCAGTGATCATGGCGATCGGAGGGTTCGTCTCGCTGAGCGACCGGCGCCTGCGTGTCGGCGCTCCGAGCCGGAGGGCAAAGCCGGCGCGTCCAGCGATGGAGCCGGCGGAATGATCCGGCGCTTCGTCCTCGCAATGGCCGTGGTTCTTTCGTCCGTGCCGGCCTTTGCGGTCAACCCGGACGAGGTTCTTGCCGATCCGAAGCTGGAGGCACGGGCCCGGGCGATTTCCGCGGAACTGCGCTGCATGGTCTGCCAGAACCAGTCCATCGACGATTCCAATGCCGAGCTCGCGAAGGACCTGCGCTTGCTGGTGCGCGAGCGGCTGACCGATGGCGACACCGACGAGCAGGTCATGAACTACATCGTCTCGCGATACGGCGAATTCGTGCTCTTGAAGCCGCGTTTCGTAATGAAGACAATTCTGCTATGGGGCGCGCCGCTTCTGCTGGTTGTTGCAGGCGGCCTGTCGCTGATCGTCTTCGCGCGCAAAAGCGCTGGCCGGCCGACGGGCTCAAAGCTGACCGCCGAAGAACAGGCCCGCTTGAGTGAACTGCTCGATGAGTGATCTTTACGACTGTCTGCGGAGGCGACCACGCACCGCAGACGCGACGAGCACCGCGGTACACGTCAGCACGACGCAGCCGGCCGCAATCGGTCCTGCCGACGGCGAGTAGACGTCCATTACCGCGCCCACCGAGGATGAGCCCAAAGCACTGCCGACGGCGTAGGCAAGGGCGAAGGCTGCACTTCCCGCGACAAGCGTGTCTCCCGCGTAGCGTTCGCCGAGAATTGTCAGGGCGCAGGTGTAGAGCGAAAAACTCGCTGCTCCCATAATGCCGAACATCACCAGAATCGCTGCCTGCGACTGAAGAAACGGGATTGCGATGAAACTCAGTCCCGCCAGCAGGCCAGAGCAGATGGCGACGCCGAAGCGCGAGGTCTTGTCGAGAAGCCAGCCGACCACCGGTTGGGCAAGCGCGGTTGGCAACGCGAGCACCGTAACGCTGACGGCGGCGAACGCCTCGGAATAGCCGAGCCGGACGAAATAGACCGGCATGGCTGAGATGGCGGCAATGTCGGCGAATGCAAATGCGACCACCATGCAGATCAGGATCGGCGCGCTTTTGACAAACTTGAAAAGGGCGCCCGATGCGGCCTGTTCGGGAAGCGTCCGTGCTCGCCTGGTGAGGATAATCGTCAGAAAGGCGACGCAGGCGACGTAGACGGCAAGCAGAGCGAAGGCAAAGCCTTGTTCCGTGCCGAAGATCGGAATGACCAGCGGACCCGCGGCAAAGCCGCCGCACATGCCGGCCCCATAGAGACCGGAGACGCGCCCGCGCAGGCGGTCAGGGCAGGCCGTGTTGAGCCAGGCCTCGCTCAACATGAAAATCAAACTGACGAAGAAGCCGAGAAAAAACCGGGCGATGCACCAGACCCAGAAGATGTCGAAGGTCGCGAAGGTGGAGAGGCTGACGGCACAGCCGATCAGACCCGCAACGATCAGCCGATCGCCACGCACCTTTCGCGACAGCCACGTCACCGCGAACGTCGCCACAGCCAGACCTGCCGCAAAGCAACCGGCGTTGAAGCCGATGAGGCTCGGCGAAACATTGCGATGCTCGAGGACGAGAGAAATCAGCGGATAGGTCAGCCCCTGTGCAACCGCGAAGGCGGTGACACCGAAGATAACGGCAGCGAGCGCAGCAGTATCTGGCGCAAAATCCTCTCCCGTGACCACATGGGCCATGGTTTCGTCCTCCTCCGGTTGCAGGGAGGAGGCTTATCGACTCCCGACGCTTTCGTCGAGGGAGATTGCCGCACGGGATCGAAATGCGGTCGTATTGCACATTACGAATTTTTCATCGCACGGACAGTTCGCAGTAAGGTGTGCCGTCCTATATCTTCCTTCATCAACCGATCCGGTCATCCTGATCCTGTAGATGTTGAAGTCAAAGAAGGTGCCACTCATGTTCAAGAATATCAAAGCTCCGTCGCTCAATACCGCGCTGAAGGCTTCGACCGTCGCCGGTCTTGCCGCTGCGGTGCTTGCGACCGGTATTCCCCTCGAAATCACCCGTTCCTATGCCGAAGCCGTAAAGGTTCAGGCTCCGTCCGTTCCGAGCTTCGCGAACGTCGTCGACGCCGTCTCGCCGGCAGTTGTTTCGGTGCGTGTCGAAAACCGCGTCAAACCGGTGTCCGATGATGAGGCGAACGGCTTCACGTTCGACTTCAATGGTCGCGGCTTCGACGATCTTCCGGATGCCCTGAAGCCCTTCTTCCGCCAGTTCGGTGAGCAGGGTCCGCAGGGCCAGCAGGGCCGCCGCGGTCCTCAGGGGCATCATGGCCCGCAGGATGGCAAGGGCCGTCTGCGTCCGGTTGCCCAGGGCTCCGGCTTCTTCATTTCTGAGGATGGCTACATCGTCACCAACAACCACGTCGTTTCCGATGGCGCAGCATTCGTTGCAGTGATGAACGATGGCACCGAACTCGACGCGAGGTTGATCGGCAAGGATCCGCGTACCGACCTCGCCGTTCTGAAGGTTGATGGCAAGGGCCGCAAGTTCACTTACGTCAACTGGGCAGATGACAACAATGTTCGCGTCGGCGACTGGGTTGTCGCGGTCGGCAACCCGTTTGGTCTCGGCGGTACGGTAACAGCCGGTATCGTCTCGGCCCGTGGCCGCGACATCGGTTCTGGTCCCTATGATGATTACTTGCAGGTCGACGCTGCGGTGAACCGCGGTAACTCCGGTGGCCCGACCTTCAATCTCAATGGCGAAGTCGTCGGCATCAACACCGCGATCTTCTCTCCGTCCGGTGGCAGTGTAGGTATTGCGTTTGCCATCCCGGCGTCTACGGCCAAGGACGTCGTTGCCGACCTCATGAAGGACGGGCAGGTGTCCCGCGGCTACCTGGGCGTTCAGATCCAGCCCGTGACCAAGGACATTGCCGACTCGCTCGGCCTTTCCGAGGCAAGCGGCGCCCTTGTAGTCTCCGCTCAGGCGGGCACGCCGGGTGAGAAGGCAGGCATGAAGGCTGGCGATGTCGTCACCGCCGTCAACGGCGAGACGGTCAAGGATGCCCGCGATCTGAGCCGCCGTATCGGCGCCATGACACCCGGCAAGAAGGTCGAGCTTTCTGTCTGGCGCTCCGGCAAGGCTCAGTCCCTGACGGTCGAACTCGGAACGCTGCCGGCCGAACAGAAGGATGCTTCCGCTGACGACGGCGATCAGGCACCGGAAAGCCAGGCTCCTGCTTCGGAAAAGGCACTCGCTGATCTCGGCTTGACGGTTGGTCCTTCTGACGATGGCAAGGGCCTGCAGATCACCGGTATCGATCCGGACTCCGACGCTGCCGACAAGGGCATCAAAGAAGGCGAGAAGATCACCTCGGTCAATAATCAGGAAGTCTCGAGCGCCGACGATGTCGTCAAGGTCCTGAACCAGGCGAAGAAGGATGGCCGCACCCGGGCACTCTTCCAGATCCAGTCGAAGGACGGCAGCCGCTTCGTCGCCCTTCCGATCAACGACCAGGGTTAATCCTCCGACCCTGACAGAGTGGGAGCCGCGCCTTCTGGGCGCGGCTTCCTTTCGCCAATATCGTAGGGTGATTGCAATGACCTCTGTGCGACAGGAAGAAGCTTTGAGCCTTGCCGAAACGCAACCGGCGGGTAATGTCGGCCGCATGAAGATTCTCATCATCGAAGACGATCTGGAAGCAGCGGTCTACCTTACCAAGGCGTTTCGTGAGGCCGGCATTGTGGCCGACCATGCAAGCGACGGCGAAAGCGGGCTCTTCATGGGCTCGGAAAACACCTACGACGTGATCGTCATCGATCGCATGCTGCCGCGCCGCGACGGTCTGTCCGTTATCAGCGAATTGCGCCGCAAGGGAATTCACACGCCTGTTCTCATTCTCTCCGCTCTCGGTCAGGTGGACGATCGTGTTACCGGTCTCAGGGCAGGTGGCGACGACTATCTGCCGAAACCCTATGCATTCAGTGAGCTTCTCGCCCGTGTCGAGGTGCTCGGTCGCCGTAAAGGCACGCCGGACCAGGACGTTGTTTATCGCGTCGGCGACTTGGAACTCGACCGGCTCGCGCATGAGGTCCGTCGCGGCGGCAAGGAGATACCGCTGCAGCCGCGCGAATTCCGTCTCCTTGAATATCTGATGAAGAACGCCGGCCAGGTCGTCACTCGCACGATGCTTCTCGAGAATGTCTGGGACTACCATTTCGATCCACAGACCAACGTTATCGACGTGCATGTTTCGCGGTTGCGGTCCAAGATCGAGAAGGACTTCAGCCAGCCGCTTCTCAAGACCATTCGCGGCGCGGGGTATATGATCAAGGACGAGGGATGAACCGTTTCTGGTTTCTCTTCAAGTCCACGGCAGTCCGCCTTTCGGCACTTTACATCCTGCTCTTTGCCATCTGCGCCGCGACGCTGGTCTTCTATGTGACGGCAATGTCCGAGCGGCTTCTGACCAACCAGATCCGCGAAGCCGTGCAGCAGGAAGTGGATCAGGTCCAGCGAGCGTACGATACCGGCGGCATGAATCTTCTTCTGCGCACGATGGAACGCCGCGCGCGCCAGCCGGGCGCCAATCTCTATATTATTGCGGGTCCTTCAGGCGATATTCTCGCCGGGAACGTCGCGTCCGTGCAGCCCGGTGTGCTCGATGAAGAGGGGTGGACTTCCTTGCCCTTCATGTATCAGCGCTATGCGGATAGCGGCCTCAGCCGCCGGCATATGGCGGTCGCTAACATTTTCGTGCTGGACAACGGGTTGCGCCTGCTGATCGGCCGCGACCTGGGCGAGCCCGAAGCATTTCGCGGGCTGGTCCGGCAGGCGCTGATGATTGCTCTCGCGATCATGGGTCTCGGGGCCATCGTCATCTGGTTCGGGATCGGTCGGAACGCCCTGAAGCGCATTGACCGCATGTCCGATGCCAGCAAGAAGATCATGGCAGGTGATCTCTCGCAGCGTCTTCCGGTTGGGGGCTCTGGCGACGAGTTCGATCGCCTCTCTGTCTCGCTCAATACGATGCTCGGACGGATAGAGAAGCTGAACGAGGGTTTGCGGCAGGTCTCCGACAATATTGCGCATGACCTGAAGACGCCGCTGACGCGGCTGCGCAACAAGGCCGCCGACGCCCTGGATACCACTGACGGCTTGATGCGGCGCACCGCCCTCGAAGGAATCATCTCCGAGTCCGATCAGTTGATCCGCACGTTCAACGCCCTACTAATGATTTCGCGTGTTGAGGCGGGCTCTGTCGCCGCTGAAATGTCGCCTGTCGATCTCTCGGCCATCGTAGCGGACAGTGCCGAACTCTATGAGCCCGTCGCCGACGAAGCAGGCTTGGCGCTTACGTCGTCGATCGAGCCTGGTATCGAAGTGCAGGGCAATCGCGAGCTGATCGGCCAAGCGATTTTCAATCTCATCGACAATGCTATCAAGTATTCCTCGGATGCGGAGGGCCACGGCGATATTGCGCTGACACTGCTCCGCCGCGCTGATGGCATTTGCCTCTCCATTGCTGACCGTGGGCTCGGTATCCCAGCCGAGCAGCGAGCAGATGTGCTGAAGCGCTTCGTGCGGTTGGATGAAAGCCGCTCCAAACCCGGCACCGGCCTTGGCCTCTCATTGGTCGAGGCGGTCATGGAATTACACGGTGGTAAGCTCGAACTGTCCGATACGGATCCGCAAAGCCAGGAAAAGCGAGGTCTTACCGTCAGCATGATCTTTCCAGTGAAGTAGCGTTGCAGGAGCGCGGCGGCGGCGGATCGAATTCGGTGTTGGCCATCGCCGCCGCAGACCCTACCTTAGACCGCAATTGCCGGAAGTTGCTATGATTCTCCCCGGCGGTTCTCGGTTCTATTCGCCAGGGAGGGTGCATGCTGACGAGTTCGAGGCATAGCCTTGCTGAAGTAGCCGACGGGTTGCTGAAGCCGCTGAACAAGAGCGAGCTGAAACTTGCACAGGCAGATCTCCAGAAGATCGGCAAGAACGAGCCTGCAGTGGCCGAGATGCTGACGGCGGAAAGCAACCTTCGCGACTTCATCACGGCTGCGCTGACCTTGTCTCCCTACCTGCGTGAGATTGCGAACATCGATACGGCGATCCTCGCGGATGCGATCTCGGAGCCGCTGGAGCCTCGGATTGAGGCGCTGATCGCGGAGGCAAGGGCCTGCTGGAGGCCCCAAGGAAACGGCGAGCCGCCCAGCGAGGCCGAAGTCATGAGCCTCCTGCGCATCGTCAAGCGCAAGGTCGCCTTCCTTGTCGCTCTGGCCGATCTGGCGCGGGTATTCGATGGCCGTGCGACGACTGCCTGGCTCACCCGGCTTGCGGAAGCGTCTGTTGCTGCGGCGATCGATCACCTCCTTCTGGCCGCTCATGACGGCCGCAAGATCGCGCTGAAGGACGTCGCCGCTCCAAGCGAGGGGTCTGGCTTGATCATTCTCGGGATGGGCAAGCTCGGGGCTTCCGAGCTCAACTACTCATCCGATATCGATCTGGTCGTCTTCTTCGATGAACAGGCGGGAATCGTCGCGGATCCCGACGACGCGATCGATATCTTCCCGCGGCTGATGCGACGGCTTGTGCGGATCATGCAGGAGCGGACGGCGGATGGATACGTCTTCCGCACCGACTTGCGGCTGCGGCCCGATCCGGGATCAACGCCGCTTGCCATCCCCGTCGACGCGGCCATGATCTACTATGAGGGTAGGGGGCAAAACTGGGAGCGCGCCGCCTTCATCAAGGCGCGTGCTGTCGCTGGCGATTTTGAGGCTGGCGAGCAGTTCCTGCGCGGGCTCGTTCCGTTTGTGTTTCGCAAGTATCTGGACTACGCGGCCATCGCCGATATCCATTCCATCAAGCGGCAGATCCATGCCCACAAGGGACATGGCGCGATCGCGGTCAAGGGACACAATGTAAAGCTCGGCCGCGGCGGCATCCGCGAGATCGAGTTCTTCGCGCAGACACAGCAATTGATCGCCGGCGGCCGGATGCCGTCTCTTCGTTGCCGTGGCACCGAAGAGACGTTGGCGGAGCTGACAAGGGCGAAATGGATCGACGAGGAAACGCGGGACGAGCTGACCGAGGCATATTGGTTCCTTCGCGACGTCGAACATCGAATTCAGATGGCGCACGACGAGCAAACGCATCTTCTGCCCGAGACCGAAACCGATCTGAAGCGCATCGCCTTCATGATGGGGTTCGACGATACGGCGAGCTTTGCCGCGCGCCTGGTCGAGGTCTTCAAAACCGTCGAGCGGCGCTACGCGCGCCTTTTCGAACAGGAGACCAAGCTTTCGACGGAAACAGGCAATCTGGTTTTTACCGGGCAGGCCGATGACCCCGATACGTTGAACACCTTGCGCAAGCTGGGCTTCGAACGGCCCTCCGATATCTCACGCGTTATCCGTACCTGGCACTACGGTCGCTACAAGGCGACGCAGTCGGTCGAGGCGCGCGAGCGCTTGACCGAACTGACACCGGAACTGTTGCGCGTGTTCGGGGAGAGCAAACGCGCCGATGAGGCGATCCTGCGTTTCGACAGCTTTCTGTCAGGCCTGCCCGCCGGCATTCAGCTGTTTTCGCTCCTCGGCAGCAACCCGGCGCTTCTATCGCTCATAGTCAACATCATGTCCTCGGCTCCCAAGCTGGCGGAGGTCATCGCGGCCAAACCGCATGTCTTCGACGGCATGCTCGATCCCGGGCTGATGGCCGAATTGCCGACGCGCGCCTATCTCGCCGAGCGCATCCGCAGCTTTCTCGCGCCGGCACGATACTATGAGGAGGTGCTGGATCGACTGCGCATCTTCGCAGACGAACAGCGCTTCCTCATCGGCATCCGGTTGCTGACCGGCGCGATCCGGGGGGCCATGGCCGGCCGCGCCTTCACGCATTTGGCCGATCTCGTCCTCGAAGCGGCGCTCGATGCCGTGATGAAGGAGATCAGGACGGCACATGGCGATTTTCCGGGTGGCCGGGTGGCTGTCGTCGGCATGGGCAAGCTCGGGAGCTTCGAACTCACCGCCGGCTCCGATATCGATATCATCTTGCTCTACGACTACGACGATGAAGCGGCGGAATCCTCAGGTCCCAAGCCACTCGACGCGACGCGCTACTTCACCCGCGTCACGCAGCGGCTGATCTCGGCGCTCTCGGCGCCGACGGCGGAGGGCGTACTTTATGAGGTCGACATGCGCCTTAGGCCGTCCGGAAACAAAGGGCCGGTCGCTACCCGCATCAAGTCCTTCGAAAAATATCAGCGTGAAGAGGCCTGGACTTGGGAACACATGGCGCTGACGCGTGCCCGCCTCGTGTGCGGTGACAGAGTGCTGATCAGTGAGGCCGAGCGGATCATCGCCGACGTGCTCCTTTCGAAGACCGATGTAGAGAAGATCGCCAAGGACGTGTCCGAGATGCGCGCCTTGATCGAGCAGGAAAAGCCGCCCACCAGCATATGGGACCTGAAGCTTATTCCGGGCGGACTGATCGACATCGAATTCATCGCGCAGTATCTGCGGCTCGTTGCCTCGACGAAAGGCATCGTCGTTGAGGGGGATGACTTCAACACGGCGGGGCAGGTGAAGCTTCTCGGGGTGGAGCTGATGGACCGCGACGACATGGAGCTTTGCCTGGCGGCGCTGTCGCTCTATACGGATATTTCGCAGCTGATCCGCCTGTGCATCGACGGCCTGTTCGATCCCAAGGAGGCTCCGGCGGGCCTCACGGATCTCGTTTCCCGTGCGGGCGACTGCCCGGATATCAAGACGCTCGAAGGAGAGATCAAACATCTTTCGAAAGCCGTCAGGAAGATTTTTCAGACGGTAGTGAAAGCCTAGTGACCGTTGTTCGGGATGTGCAGTGAAATGACCGTGCCGATCGCCTCGCGCGAGCGGATTTTCATTTTGCCCCCGTGAAGGGTCGTCAAAGAACGCGAGATGGCGAGGCCGAGCCCAGAACCCCCCTTGCTTTTCGCGTACTGGTTTTGGACCTGCTCGAAGGGCTGGCCGATCTTGCCGAGCGCCGCGCGAGGGATGCCGATGCCGGTGTCTGCAATCGTCAGCATGACGCCGCTGTTGGTGCGACGCGTGCGAACGGCGATGCGGCCGCCTTCGTTGGTAAACTTCACGGCGTTGGAAAGCAGGTTGAGCAGGATCTGCTTCATTGCGCGGCGATCGGCAGTCAGCCGCATCCCATCGCAAATGCGCTGTTCTACGAAGATATTCTTCTGTGCTGCCGGGATCGCAATGAAGCGAAGGCTTTCTTCGATGAGCGGCGCAAGATCGATTGCCTCGCACTCGAGCTTCATGTGGCCGGCTTCGATCTTCGACATGTCGAGAATGTCGCTGATGACGTTCAGAAGATGTTTGCCGCTGTCGTGGATGTCGCGCGCGTATTCATTGTACTTCGATGAGCCGAGCGGGCCGAACATCTGATCCTGCAGGATTTCCGAAAAGCCGAGGATTGCGTTGAGTGGCGTCCGAAGCTCGTGGGACATATTTGCCAGGAACTCGCTCTTTGCCCGATTGGCGCCCTCCGCGCGCTCCTTCTCAACCAGATAGTTGGAGTTCGCAACGGAGAGCGCGGCCTTCTGGCTTTCCAGAGTCTGGCGGGAAGCGGAGAGGTCACCGATGGTCGCCATGAGCCGGCGTTCGGAGTCACGCAGACGCTCCTGGTTGCGTTTCAGCAAGGTGATATCAGTGCCAACCGACACCATGCCGCCGTCGCGCGTACGGCGCTCATTGATCTGCAGCCAGCGCTCGTCGGCAAGCTGGACTTCCGTCGTGCGGGAGTATCCGGAGCCGTCGGCGTCAGCGATCCGGCGTTCGATGACGGGGCGAGCCGCCGCGGCGTTGACGACTGTGCGCTCGGTCCCTGGAACCAGAACGCTATCCGGAAGTCCATATGCCTGCTGGAAGTGCGCGTTGCACATGACGAGACGGTCGTTCTTGTCCCAGAGCACGAAAGCTTCCGATGTGCATTCGATGGCGTCTGCCAGTCGCTGGTCGGCCTCGGCGTAGCGTTGGGCTAGGCGATGCTGCTCGGTCACGTCCATCGCAATGCCGATCATGTGAACGCGGCCGGAATTGGTGCGGATCACCTGGGCGCGGGCTCGCATCCAGACATAGTGACCGCCGGCATGCCGCATGCGGAAGATCTGATCGACCTGGCCGGCATCGCCGCGGGCAATCGACCGGGCGATTTCGTAAACACCGCCGTCATCCGGATGCATCAGGCGGGCCGCATCGCTGAAGCACATCATCCGGTCTGAACCGGGAAGGCCAAGCATCTCGTACATCGAGCGCGACCAGTAAAATTCGCGCCTGTCGAAATCGAAATCCCAAAGCCCGCAGCGGCCGCGCGACAGCGCCGTTTCGACGCGGAGGTTCGACTCCACAAATATATCGTCAGCATCGCGGGCGCGCTTCACCTGCATGTAGTAGGCGTAGAGGATGACGAGCAGGATCGAGGAGATGCCTGCGAAGAGTGTCACGTTTAGCGTGACTTCGTCCCGCCAGAGCTTGCCGATCCGCTCCAGCGATGTCGCGGCGACGACATACCCGCCGGAGCCGCCGATCAGGGTAATCTCGGCGTAGTACGGACGGTCGCTGATCGTCGTCTCGATGACGCCAGCGCGATCGCCGAAACGGCGGATTGCCGAGATCTCCGCGAAGAAATCACCGACGCTGGCGCCAAGATAGGCTGAGCCGGCCGCCGTGGCTGCAAACACCTTGCCGTTCGGCTGCACCAGCAGCACGAAGGCGTCGTCGTCCAGGCGGTCCTGCGGCAGGAAGCGCGCCAGCCGAGCCTGCGCCTGCACGGCGTCGGCGGCCTCGAATATCTGGTCGGCATCGGCGAAGGCCGCAGCAGCGGTCGCGGCGGCGAGCGCGGTGGCGTGACGGGCCGCAGCCTCGGTTCGACTGTACTCGGAGACCATTCCGAAAAAATGCGACGCAGCCACAACCGCAAGGAAGGCCACGATCAGGATTGGAATAATTCGCTTCAGGACGATTTCGACCTGGGACAGGTTGCGCGAGGACGACAAGGAAACGCTTGAGCGATTGGCTGAAAAGCTTTCACGCCAGGCCAGGAGGCCGTCGAAATCGACACGCAGCCGCCCGTCGGCTGCGGTTGCCCGCCGCACGTTCATCATCTCTTCAGCCTTGATCCCTCGTGTGATTCGCAGCGCCGCTCGCCCGAACCTAACTCAATGAATCACTGGTGATTCGCCTTGTCCAGAGGAAAAGGTAAGAATCTGTTAACTGATTCTAGATGCTGATTTTTCTTCGGCGGTCGGAATGTCGCTGCGAGTTTCGCGGCGACATTCGACGGCAAAATCACCCTTTGAGAGTGCGTTCGACAATGTCGCGGACGTCGGTCGAAAGCTCGGCAGCCCGTTCGATTTCCAACAGGGCGGCGCGGGCGTGGTCCTGCCGAACCGGCTCAAGGGAACGCCAGGAACGCATTGACGTCAGGATGCGGGCAGATAACTGAGGGTTGCGCTGATCGATCTCGAGAATCTCGCGAGCGAGGAAGCGGTAGCCTTCTCCATCGGCGCGGCCGAAGCCCGTCGGATTGGCGAAAGCGAAGGTACCGACAAGCGAACGAACGCGATTGGGGTTGGTCCTCTTGAACAGAGGGTTCTCCATCAGCTTCAACACCCGATCGAGCGTGCCGGCGCCAGGTATGGTTGCCTGCACCGAGAACCATTTGTCGACGACCAGTGCGTTTTCAGCGAAGCGATCCCGGAAGATCGACAACGCTTCCGCAGCTTCTGCACTGTCCGGGAAGCGGTGCGCAAGAATGGTCAGGGCATGCAGCAGGTCGGTCATGTTGTTGGCAGCATCGAAGGCAGCCTTGGCGCGTGCCGGCGAATTCTCGGCGTAGGAGAGGTAGGTCAGGGCAGCGTTGCGCAAGGCACGGCGACCGGCACTCGTTGCGTCCGGGCTGAAGGCGCCCGGTGTCGTCACCGAGTCATAGAGTGCAAGGAAAGTGTTCCGTCCGGCGTCGGCGACTTGCTTCATCACCGCCTGGCGTCCGTCATGGATTGCGTCCGGATCGATATTGCCCCCGAGTTCGCGGGCAATATCGGCTTCGCTTGGCAGGGCCAGGGCCTGGGCGCGGAAGGCGGGCTCAAGGCTCTCGTCAGCCGCAGCGACTACAAGGGTGTCGACGAATGTTGCTTCAGAACCGACGGTCTTTCCTTCACGGGCATCGCGCGCTGCGTTCAGAAGGTTCGGAAGTGCAAGGTCCGTCAAGGCCTGCCATCGCGCGAAATGGTCAGTCTCATGGCGGGCAAGTAGCGCCAAGTCGGCGGGCGACTGGTCGAAATGGAGATTGATCGGCGCCGAGAAGCTGCGATTGATCGAGACCACGGGCCGCGTCTGGATGCCGTGGAACACGACCGTTTGGGTGCGCGCAGTCAGATGCAGCACGCTGCCGGCATATTCGGCACCTTCGACGGAGGTCGGAGCTATGCCCACGCCGTCTTCAGCGAAGAGCTGCAAACTCAGCGGGATGTGCATCGGCTTCTTCTCTGACTGGCCGGGCGTCGCCGGGACAATCTGCTCGAGCGAGAGGCTGAAGGTCTTTCCGGCAGCGTCATAGGATCCCGAAGCGGTAACAAGCGGCGTGCCGGCCTGATGGTACCAGAGCGAGAACTGTGCGAGGTCGCGCCCGCTTGCGCCCTCGAAGCATTTGACGAAGTCCTCGATCGTGACGGCCTGGCCGTCGTGGTGATCGAAGTAGAGGTCCATGCCTTTCTTGAACGTGTCCTTACCGAGCAGCGTTGCGATCATTCGCGTGACTTCGCTGCCCTTCTCATAGACGGTCGTTGTGTAGAAGTTGTTGATTTCGCGGTATTTCGTGGGCCGAACCGGATGGGCAAGCGGACCCGCATCCTCCGGGAACTGCTCGGATTTTAGGTGGCGGACCTCAGCGATGCGCTTGACCGGGCGCGAGCGCTGGTCGGCGGAGAACTCGTGATCGCGATAGACGGTCAGTCCTTCCTTCAGGCACAGCTGGAACCAGTCGCGGCAGGTGATGCGGTTGCCGGTCCAGTTGTGGAAATATTCGTGCGCGATGATCGCTTCGATGTTGGCGTAGTCGCTATCGGTAGCAGTTTCCGGATCGGCAAGGACGTACTTGTCGTTGAAGACGTTGAGGCCCTTGTTCTCCATGGCGCCCATGTTGAAGTCGGAGACTGCGACGATCATGAAGATGTCGAGATCGTACTCGCGTTCGAAGACGTCCTCGTCCCACTTCATCGAGCGCTTCAGCGCGTCCATCGCATAGGCGGCGCGCGGTTCCTTGCCATGCTCGACATAGATCTTCAGCGCGACCTCGCGACCGGACATCGTCGTGAACGTATCTTCGATGACACCAAGATCGCCGGCGACTAACGCGAAGAGATAGCTTGGCTTCGGATGCGGATCGAACCAGGCGGCAAAGTGCTTGCCTTCGCCATAGCCAGCGCCGCCGAGGAAGTTGCCGTTCGACAGCAGCAGCGGATTGGCAGCCTTGTCGGCAATGATGTTGACCGTGTAGGGCGCCAGGACGTCGGGGCGATCCGGGAAATAGGTGATGCGGCGGAAGCCTTCGGCTTCACACTGCGTGCAGTAGATACCGCCGGTTCGGTAGAGGCCCATCAGCTTCGTATTGGCTTCGGGGTTGATGATCGTTGTGATCGTCAGTTCGAACGGCTCGGATGCCGGCAGATCGCGGACTGTCAGGCTTTCAGGCGTTACCGTGTACTGGTTCGCCGGCATTTCCATCTGGTCGAACAGCAGGCCGGACAGTGTTAACTCATCACCATCGAGCACCAGCGGGGCCTTGGGATCGACGCCTTCGCGGCGATGAAAGATCAGTCGTGCCTCGACCTTGGTTTCAGTCGGATCGAGTTCGAAGGTAAGGTCCACGCGTTCCAGAACGAATTCGGTGGGCTGGTAGTCTGCCAGATTGATGACCTGGCCGGTATCTGTACGCATGATGCTCCCTGAAGACCTTGAGCGGATGGCTGCTTCGTCTGCGGAGTGGGCACTCCGCCACAAATTTTGAGGGCATGATTACATTAAAGTCTGAACTAAAGTTAAAGCGAAATCGAGGCAGCGGAAGATTTGGAGACTCCGGGAACGGCTATATCTGGGCGGATCTGGGAATGGGATTTGAGGTTGATGGCTGCTTTGATCGCCTCGTCGCCTTGAGTTCGCTGAACGACGACTATGCTTCGTATTGCCGGCGCTGAGATCTCGGGGTTTGTACCAATTTTCCTCGGTTGCTACGCGTATCGAGAGTGGCGGTCATCTGGTCTGCTCGGCGGCTCTGTAAACTTTCCGATTTTCTATCTGTTCATTCGGCACAACGACTGTCACAGTCACGCTGCGTCGAGTCTGGCGCGTTCTCCTGCTTCAAACAGCAATACAAGAGTTCAAGACATGCGGTCGGCCACGGGAAACCCGATGAGGGGCATTGCGTTCAAGGTCGGCTCGGTTGTTGTCTTCCTTGTAATGCAGACCTTCATCAAGCTTGCCGGCAGCGACATCCAGCCGGGGCAGGTGACTTTCTGCCGTTCCTTCTTTGCGCTGTTTCCGATCATGGCTTACCTAGCCTATCGCAGGCAGTTGCGATCGGCATTCTATACTGCCAATCCGATCGGACACCTGAAGCGGGGGACGCTCGGCATCATATCGATGGGACTAGGCTTCTACGGGCTGCTGCACCTGCCGCTGCCAGAGGCGATTGCGCTCGGCTACGCGATGCCGCTTGTCGCCGTGATTTTTGCGGCGCTGTTCCTCGGTGAAACCGTACGAATCTACCGCTGGAGCGCGGTACTTTTCGGAATGGTGGGCGTGGCCATCATATCCTGGCCGAAGCTCACGCTTTTTCGCGAGGGCGGCATCCATGCCGAGCAGGCGATCGGTGCGATTACGGTGCTGCTGGCTTCCGTGCTCGGCGGTATGGCGATGATTCAGGTGCGGCGATTGGTTGAGGAAGAGAAGACGGCGACAATCGTTCTCTATTTTTCGATCATTGCCACAGTGTTCTCGCTCGTGACGGTTCCGTTCGGTTGGCAGGTCCTTGATCTGAAACCGCAATTGCTTCTCGTTGCTGCCGGCTTCTGTGGGGGCGTGGCGCAAATCCTGCTTACGGAGAGCTATCGGCACGCGGATGTCTCGACGGTTGCTCCGTTCGAGTACACATCGATCGTCATCGGAAGCGTCATCGCCTATTTTGTGTTTGGCGATGTCCCAGGCGGCAGCACGCTGATGGGAACTGCGATTGTCGTCGCAGCCGGGATATTCATCATCTACCGCGAACACCAACTTGATCTGGAGCGGCGCGCCGCTCGGCAAGCTGGATCGTGAAAGCCGCTTCCATTTTTCTTTGTGATCGTTTCGCTGAAGTTCTCTCGTTATGCGGGAGAAATTCAAACGAAATAGTGAACGTATCCGAACGTTTGTTGCGGCTTATGAACTTGACGAAGCTTCATTTATTCGCGAATGCGCATGTTATTGGGTTGATCGGACGTCGTGGTGCCTCGGGAGTGCCGACGCCGGGTATGCGCGCGTCGGGAGAAAAATGCCTTTTAGTGCCGAAGACTTGGTTGCGAACCCGAAGTTCATCCTAGCCATCCGCTTCCACGCGGGGCGCATGCGCGGCATGTTCGATGCTGGCCCACGACTGGCACGATTGCTTGCTTCCCAGCAGCGCTGGCTGCTGACGCAGACCGCTTACGCCCTTGCCATGGAGCGCGATCCTGCTGATCCGGCGTCAGGTTTCACAGCTGCCCGACTGACGGGCGAGATCACGTCCCGCAAGGTGGCTAGCCGCAACACGGTGCTGAGCTTCATCGAGGAACTCTTCACCTACCGCTTCATAGCCTACGAGCCAGGGGCGGAGCGGCGTCGTCCGCGCCACTTCGAGCCGGCAGAGATCAGTCATCAGGCGATATTGGGATGGCTCGTCTCGAACCTAGGAGCCCTTGATTTGGTGGACGGTGGAAATCGGGCCGCCCATGTTGAGGCCCATCCGGAATTGGTTCGGATCCTTCAGCCGCGTATCGCACGCAATTGCCTTCAAGATCCGCTGTGGCGGGAGCCCGCGGAGGATGTGGCGCTTTTCCTGTGGACCGACGCTGGGGGTCTGATCGTCGATCACCTGGTATCCCGAATGGATCTGGTAGGAAATGACCCCGAGCGCGTTGTGGTCGGTCATGTCGACAGTCGCGCCCTTGCGGCGGATTTCATGATTTCGCGCACGCACTTGCAGCGGCTTTTTGCCAAAGCAGCGCAGCAAGGATCTATTGGCTGGGAAACGACCGAAAGGAAACCTCTACTCTGGATGTCGCGCTCGTTCGTCGAACAGTACAGTCAGTGGCAAGCGATCAAGTTCGCGTACGTGGATGAGGCGTTCCACTGGGGAACGAGATAGTCGCGACAAAGCGCCGCCTACTAAGCGGCCAGATCCGCGAGAATGCGCTTGGCGATAAGGCCACGCAATGGGAGGCCAGCAATTACCAGCCTCGACCTCAGTATTGCTGAAAATCCGCAAAGATCGTGGCGGGACGTGCGATGCGTCCGCTGGCGCCGGTACCGCGAGCAACCATCTGCTCGTTCGTGGCGAAGCCGATGCGGCTGTAGCTTTGCGTTGTGCGACCCTGCTCATTGGCAAGGCGAAGGGTTTCAAACCCGCAGTGGATAGGACGAAAACTTGCAATCATTGCCTTGGTTCCTGTTGATTCCTCCCAAGACACGCCACAATATTGCACTGCAACATGAGGTTTTCAATGCGTTAGAATAAGAGGCAGATATGCGTAAATCGCATAGATGTTTTCGTAAAGCGTTTATAATTGCCTATTTTGAGAGCAGATTAGAGTGCTGCCAGTTTGGCCTGAAAAGCCAAAAGATCGTTCCAGGCCAGGCGCTTGTTGACGGGTGCCGTCAATAGATCTTGCGGATGCAATGTCGCGATCGCAGGAACGACGCGGTTCCCGACCGCGATCTCCCGCCATTGCCCGCGCAAACCGTGAATCGTGTCATTCTCGCCGAAAAAAACCCGGGCAGCGAAATTGCCGAGCACGAGAATTGCCTTCGGCTCGGCAAGCGCGATCTGCCGCTCGATGAAGGGCCGGCAGATATCCATCTCGGCGGTCGACGCAATGCGATTGCCGGGGGGGCGCCAGGGAATGACCTGCGTCAGCAGTATCGCATCGCGCTGCAGACCGATTGCGGCGAGCATCTTGTCGAGCAGTTGCCCAGGTCGCCCGGCAAAGGGTTGGCCTTCGCGATCATCGTCGGCCCCTGGCGCCGAACCGATGACCATGATTCCGCTTGTCGCATCTCCGCTGGCGAAGATCGTCGAACGTGCGCTGTGCTTGAGATTGCATCCGTTGAATGCCTCGATCGCCGTTTTCAACTCCTGCAGCGAGCGGGCGCTCTCAGCCGTGACGCGTGCCTGTTGCACGGCCTCGCCATCCGGGATTGAAGGTTGCGGTCGCTGGGCGGCACGCTCGGGGGCAGGCGCATTTCTCTGTGTCGCCTGAGCCGCCGGGCGTGGCGAAGCTTCCCGAGCTTCAGTGGCCTGCGGGGAAGAGGCCGCATTCCGTCGCGCCGCCTTCATCGCCTCGAACTCCGCGAAGCGGTCGACAGCTTCCTCCTCGAGCAGCCATTCCACCCCCGCTTCGGCATGGAAATGCAGAAGCGCGGCGAGTTCGCCCGGAGAGAGTTCGTTGACGGAGATCATGACGGCGACCTTAGCGAAGCCGAGACGTCAATGAAAGAGCGCTCTGGCCACGAGCCGACCTATTGCACCGTCCATTGCGTGATGTCCTCGCGTTCGCCAATCAATGCCAGGCCGTGCGCGATGGAAAGCAGCTCTCCCCCGGTCTCGATGCGGTCCGTATCGAAACGCTCTGTGAAGATGCGGCGCACAGCCGGGACAAACGACGTGCCCCCGGTGAGGAACACCTTATCGATCATATCAGATGTCGCGTTCGTCTTCTCCAGCACGTCGTCGAGGGCGCCTTCGATCCGCGCGAGGTCATCTGCAATCCAGCTCTCGAAGTCGGCCCGGCGGATTGTACGGTGACCGCCACGGCCGAGAGGGGCGAAGTCGAAGGCTGCCTCGTCCGCAGCCGAGAGTGCCATCTTCGTGGCCGACACGGCCTGATAGAGCGGATAACCCTCGTCGTGATCGACCAGATCGATGAAGGTCTCAAGCTTCTCAGGTTCGAGCGCGGTGCGTACGAGCTTTTTGAGATCCTCGAATTCGCGCGACGTCTTGAAGATGGAGAGCTGGTTCCAGCGGCCGAAGCTTGAATAGTAGTTCGTGGGAACTTCAAGGATCTTGTCGAAGCTCTTGAAATGACTCCCCTTGCCGATCTGCGGGGCAACGATGTTGTCGATCATGCGATAGTCGAAGTGGTCACCAGCGATCCCGACGCCCGAATGACCGATGGGGGTCGCCGTCAGTTTTCCGCCGACCGTTTCGAACCGGATGAGCGAATAGTCGGTCGTACCACCACCGAAGTCGGCAACGAGCACAGTGGCGTCCGACTTCAGATTCTGCGCGAAGTAGAATGCAGCCGCCACCGGTTCGTAAACGTAGTGAACTTCTGGAAAGCCGAAGCGGGAAAGCGCCTCGTTGTAGCGCTCCGTCGCCAGCGCAGGGTCAGGGTTCGCGCCGGCAAAATGCACGGGGCGGCCGGTAACGATGCGCTTGACGTCGGACGGCCAATTGTCACCGGCGTAGTTGCGCAGGCGCCTTATGAAGACCTCCATCAGATCCTCGAAACTGTGACGCTTCGCGTAGATGAGGGTGCCCTGGAAAAGAGCGCTTGCCGCAAAGGTCTTGATCGACTGCAGGAACCGGCAGTCACCGGGATTATCGATAAATTGCCGGATCGCGGCATGGCCCGCCTCAACCTTCAAGGCTGACGCGCCGAGTTGCGGATCCTTCATGAAGGACAGGGCAGTGCGCATGCTGTCGGCACTGCCGGCGGCGCTTGTAAAGGCCATTGAGTGCGTCGTCTGCCCGTCTGCCGTGGCCAAAACCGTATTCGTTGTGCCGAAGTCGAATCCCAGCGCTTGAGCCATGCTCGCACCTCATCCTGCCGATTATGTTTTGAGATCGGGAGGCCAGCCTCCGCGAAGGCGCGGAAACGGCGCGCCCGAATTCAAGGAGGGCGCGTGATGCCACAGAGGCCGTTGTTATTCAAGGCTTGAAGCGAAAAATGCGGCGGGCGCCATTTACGCCCGCTTCTCGTTCATTCGGCAGCTATTGCTTGAGGCGTGTCCTCATTGTGCTCGGTCTTCTTCTTGCGACCGAGACTGAGAAGCCAATCGCTAAGCCTGCCCATTTCGACGAAGATAACCGGGGTGATGAACAGCGTTAGCGCTTGCGACACGACAAGACCGCCGACGACTGCAATGCCGAGCGGCTGGCGTAGTTCCGAGCTTGCCCCACTTCCGAGCGCGATCGGAAGTGCGCCGAGGAGGGCACAGAAGGTCGTCATCATGATCGGGCGGAAGCGTCGGACGCAGGCTTCGTGGATCGCTTCCGACGGCGACATGCCATTGCCGGAGCGCAGATTTTCTAATGCGACGTCGATCATCATGATCGCATTCTTCTTGACGATGCCGATCAGCATCAGCAGGCCGATGAGGGCGATGATCGAAAGATCGAAGCCCATCACCTTCAGTGCCAGCAAGGCGCCGAGTGCCGCAGCCGGCAGGCCTGAAAGAATCGTCAACGGATGGATGAAGCTCTCGTAGAGGACGCCGAGCACGACATAGATGGTCAGCACGGCCGCCAGAATAAGCAGCGGGGTGTTGCCCTGAGATTGCTGGAATATCTGCGCGGTGCCGCCGTAGGACGTGAAGACGTCCGCGGGCATATTGATATCCTTCTTGATCTGGTCGATCGCGGCTGTGGCATCGCCGAGCGCTTCGCCTGCAGGTAGATTGAACGAGACCGTTGTCGAGACAAGCTGACCGGTCTGATTGATGGTCACCGGGCCTGTTGTGCGCTGGACCGTCGCAAAGTTCGACAGGGGAACCAGGGCGCCGCCGTTGGACGCGACGCGGATTTCCTGAAGCTTCTGATCGTCCCATGGCTTGCTGGTGTCATATTCCACGATCACGTCATAGCTGTCGCCGGTCGACTGAATCTGTGCCGCCGTATAGCCGCCAAAGGCTTCCTGCAGCGTCGTACGCAACTGTCCGTCGGTGATGCCGAAGGCCGCCGCCTTCTCGGTGTCAACGACGATATTGGCTTGCAATGCGTTGTTCTGCGCGTCGGAAGCCACGTCAGTGAAACGCGGGTCGGCGCGCATCGCTTGCTGGATCTTGTTTGCCCAGATGTTCGTCTGATCGGCGCTCAGTGCCTGGACGACCAACTGGTATTGGCTCGCCGTCTGGCGGCCGCCGAAGCGGAGGCTCTGCTGCGGCGTTATGTATGCCTGAAGGCCCGGAATCTTGCTGATGCTCGCTCGCAACTCCCTCAAGGTCTGATCAAGTGGCGGACGTTGATCCTTGTCCTTGAGCTCGACATACATAGTGCCGTTGTTGAGTGGGCTGCGTGCATTGCCGCCGACGATCGACATCACGTGGTTGACGGCGGAGTTTTGCTTCACGAGTTCTGCGGCCTGGTTCTGCAGCGCCTGCATTGCTGGATAGGAAATGTCCTGACGAGCGCGCGTCGTGATGTTCAGGCGGCCGATATCTTCGGTGGGGAAGAAGCTCGAGGGCAGCGTCATGAACAGGTAGATGGTCAACCCGACCGACGCCACGAACAGTGCAAGAACCGTCGGGCGATGCTCCAGGCACCAGCCGACCGATCTCTCATAGCCTCTGAGCGTCCGCTCGAAACCGGCGTCGAACCAGCGGATGAAGAGCGGGGGCCGCTCGTGGCCGCTACCGAGGCGCGACGCCAACATCGGCGTCACTGTGAGCGAAACGATTGCAGAGGCCACGATCGCAATGGCAACGACCATGCCGAACTCGTTGAATATACGGCCGACGACGCCGCCCATCAGCAGGATCGGAATGAAGACGGCAATCAGCGATACGGACATCGAAATGATGGTATAGCTGACTTCGCCGGCGCCCTTGATCGCCGCATCGAGAACCGGCATTCCTTCCTCGACATGCCGGAGAATGTTTTCCAGCATGACGATCGCGTCATCAACCACAAGGCCGACGGCAAGCGTCAGTCCGAGCAACGAGATGTTGTCGATGCTGTAGCCGAGCACATACATCATGCCGAAGGTGGAGATCAACGATAGTGGTACGGCGAGCCCGGGAATGATCGTTGCCGTTAGATGGCCGGTGAAGAGGTAGATAACCAGGACGACGAGGCCGATTGTCAGGAGTAGCGTGAATTTGACGTCCGCTATCGCGTCCTTGATTGGCTGCGCTGAATCGTTCATGACCTTCGTCGAAACCGAGGCCGGAATCTCGTCGTGCAGGCCCGGCAGCTTCGCTCTGATCGCGTCGACAACCTCAACTGTATTTGCATCGGGCTGACGTTGAATGGCGAGAATGATGCCGCGGCTACCATCGTACCAGCTGCCGGTATTCAGATTCTCGACGCTGTCTTGCACGTCGGCGACATCGCCGAGATGGATCGGCGCGCCGTTCGGATTGGCAATCACCAGCGTGCGGAATTCGTTGGCATTCGTCCGCTGGGTGTTCGCATTGATCGTCATACTCTGCGTGTTGTTCTGTAGAGAGCCGACGGGAACCTGGCTGTTGGCCGCAACCAGCGCCTGGTTGACCGTGTCGATGCCGATGCCGCGGTTGAGAAGCTTATTCGGATCAACCTCGACCCGAACCGCGTAGGTCTGTGCGCCGAATACCGAAACCTCGGCGACGCCGGGAAGCGTCGAGAGGGATGGCGAGATGATGTCTTCGGCAATCTCATCGAGCTTGCTGCGGGGCATGGTGTCGCTCTGCACGGCAAGCAGCATGACCGGAGCATCCGCGGGATTCGTCTTGCGGTAGCTTGGCGGCGTCGTCATGTTGTCGGGGAGTTGGCGCGTCGCATGCGAGATCGCCGCCTGAACGTCGGCAGCCGCCGCGTCGATATCGCGGTTGAGGTCGAACTGCAGAACGATGCTCGTATTGCCGAGCGAGTTCGTGGCGCTGATTTCGCTGATGCCGGGAATTGTCTGGAACTGCTTGATCAGCGGCGTGGCGACCGAGGTCGCCATCGTCTGCGGTGAGGCGCCTGTCAGGGCGGCGGAAACGTTGATCGTCGGGAAATCGACCTGCGGCAGGGCTGCCACCGGTACGAGTTGATAGCCAGCAAGGCCGGCAAGCACGACGCCGATGGCAAGCAGCGTTGTCGCGACAGGACGTCGGATACAGAAATTCGGTATCATTGTTCCGTGCCCGCTGTGATGATTTCGGTCTTGCCCGAGGTTTGGTCCGCAGAGGCAACGTTCAATGCCTTGTCGTCGAACTGTTCCTTCACCGCCTGCTGATCAACCAGCTGAGCCTGGCCCTCGATGATGACGTGATCGCCTTCCGCGAGGCCTTTTGAGATGGCCGTGAAGCCGCCGTTTGCACGCGCCACGGTGACAGGCGTCACGTGCGCTTTCCCATCGCGCGCGACAATGGCGAAGAAACCGTCCGCGCCCGGGCTGACCGCCACTGTCGGAACGACGACTTGCTGCTCATTGTTGTTGAAGTGGACGACAATGTTGACCGACTGACCGGGCCAGAGGGCGCCGGACGCGTTCTCGAATTTCGCCTTCGCGAGAATGGTGCCGGAAGCGGGATCGACGGCGTTGTCGTAAAAGCTGATATGGCCCTGGCGCGGCTTGCCCTTATTGGATTGCGGAACCGTGCTTACATCCACCGGCCCTGCGGCGAGGGCGAGCTTCAATTGCCTCAGATCGCGCTCCTGCAGGTGGAACTTCACATAGATCGGATCGTACTTTGCGATCGTTACGATCGCCGAGCCGGCGTTCACAAAGGCGCCGGGGCTCACCGAGATGTCGCCGAGGCGTCCGTCAAAGGGCGCGCGGATATCGGTGTGCTCGAGCAGAACCTGATCGGCCGCCAGCGCCGCCTTGTCCGCCTCGACCGTGGCCGCCGCCGTATCGCGTGCTGCCTTCGCCTGATCGTAGCTTTGCTGTGTACCGGCCTTTGAGCTCAGCAAGTCGTTGGCGCGTGCCAACGCTGTCTCGGCCTCCGCCAGGGTGGCCTGGTCGCGGACGACCATGGCGCTGTCCTTGTCGACCGTTGCTTGTGCCGTGCGGGCATCAAGCTCGGCGATCAGGTCTCCCTGTTTGACAGTGGCGCCGTCCGACGCGAGGATCTTCGTAACGATCCCCTGTTCCTGGGCCGCGATCGTCGTGGTGTCGTCCGCATCAGCCCAGCCGGAGGCCGTCACATCTCGCGGCAGGATGGTCTTCACCACCGCGACCGTCTTTACCAGCGTTGGCCCGCCGTTGCGGTTGCGGCCCTTGCCGCCGCCCTTTTGATCACTGGATCTCTGGGAGGCATCGCCGGCCGTTTGGAGGCCACCGTCGACCGCATCGGCCTGTTGCGGCGTCTTCGGTAAAAATTGAGAAAGATAAGGGATGCGTTCCCTATATTGCCATGCGCCAATGCTGGCAGCAGCGATGATGCAGACCGTGACCAAAAATTTCTTCATGAGCGAGACCGGGTTGGGGGCAAATTGCGCGTAAATCCAGGCTCTATTGAACCACGCTTATTACGGCGCAAAAAAGACACAATTAGCCAAGCGGCCATCACTAAGTGGTTATAATAGCTTAAATTTCTGTAATGAAAGAATGTGCTGATGTGACCCTTTATAGGCATTGCGAAGGTTCAATCGCAAACATTCTCGCAGTTTCCCCTTTTCAATCAGACGGAACGGGCAGCGCCGCCATCGCAGCGCACAAGACTGCCGGTGATGTAACTCGCGCGCTGGCTGCAAAGAAAGGCGGCGGCTGCCGCAAACTCGTCGATCGTTCCGTAGCGACCGACGGGAATAGCAGCTTCCTTTGCCGAACGGATTTCATCGAGGCTTTTGCCTGTCCTTTTGGCCGCGGCGCCATCGAGGTCGTCGAGGCGACCGGTCAGGATGCTTCCGGGAAGCAGAAGGTTCGACGTGATTCCAAAGCGTCCGATCTCTGTTGCCAGCGTCTTGCTCCAACCGGCGAGGGCAGGGCGCAGCGTGTTCGAAAGCGCGAGGTTGGCGATAGGTTCGATGACGCCCGATGATGCGACGGTGAGAATACGCCCCCAACCTTGTTCCTTCATAGGTGGCAGCAGTGCATTGGTGAGCGCAATCACCCGCAGCACCATCGAAAAGAAATAGGTTTCCAGTTTTTCGGTCGTCATGTCCTGCGTCGTTCCCGGCGTCGGGCCGCCGGTGTTGTTGACTAGGATATCGACGCCGCCAAGCTTGTCGCCTACGGCGGCGGTTACGGTCTCCACGAAATTCTCGTCGGAGAGATCGGCCCAGATCCAATCGGCCTTGCCAATTCCTTCGGCGTTGATGGCGCGGCAATTTGCCTCCAGTGTTTCGCCGCTCCGCCCACAAAGGAGCACATTCGCCCCCTCGCGCGCCAAAGCCGCGGCGATACCATGACCCAATCCGCGCGACGACGCTAGAATGAGTGCGCGCTTGCCTTTGATGCCGAGATCCATGTCGAATTCCTCCTGTCGTCCGTCTCTCTATACGGCGAGTAGAGTGGCGACGAAAGCGGCGCTCGCCACTTGTTTATCGTTTGACGTTTACGTAAGGTGCATATATTTATCTGGCGCTAGAAATACTGTTGCGCGAATTGGGGGATTCGCTGTCGTTTCCCGGCTCGACAATAGCCCTTCGTTTTGACAAGAGATAACCCCATCACGGGGAATATGGCCGCAATGTCGGCCAAGCGGAGATGGATGCATGACCGATACGACTGAACTGCCCGAGCGCGAGAGCATGGAATTTGACGTGGTGATCGTCGGTGGCGGTCCTGCGGGGCTTTCCGCCGCGATCCGGCTGAAGCAGGTCAATCCGGATCTCTCGGTGGTCGTTCTGGAGAAGGGCGCCGAAGTCGGAGCGCATATCCTGTCGGGTGCCGTCGTCGATCCGATCGGCATCGACCGTCTGCTGCCCGGTTGGCGTGAGGAAGCAGACCATCCGTTCAAGACGGAGGTGAAGGACGACCACTTCCTGGTGCTTGGTCCGGCAGGCTCAGTGCGCCTGCCGAATAACCTGATGCCGCCGCTGATGAGCAATCACGGCAATTACATCGTATCGCTTGGGCTCGTCTGTCGCTGGCTGGCCACCCACGCCGAAGCCCTCGGCGTCGAGATCTATCCGGGCTTTGCCGCAACCGAAGTGCTTTACAATGACGAGGGTGCGGTCATCGGTGTGGCCACCGGAGACATGGGCATCGAGAAGACCGGCGAGCCCGGCCCGAATTACACCCGTGGCATGGCGCTGCTCGGCAAGTACGTGCTGATTGGCGAAGGCGTGCGCGGCTC
Organism: Rhizobium sp. BK060; assembly: GCF_014193145.1. Taxonomy (NCBI): domain Bacteria; kingdom Pseudomonadati; phylum Pseudomonadota; class Alphaproteobacteria; order Hyphomicrobiales; family Rhizobiaceae; genus Rhizobium; species Rhizobium sp. BK060. The sequence goes on from NZ_JACHYW010000016.1 coordinate 129,102, forward strand.
GCTCGCCAAGCAACTGATCGCCAAATTCGATCTCTCCAAGGATCGGGAGCCCCAGAAATTCGGCATCGGCATCAAGGAACTCTGGCAGGTCAAGCCGGAGCACCACCGCCAAGGTCTGGTGCAGCACTCCTTCGGCTGGCCGCTCGGTATGAAGACCGGCGGCGGCTCCTTCCTCTATCACCTGGAAGACAACCTCGTTGCCGTCGGCTTCGTCGTCCACCTGAACTACAAGAACCCTTACCTTTATCCGTTCGAAGAATTCCAGCGCTTCAAGACGCATCCGGCGATCCGCACGACATTCGAGGGCGGCAAGCGGCTGTCCTACGGTGCGCGCGCGATCACCGAGGGCGGCTGGCAGTCGGTGCCGAAGCTGTCCTTCCCCGGCGGCGCGCTGATCGGCTGTTCGGCGGGCTTCGTCAACGTGCCGCGCATCAAGGGCAGCCACAATGCGGTGCTGTCGGGCATGCTGGCGGCGGACCGCATCGCTGCCGCGATCGCCGCTGGTCGCGCCAATGACGAGGTGGTCGAGATCGAGAACGACTGGCGTTCGAGCGACATCGGCAAGGATCTGAAGAAGGTGCGCAACGTCAAGCCGCTGTGGTCGAAGTTCGGCACGGCGATCGGTGTGGCGCTTGGCGGCCTCGACATGTGGACCAACCAGCTCTTCGGGATTTCGCTCTTCGGCACGCTGAAGCATGGCAAGACGGATGCGGCGTCGCTGGAGCCTGCTTCCAAGCATAAGCCGATCGCCTATCCGAAGCCCGATGGCGTTCTCACTTTCGACCGTCTCTCCTCGGTGTTCCTGTCAAACACAAACCACGAGGAAGACCAGCCGGTGCACCTGCAGGTCAAGGACATGGAGCTACAGATATCGTCCGAGCATGACGTCTATGCCGGCCCCTCGACCCGCTACTGTCCGGCGGGCGTCTACGAATGGGTTAAGAAGGATGGCAAGGAGACCTTTGTCATCAACGCCCAGAACTGTGTCCACTGCAAGACCTGCGACATCAAGGACCCCAACCAGAACATCAACTGGGTTCCGCCGCAGGGCGGTGAGGGGCCCGTCTATCCGAATATGTAGGGTGCAGGCATGAGCGACGCCTGCATCATACGGCAGGCGCGTCTCGATGAATTGCCGCGCCTGACCGAGATCGAAATCGACGCCTTCGCGACACTGGCGGAGGCGCTCGGCGTCGTCAGGGAACCACACGCGCTTCCGCAAGATATTCTGCGGGAATCGCTCGACGCGGGCCTGCTGCTTGTTGCCGCCGATGACGATGATTGGCCGGTTGGCTTTCTCGCGGCGGAGGAGATCGCAGGCACGCTCTATGTGATCGAACTGGACGTTTGCCGGGATTGGCAGCGCAGGGGCGTCGGGCGGCGTTTGATGTCGGCTGCGATCGAGATGGCCCGCGCATGTCGGCTTAGGGCGCTGACGCTGACAACCGAGCGCAACGTTCCGTTTAATGCGCCCTTCTATGACCCTCGGCTTTGTGTTGCCGAGGGCGGAGGCCGTACCGCAGTTCCTGCAGAAAAAGCTGGATCAGGAAATTGAGGTTGGGATGGACCCGGAACGGCGGGTCGCGATGGTCCTTGCCCTTTGAAGAGTCAATCGAGGCGCCGCGGAAAAAGGAAATAGGCCGGCGGAATGAGCGCCGACCCAATGATATGTGTTGAGCTATCGCCGCGAGGCGATACCGGTCGAGAATGCCACACCGAGCCCGGTGATCACGGCAGCGGCAATCTCTGCGATGCCGATCTCCTCTCCAAGCAGCATTGCGCCGCCGATCGTCGCCAGCACCGGCGTGATCGCCGTGAAGGCTGCTGCCTGCGTGCCGCCCAGAGCATGAACGGCAAGACCATAGGCGACCGTCGCAACAAGGCCGGAAAGAACGCCTTGGCTCAAGACCTGCAGGCCTATTTCGGCAAACGGTGCGCTGGTAATCGACGTGCCGAAGACGACAGCAAGGCCGACATGGACCAGGAAAGACCAGATGGCGATGAGCGCGCTGGCCTGTACGGCCGTCAGGCCGGAGCGGCGAAATGCGTGCGTGTAGCTTGCCCAGAGGATTGCTCCCATCGGCAGCAGGACGAAGCTGCTCCAGGGAAGAGCCGCCCCCGCGAGGCTGCGAATAAGCAGGATGGCCACACCCGCGACAATCGCGGCCAGGCCGAGCACACGCATGGAGTCCGGTCGTTCCCGAAAGATGGCGACTCCAATGAGGGCAGTTGCGAGTGGCATAGAGCCGCCAAGGAGGATGCCAGCCGCAGATGCCGGGGTCGAATGGATTGCCGACGTGGTCAACTGGAAGAAGATGGCGCCCGCACCGGCGAACATCGTGGCCAGCAGGCCGAGCGGCACGCCTCTCGGCAGCAGTCCGGTTCTCAGCCAGACGGGCGCCAGAATGAGTGCCGGAACGCCGTAGCGGATCAGCCCGATATCGATCGTTCCCAGCTGTGTCGCGGCGCTGTGACGGGTTGCCAGGATCCACGTCGCCCAGATCAGGACCGTGACGACGGCACCGGCATAGCCCATGGGTATCGACGTGGATTTTTCGTTGTTCGTGAAGGCAAGGGCACTCATCTGATCTCTCCTCTTATGGCCGTCCGCAGACTGTCCGGTTGAGAAGAGAATAGGTCGGAACGCTGAGGCATGTCCTTGCTATCTGTGCCGTCAAAATAATACAATAAGCAATTATCTGCCAAAATCTGCGGAAGGCGTTATCAATCATGCCAAGTCTTGATAAATTCGATCTGGCGATACTGCAGTGCTTGCAGGAGGATGCACGGGCGACCAACGTGGAGATTGCCGAGAAGGTCAATCTGTCGCCATCGCCGTGCTTGCGTCGAATCCGCAATCTCGAGAAGACCGGCGTCATCCGTGGCTACCGCGCTGACATCGACCGCAAGGAAGTCGGTCTCGGCTTGACTGTTTTTGTCGAACTGAAGGTCGCGCATCACAGCCGCGAGAACGCACAGGCCCAGGAGGCGGCCTTGCTCGCCATTCCGGAAGTCGTGTCATGTTTTCTGATATCGGGAACAGCTGACTTCTTGGCGGAGGTGGTGGTTGAGGATCTCGCTGCCTACGAGCGGCTGCTGACGGACACGCTGCTGACGTTGCCGAATGTCAGCGACATCCGCTCGAACTTCGCCATTCGCAGCATGAAGACCCATGGGGCATTGAAGTTGCCAGAGCCGAAATGAAAACGGGACCCATTGGGCCCCGTTAGCATGTTCAGAGCAGGGTGCCGCTGAGGATCAGCACCGCGACCGAGAAGTAGATCACCAGTCCACTCACGTCGACAAGAGTTGCGACAAACGGAGCGGAAGCACTGGCCGGATCGAGCCGCAGCTTCTGCAAGATGAAAGGTAGCATTGAGCCGGAGATCGAACCAAAGGTCACGATGCCGATCAGCGCGGTAAAGATCGTGAAACCGACCAGGACCCAGTGCTCACCATAGTCAAAGAGGCCAACATTCTGCCAGAGCGCGATGCGGGCGAAGCCGACGAGGCCGAGGATCGAGCCCAGCACGATGCCCGTCGGCAGTTCGCGCAGCAGCACGCGCCACCAATCGGAGAGCTTGAGTTCGCCGAGCGCCAGCGCCCGGATGATCAGCGACGTTGCCTGCGAACCGCTATTGCCGCCCGAGCTCATGATCAGCGGCACGAACAATGTCAGTACGATCGCCTTTTCCAGTTCGCCTTCGAAATGCTGCATGGCGCTTGCCGTCAGCATTTCGCCGAGGAAGAGGGCGCAGAGCCAGCCTGCGCGCTTGCGGATCATGCCGGCAAAGCCGATCTTCATATACGGCTTGCCGAGCGCTTCCATACCGCCGAACTTGTGGGCGTCCTCGGTCTGGTCGGCGATCATCGTGTCGATCACGTCGTCGACCGTGACGATACCGAGCATGTCTCCGTCTTCGCTGACGACAGGCAGGGCCAGCAGATTGTGCTTGCGGATCAGCCGGGCGACATCTTCCTGCGTCATCAGCGGATCGGCACGAACAACCCCTTCCTTCTGCGCAACGGTCAAAACAGGTTCGCCGGGATCGCCGGTGATTAGACGGCGCAGTGTAACGACGCTCGTCAGAACGTGGCTCACCGCATCCAGGACGTAGATGGCGTAGACCGTTTCGCGCGAACGCTCGACCTTGCGCACATGCTCCAGCGTCTGCTCGACGGTCCAGGTGTCGGGCACGCTGACGAACTCCGTCGTCATGATGCTACCGGCCGTGCGGGGCGGGTAGCCCATCAGATGTTGGACGGCGAGGCATGTCGTACGGTCAAGCCGCGAGAAAAGATGCGCGCGGGCCTCCTCGTTCATTTCCTGAAAGAGGTCCGCAACGCGGTCGTTCGCCGTGGCGTTCAGAAGGCGAGCGCCTAGCTCGACCGGCATTTCAGCGATGATCGCGGCGGCATTGTGCAGCTCAGGGCGGCCGAGAATACGGACAGCCTTCTGCTGCGGCAGCGTAACCAGGATTGCTGCGGCTTCGGGGATTTCAAGTGCGTTCAGCCGTTCGACGCGCTCGGCCGTGGTAATGGCGCCGAGGTGGTCGTTGCTGAACAAACGAGCGGCATGGCCCGCCCGCAGTGGGAAGCGATTGATGTTCATAGGCTCGCCTTTCCGTCGATCCGCCGTAGCGTCCGACGGGCGAGCCCGACAGGAGTCGGTCAGCGCACGAGGGCCGCGTACGGCAAAGGCAATCGACTGCTACTGTCGCTTGGCATCGTGATGATGGCTCCGTTGATATCCGCGGAAAACGGTTGCAATCCGCGTAATGCTGTAGGTGGTCTCAATTGGCAGAAGAGTCAAGCGCTTGAGGCGCTTCGTGCCAGAATGCCGCACCTGCTGGCGCGGCACTTCGTTCGAGCAGCTTTTGTTTGAACTACGGGAGGCGTTAGAAGCCCTCCAGGACCAGCTTTCCTTTCGTCCGACCGCTTTCGATCATAGCGTGCACTTTCTTCAGATTGGCAGCGTTGATCGGGCCAAGCGTCTCGCTAAGCGTCGTGCGGATCTTGCCGGCATCGACAAGTTCGGCAACCTTGTTGAGCAGCTTGTGCTGTTCGATCATATCTGGCGTGCCGAACAGCGGCCGCGTGAACATCAGCTCCCAATGGATGGACGCGGCCTTCCGCTTGAACGGCACGATGTCGAGCGTCTTCGGATCGTCGATCAGCGCGAAGCGGCCCTGCGGCGCGATGACCTCGACGATCTCCTTGATGTGCTGGTCGGTATTGGTCGTCGAGAAGACAAAGCCGGGGGCGCCGAGGCCAAGTGCCGCCACCTGTGCTGCAATAGGCTGCGAATGGTCGACGACATGATGGGCGCCGTGCTGTTTGATCCATTCGCTGGTTTCGGGCCGGGATGCCGTTGCGATGACCGTCAGGTCAGTCAGCGCACGTGCGATCTGGATCGCGATCGATCCGACGCCTCCAGCGCCGCCGATGATGAGGATTGCCGGTGCCGCCCCCAGAACCGGATCTTGTACTCTCAGCCGGTCGAAAAGCGCCTCGTAAGCCGTGATCGACGTCAGAGGCAGGGCCGCAGCAGAGGCGAAGTCGAGCGTCTTCGGTTTGCGTCCAACAATCCGCGCGTCGACCAGGTGGAATTCGGCATTCGAGCCGGGGCGGTTGATGACGCCGGAGTAGAAGACTTCATCACCGGCTTTGAACAGCGTGACCTCCGGGCCGACGGACTTGACGACGCCCGCGGCATCCCATCCGAGCACCTTGAGTTCGTCCGCCGCCGGCGCAACGCTTGCGCGCACCTTCACGTCGACCGGATTGACCGACACCGCCTTGACCTCGACCAACAAGTCGTGGCCTTTCGCTACCGGAATCGGCAGGTCGATGTCGATCAACGACGTTTCGGCGGAGATGGGCTGGGGGACCTTGTAGGCGACGGCGCGCATGGGAAACTCCTGTGTTCGTTGCACAGAGGCTAGATGCGTCCTATGCTCGATAAGCACAAGAATGCACAAATTCTGTACGTAGTACCAAAAAGGATACCGTCAAATGTCGCTTCCCCGCGCCAAGCTGACCCGCAACTTTCCAGGTTGCCCCGTCGAAGCGACATTGAGTTTTCTGGACGGCAAATGGAAGGGCGTGATTCTGTTTCATCTGATGGGCGGGACGTTGCGGTTCAACGAACTGCGTCGCAAGCTGCCCTCGGTAACCCAGCGGATGATGACGAAGCAGCTGCGCGAGCTTGAGGAATCCGGCCTTGTCTCGCGCACGGTTTTTCCCGTCGTGCCCCCACGTGTTGACTATGCGCTGACGCCGCTCGGCGAAACGCTGAATCCGGTCATCAAGGCGCTTGCCGCCTGGGGTGAAGAAAATGTCTTCTGCCTGCCGGAAGGCCGCTACCTTCGCGACGTTTCGGCTGTGTCAGGCGCCCCGGCCGCGGCGGTCGAGGCTTAGAGACGCGGCGAACACAAAGACACCGATAAACGACAGGATCGCGCCGACGTAGCCAGTGGCGGCAAAGCCGTAACCCTGTGCAATGACCAGTCCACCAAGCCAAGCCCCCAGCGCATTCGCGATGTTGAACGCGGAGTGGTGCGAAGCCGCAGCAAGCGTCTGCGCATCCGCGGCGACATCCATGAGCCGGGTTTGGACGGCGGGACCGGCGGCAAAGCCGCACCCGATGCAGAATACGCAAAGCGCCAGCATGAAGGGATTGGCCGCCGTCAGGGAGAACAGCGTCAGCACGACGATGTTGAACACTAGGCTGCCGCCGATCGTTCCCATCAGCGACTTGTCGGCGAGCCAGGAGCCGACGACGTTGCCGACATTCATGCCGATGCCGAAGATGATCAGCATCACGGCGACCATGCTCTCCGGCAGCATCGTGACCTGCGTTGTGGTCGGCGCGATGTAGCTGAACATGGCAAACATCCCACCGAAGCCGACGGATGCCGTGGCGAGCGTCAACAGGACCTGCGGACGCTTGAAGGCCCCGAGTTCCCGCTTGAAGCTTGCACCCTCGGCAACACGGTCGCGCGGCACGTAGTGCCAGATCAGAGCAACCGTCAGAAGGCCGACGATGCCGACAATCGTGAAGGCAAGGCGCCAGTTGAGCGACTGCCCGAACACGGTGGCGAGCGGCGTCCCGAGCAGGGTCGCAACCGTCAGCCCGAGCATGACGCGGCCGACAGCGCGGGCGCGTTTGTGCGTTGGCACCATGGATGCAGCGACGATCGCGGCGACGCCGAAGTAGGCACCATGCGGCAGGCCCGTTATGAAGCGCATCACCGTGAAGCTCTCGAAGGTGGGGGCCATCGCGCTCAAGATGTTGCCGATTGCAAAGATGCCCATGACGAGCAGGAGCAGCGAGCGGCGCGCCATTTTCGCAGCAAGCACCGCGATGATCGGAGCGCCGACAACGACACCGAGTGCATAGGCGCTGATCACGTAGCCTGCCTGCGGCGTCGTCACAGAAAACGTGTCGGCCACGTTAGGTAGCAGGCCCATGATCGCGAATTCGCCGGTGCCGATGCCAAAGCCACCGCAGGCAAGCGCCACCTGCACGAGTGCGATCGCCATCGGCGATGGCGCTTCGACCACAGAGCTCGTCTCAATGGAATCGTTTACGGCGACCTGACTCAAGAGGCACTCCTTGGCATTCGATGCGTGACGTACGGGACGAGGGCGCGTGCGCAGCCATGACCGGTAAGCCGGAGATGAAGGGAAATGGAGGTATCCTCCATTGTCTTATCTATCGACGGATGGCTGCGCGGCGTCGAGTGCGTTTTCTGCAGTGCAGCGTTCCCCGATATGCATACGTCCCTTGCAAATTTGGCAGTTCCCGCTCCTGAAGTCGGCGGAGCGCGCTTCAGCTTGAAATCGCTGGTGCAAGAACCATCTCTTAGCAGCGCGGGATAGGCCGTCGCCTCTCGCCGCGGATTACAGGAACTCTATGAAACTTATCGGCTTTTTCAATCGAGATGGCGGGACGTTCAGGACCACCGATATGGAGGCCTATGAAAGCCGGGCCGAAACGGTCTTCAGAGAGGCCGGCCATGATTTCGATGCGATCGTCTTTTCCGGCAAGGAGGTCGTGCCGGCCATGGAGCGTGCAGCTCGCCGCGACGACATCGACGGCATCGTCGCCGGCGGCGGAGACGGCACCATCTCGGCGGCGGCGTCCATTGCTTGGAAGAACGGTGTGGCACTCGGCGTGGTGCCTGCCGGAACGATGAACCTTTTCGCCCGTTCCTTGCGCGTTCCCCTCGATATCTGGCTGGCGCTTGAGACACTCGCCTTTGGCGAAGTCGACCAGGTTGATATTGCCAGCGCCAACGGGCGACCGTTCATTCATCAATTCTCAGCCGGGCTCCATGCGCGCATGGTGCGCTATCGAAATTCCTACACATACCGCTCGCGTCTCGGAAAGCTGGGAGCAAGCGCGCGTGCCGCCTTCGGTGTCGTGCTCAATCCGCCCGAATTCGAGGTCGACTTTGAAGCCGCGGGCGTTTACGAGCGCCGCCGCGTTTCCGCGGTCTCGGTTTCGAACAACCCTTTCGGCCAGAATGCCTTGCTTTATGCAGACAGCCTGACCAGCGGCGAACTAGGCTTCTATACCGCTAAGCCGCTGAAACCGCTCGGGGTCGCACGCCTGGCGGTCGACCTCTTGAGAGGCAAGGTGAAGGAGAATGCGGACGTCATGATAATGCATCCGGCACAAGTGCATTTGCACTTTCCAAAGCTGCATTCAAAGGCGAATTGCGTGATGGATGGCGAGTTGCGTCCTCTGGAGCGGGACGTTGCGTTGAGATTGCATCCCGGCGAACTCAAGGTCTTGGTCCAGCAAGGACTTGCTGCGCAGATTAACGAAGCCGAGCGGCGCGAAGTCGCTCCCTAGCAACTCCATGTTGCGGGATTTTTAGACCGGGTACTTGACGCGCGGCAGCCTGATCGCCGCACTTACAGGTCCGATGATCGTCAAGCATTGAAAGACGTCAACTACAGGCGCGGTAGGTAGGTGCGATAGTCGAAGTCGGAGACCGTGCGCAGGTAGGTGATAGCCTCCTTACGCTTGGTGTCTCCGTAGAGCTTTTGGTAGCGATCCCCGAATATGTCGGCGATGAACGGCGACGCCCTGAAAGTTTCGATGGCTGTCAGGAAGTCGTGGGTCAGTTGCGTCGTATGCGCAGGCGTGTGCGACGGCGTCGTCTCCTCGCCGGGATCGAGCTCGGAATCGATGCCAAGCAGCATGCCGCCGAGAATGGCAGCAAGCAGCAGATAGGGGTTTGCGTCGGCTCCGGCCACGCGGTGTTCAATGCGAGCGGCCGGGCCATTCAGATCGGGTATGCGGACCGCCGTGCCACGGTGACCGTAGCCCCAGGTCAGGTCGACTGGGGCGAACGAGCCGGGCTGGAAGCGACGATAGGAGTTGGCGAACGGTGCGAAGACGAGTTGCGCATCCCGCATGGTTTGAAGCAGGCCGGCGCAGACGGATTTCAGCTTTCGCGGTTCGTCGCCTTTTGCATCGAGAATATTGTTTCCATCCTTGTCGATGACGCTGGCGTGTACGTGAAGGCCCGAACCGGCATGATCGGAGTAGGGCTTGGCCATGCAGGTCGACTTTAGCCCGTGCCTGCGCGCAGCCTGTTCCACAATACGCTTCAGACAGATGCAGTCGTCGGCGGCGGCGAGGGCGTCGGGGCGATGCAGCAAATTGATCTCGAACTGTCCGGGGCCGAATTCCGCCGTTGTCGCATCCGCCGGCAACCCTTGCGCCTTGGCATAGGAGCGTACGGTTTGCAGATAGTCGTCGAGCGCATCGACGGCGCTCATGTCGTAGAGCTGGAAGCCGTTCGGCTCGCCGCGATAAGTGAGATTGAGAGGCGGCGAAGGCCGGCCGGTCTCGCGCCAATCCGGTTCGACGACGTAGAATTCGAGTTCGGTCGCGACGACTGGCGTCAGACCGCGCGCTTCATATCGCTTCAGCACGGATGCAAGGATAGCGCGGGGATCCATGAAGCTCGGCGTGCCGTCGAACTCGTGCATGGTTGCAAGCACCTGCATCGAACCCTCGGGCGCCCATGGCATCGGAGCCAAGCTGCGCTCGTCCGGAATGCAATTGCCATCCGGATCGCCTACGGAAAGCGAGAGGCCGGTAATGTCGTCGTTGTCGTCGCCCCAGATATCGAGCGACTGCGTCGACGACGGCAGACGCACTTCGCCGTCCCAGATCTTCTTCTGGGTATCGAGCGGAATCTGCTTCCCGCGCAGGTCACCATTCATGCCAACGAGCAGGAGCTCGATGCGCGGGTCGCCACCCACTGTCGTGCCATGAATCTTGTCGTCTGCCATGATCTTGAAAATCCCCGCGGAGAAGGCCAAGGTCGTAGCCTATTGGGAAGAGGCTTTCAATCTCCGAAGGTGTTTTGCAAATCATGTCCGATACTTACGCGCGCTCCAATCTCGCCGCTATCGACGCGGCACATCACCTGCATCCGTTCTCCGACATGGGAAAGCTGAATGCTGACGGCACGCGCATCATTCAGCGCGGCGAGGGAGTTAATATCTGGGACGGCCAAGGCAAACGCTATCTGGATGGCTTTGCAGGACTGTGGTGCGTCAACGTTGGCTACGGGCGCAGGGAGATCACCGACGCCGTTGCCCGGCAGATGAATGAGCTGCCCTATTACAACACCTTCTTCGGCACGACGACGACACCAACCACACTGCTGGCCGAGAAGGTCACATCCCGCGCCGGGCCTGACTTCAACCATGTCTTTTTCACCGGCTCAGGCTCCGAGGCGAACGACACATGGTTTCGTATGGCACGCGTCTATTGGAGCGCGGTCGGCAAGCCTTCGAAGAAGATCGTGATCGCCCGGAAGAACGGTTACCACGGCTCTACGGTTGCCGGCGCCAGCCTCGGTGGTATGAAGTATATGCATGAGCAGGGCGACCTGCCGATACCGGGAATTGCGCACATCGGACAACCTTACTGGTACGGCGAGGGCGGCGAGCTGTCTCAGGCCGAGTTCGGCCTGAAGGTGGCACGTGAGCTGGAGGCGAAGATCGACGAACTCGGCGAAGAGAATGTCGCGGCGTTCGTGGCTGAGCCGATTCAGGGTGCCGCAGGTGTCATCATCCCGCCCGAAACCTACTGGCCGGAGATCGCCCGCATTTGCAAGTCGCGCAACATCCTCCTGGTCTGCGATGAGGTGATTTGCGGCTTCGGCCGTCTAGGGGAATGGTTCGGCCATCAGTATTTCGGCGTCGAACCTGACTTGGCACCGATCGCCAAGGGACTTTCCTCGGGTTATCTCCCGATCGGTGGCGTGCTCGTCAGCGACCGAATCGCTGACGTTCTGATCAACGAGGTCGGGGACTTCAACCATGGCTTCACCTACTCCGGTCACCCCGTCTGCGCCGCCGCAGCGCTCGAAAATCTCCGCATCATCGAGGACGAAAGGCTCGTCGAACGCGTTCGTGACGACATCGGTCCGTACTTTGGCACGGTCTGGGGCGCTCTTGGTGAGCACGATCTCGTTGGCGAGGCCGTGAGCGTCGGCCTCATGGGCGCGCTTCAATTGACTGCTGACAAGGCAAGCCGCATGCGCTTCGAAAAGCCGGATGCGGTCGGCGCGCTCGTGCGCAATCATGCTCTCGCGAACGGACTTGTTCTGCGCGCCACGGGAGACCGGATGCTGGCTTCACCGCCTCTCGTTATTAGGTACGAGGAGGTGGATGAGATGGCGCGTATTACGAAGATCGCGCTTGATGCCGCATGGCAGGAACTGAGAAGGTAGGTGCTACAGTCAGCGTGGATAGATCCAAGCGTAGCCGAAGAGGCGCTGGTCTTCCGGTCGTCCGTAAACATAGCCGACACTCATGTGCTTCACCGCCACAGCCGAATATTGCGAGCCGAGATTTCTCTGTACCCATGCATCCAATTCCGGCTGCAAAGCCGTCCCCTCCTTGGAGGTGAGCCAGACGGCTAGGATTGGTTTCTCGGCCGTCCACTCATGGTCGACTTCCAGATTGCCGAAAAACGTGCATAGCGTTGGGACGTCGGGTAGTTGCAGACGCAGGTTGCCGGATGCGGCCCAGCCATCGGTTAGCACGAGCCCGGGGCGCTTGCCTTCCTCGGCAAGAATCCTGCTGACGAACTCCTCGTAGGGCGCATTGTAGGCCTCCGGTCGACCGAAAAGCGTCGGTACATTCGCGCGCACGAAAACCAGCGACGGCACCACGATCATCACTGCAAGCGGCACGACAAAGAAGCGCTTCGCGAAATCCTCGGCTCGAATCCCGCGCGCCTGCATCTTCAGGCAAAATGCGATCGGCATCAGGAATAGGAGGGGCAGCACCCACCGGTCACGCATGGACGTTATGCCGATGGCGAAAACCAGCAACAGAACCTGCAGCCCAATCACCAGGAAGATGGTGTCGAAAAAGTGAGCCCAAACGGTCGTCGGTCGCAAATTGCGGAGAAATTTCTTGCCGAAGATGATCGCATATACCGCAACGAGCGGCGCCATGATCACGAGGACCTGCCCGAAGAACTCTGTCGGCCCCTTGATCAGCTTAGCGAGTGTGCCGGTGGGCGCTTCTTGCGCCATGGTATTTAATGTGCGAGTTGCGGCCAAGCCTAGATTGTCGAGCAGCCAAAGGCCATGCGGTAGGAAGATGAGGACCGCAATAGCCAGCGACAACAGAAAACGCCTGTCGAACAGCCGCTTCAGTCCGTCCGGATGCAGGAACACCGCAACCAGTGCGGCGGTAACAACGAGGGTGAAGTTGTACTTCGTCAGCATGCCGAGGCCAAGCGTCACGCCGATCATCACGTAGGAGAGCAGCGACGGCGCCTTCAGCGTTTTGACGATGCTGTAGAGAAGCAGGTTGATCATCAGCATCTGGGCGACCGTATGGGTCAGGTCCCTTTGTGCCTGCCAGAAAACCTGCGGAATCACGAACAGCGAAAGCGTCGCGATGGCGGCGAACAACCGGTCATCGAGTACGAGTTTTGCGAGCTTGTAGTAGCTCAGGAAAAGAAAAAACAGGACCAGGTTCTTGGCTGCGGCAATCGTTGCGATCGACAGTCCGAGGACGGACACGACCATGGCCTGGAACCAATTATAGAGCGGCGGCTGAGTGTCGTAGCCGGCAACGAGCCACTGCGAGAAGAACGCCTGCTGGGATTCATCTACTCGCAGGCCGTTTGGCACCAGCAGACGGACGATGAAGCTGACAACGAAATATGCCGCCAGCAGAAGGACAATGGTATCCGGCTTCCGAGCCAGCAGATTACGCATTCTCGCTTCCATCGAAGACTTGGCGGACGATGTAGTTCGGTGAGGTGTCGTCGCGATAGTAGGTGCGGGCGATCATCTCTGCGAGAATACCTGTCGTGATCAGTTGGACCGACGAAAGCATGAAGACGACGCCGACCATCAGCATCGGGCGGGTGCCGATATCGTTGCCCAGGATGAATTTGTCGATGAACAGATACAGCATAATCAGCGCGGAGATCGCACCGAGGCCGAGGCCCAGCGAGCCGAAGAAGTGGCCCGGCCGTGCCTTGTAGCGCATGAAGAACATGACAGAGAGCAGGTCGAGGATAACGCGGAAGGTGCGCGAGATGCCGTACTTGGACTGCCCGTGCTGACGGGCATGGTGGGTCACGACCATCTCACCGATGCGCGAGCTCGGCACGACGCCGGCAACCCAGGCGGGGATGAAGCGGTGCATTTCGCCCATCAGCTTCACTTGCTTGATGATCGAGGCACGGTAGATTTTCAGGCTGCAGCCATAGTCGTGCAGTTTCACACCGGTAATGCGCCCGATCAGGTAGTTGGCGCACCATGACGGGATCTTGCGCAGCAGCAGGCCGTCCTGCCGGTTCCTGCGCCAGCCGACGAGAAGATCCAGTTGGCGGCGCTCGAGTTCAGCCACCATGGACGGAATGTCCTTCGGATCGTTCTGCAGGTCGCCGTCCATGGTGGCGATCAACCGCCCTGTCGCGGCGTCGATACCGGCCTGCATTGCGGCAGTCTGGCCGAAGTTGCGCTGCAGCTCGACAATCCGCAGGACAAGGCCCTCGCGGCCGATATTCTTGCGCGCATTTGCTAGTGTCGCATCCGTGCTGCCGTCGTCAATCAGGATCAGTTCCCAGGGATCAGGATAACCTGTCATGGCCAAGCAGATGCGATCGATAAGTGGGCCGACGCTCTCTTCCTCGTTAAAGACAGGCACAACCAGCGACAATTCGACCGGCCGCATCGCTTCCACGAGGCCTTGACGCGAGTCTACCGTTGTCTGCACGTTTGATTTCTCCTACAAGGCGCACGGGCGCAGGCGGCTTCAGCCGCAATAGTCAGGAAAGCCTACTATATGAAGTTTCCGGTTGTTGCCAGCCGACAATCCTGGTTTATCCGCAATCGAATGACGCTGCTGACGATCGCAATTGTGGCCGCTTATGCGCTTTTCATCCAGTGGTTCTGGGGTTGGTCGGTCATTCTCGGACAATGGGCTGAAGTGGGTACAATCTCGGTTGTCAGCGCCCTGACTTTGCTTACCAGCACCTACTTCCTCAGGACCTGGCGCATCTATGACTACTTCCCGCGTGAGACGGCCGGGCGCTTCAAAATACTCTTCCGCGTTACGCAGATCCACAACCTCCTGAACATCATGCTGCCGTTTCGAACCGGAGAAACCAGCTTTCCGGTCTTGATGCGCACCGAGTTCGGTATCCCGCTGGCGCGGGGCACGTCTGCGCTTTTCGTGATGCGTTTGCTTGACCTGCACGCCTTGCTGGCTGCCGCCGGCATAGGCTTTGCAATCGCATCACCGCACCAGATCATTGCATGGCTTGTTTGGACCGCCCTCCTGGCGCTTCCAGTGGCCGCTTTTGCACTCAGGCAACCTTTGTTGCGGTTTGCGAGCAGGATTCTGCCGGCGAAGGCGCAGAAGCTCGTGGTCGAAATCGAGAGGGGGCTCCCGGTCGATGCCGCGGCTTTCACGCGCGCCTGGGTGATGACCGTTGTCAACTGGCTCGTCAAGGTGTTGGTACTTGCTTGGGCCCTCAATCTCATGGGTGTTTTGCCGATGGCCGCAAGCTTCGGCGGCGCGCTTGGCGGCGAGCTTTCGTCGGTGCTTCCGGTGCATGCGCCCGGTGGTGTCGGCACCTATCCTGCTGGGATAACCGCCGGTGCCGTCGCCCTTGGTGCGTCCAGTGAAAAGACGGCGCTCGCTGCCTTGGCACAGGCAAGCATCAATGCACATCTGCTGATCATCGTTTCGGCCCTGACAGGGACGGCAATATCACTGCCGCTCGGTCGCAACCGAAAGCTCTGAGATTCGCTTCTTCAGGAATGCCCGCTCGGGCGCTTGCTGACATAGCCCCAGGGCTGCCTCGTATGCCGCAATCGCATCCGCTCTCCGTCCCAGTTGCCTTAGAAAATCGGCGCGGGCCGAATGCGCCAGGTGGTAACTCTCCAGCGCTCCTGCCTGCAGGATTGCGTCAACGAGTTGCAGACCTCTTTCGGCTCCCTCCACCATCGCCACTGCGACTGCCCTGTTGAGTTCGGCAATCGGCGACGACTGAGCTGATAGCAAGAGATCGTAGTAGTTGACGATGCGCCGCCAGTCTGTTTTTTCAGGCGTTTCGGCTTGCGCGTGCTCTGCGGCGATGGCCGCCTGCAGCGTGTAGACGCCAACCTCGCCATTCCGCATCGCGCCCTCGAGGCGTGCGAGACCCTCACGAATCTTTTCCCGGTCCCAAAGCTTGCGATCCTGATCGACCAGGAGAATGAGGGTTCCCTCCGAGCTTCGCCTGGCGGCGCGACGCGAATCCTGAAGCAGCAGAAGGGCAAGTAATCCAGAGACATCGGGATGCGGTAAGAGACGCGCCAGCAGCCGTGTGAGGCGGATGGCTTCCAAGGTCAGGTCGGCTCGGACAACTTCGTCGCCGGACGAAGCGGAGTAGCCCTCGTTGAAAACCAGATAGATGACATGCAGCACCCGGTCGAGCCGCTCGGGCAGTTCGCCACGCTCCGGGACCTCGTAGGGAATTTTAGCCGTGCGAATCTTGTTCTTTGCCCGCACGATACGCTGTGCCACGGTGGGGGCGGGGACGAGAAACGCGTGAGCGATCTCCTCGGTCGTGAGCCCACATATCTCGCGGAGCGCCATCGCCATCTGCGCGTCAGCCGGTATCACCGGATGGCAGCACGTGAAGATCAGGCGGAGCATGTCGTCTTCGATCAGATCCATGTTGCCGATCTCCGTTTCGTCGAAAGATCCGTACAGACTTTCCTCGATATCTTTTACAGACATATCGAAACGGGACCGGCGCCTGATATGGTCGATCGCGCGAAACCGTCCGGCGGAAACAAGCCAGCCGAAGGGGTTTGCCGGAACACCATCGCGAGGCCATGTGCGTGCAGCGGCCGCAAACGCGTCATGCAAGGCTTCTTCGGCCCTGTCAAAGTCGCCGAGGAGACGGATGAGCGTCGCTAGCACCCGGCGAGATTGCGATCGGTAGATATCCTCGATCAGACGTTCCAAGGTCTACTCCGGTAGTGTCAATATCCTCACCGGGCGGACCTCCACAGCACCAATTTGTGCGCAGGGAATTCCAGCGGCGATTGCTGTGGCCTCATCCATATCCGAGGCATCGATAACATAGACGCCAGCCAGATGCTCCTTCGTCTCGACATAAGGACCGTCCGTCATGCTGATCTCGTTCTTACGCACCCGCAATACGACGGCCTTATCGGGCGTTTCCAGAGCATCGGCATGGACCAGCGTACCGCGATCGCGCAGGTCTTCGTCAAAGCTGAAATGCGCGCGAACGACGGCTTCGGTTTCGGCCGCGGTCTGGCGACCGTCGATATCAGCCGAATTGTAGATCAGGCAAACATAGCGCATGGCATCACCTTCCGTCTTTGATGGAATAGCCGGGGCGGATCTCAATCGCAGCGTACTTCAGTATCGGCAACGTTGAGACGATCGCCTTGGCTTCCTCCATATCCGCGGCTTCGATCAGCACGAAGCCGCCGAGGTGTTCCTTGATTTCGGCGAAGGGGCCGTCGGTTGCCGTCGTGACGCCTTGCTTCAGGCGCAGGGTTACGGCCGTTTCGGGTGCGTGTAGGGCAAGCGCGGCTTGCAGGACGCCGCGGTCTCGCCAATGGTCGTCGCTTACGATGCATTCTTGCGTCAGCGCATTCCACTCTTCCTGCGGTACGAGCTTGCTCCTCTCGGTATCGAACCAGATCTGGCAGAGATATTTCATAACGTCTCCCTCAATTGTGGACCGGAATATCGTAGATCGGCCGAACCTCGATTGATCCCAATTTTGCGAGTGGGATGCCGGCCGCAACGCGAATGGCATCGTTCAGATCTTTCGCATCGATCAGAATGAAGCCGCCGAGCTGCTCTTTCGTTTCCGCGTAAGGCCCGTCAGTCACAGACATCTCGTCGTTGCGGACGCGGACAGTTACGGCATTCTTCGGTGATTGCAGCGCATGCGCGGCAAGCATATGCCCGCTGGCGGTCAGATCATCGTCGTAGGTGAGGGACGCCCTGTCGAGATTCCTTTTCTCTTCATCGGTCATGGCTTCAAGCTTTGCAGGCTCGAACCAGACTTGGCAGAGATATTTCATCGTTCGCTCTCCCTGGCTGCCAATAATCATTGGACGATCAGCCTAGGGCGATTTCGACAGGATGCGAAAGAATCTTTTTACGGAAGTTTGCGTCGAAACAAGCAGGCTGGTTTCGACCAAGTGTCGTCAGCAACATGGAGTGACGACGATGGGTCTTTTCGAGATTGTGCTGGCGAACTGCACCCGCGCAGGTCGCCAACAGAAAAAGCAGCATCATCGGGCCGATGCGGAATTGCCGACGACGGGGGCCGTGATCACCCGGTTTGCTGCGGCCGCAGCCTTCCTGGCGGTTGCTATCCTAGTGCTTGATACTGCCGGTGAGCGTTATGAGCGTCAGCTCGCTACCAATGCGGTTGCCGCCACACGCCAGTAACGAAACGGCCTATTGAAAGGCCGTTTCGAAGAAGCTTCTGAGCTTGCGCGAATGCAGCGCTTCCGGCGGCATCGCGGCGAGCTTCTGGATCGCACGGATACCGATCTGCAGATGCTGGTTGACCTGCGTCCTGTAGAAGGCAGTCGCCATACCCGGCAGCTTCAATTCGCCATGTAGCGGTTTGTCGGATACGCAGAGCAGCGTGCCGTAGGGCACGCGGAAGCGGAAGCCGTTTGCCGCAATCGTCGCCGATTCCATGTCGAGCGCAATGGCACGAGCCTGGGACAGACGCTTGACCGGGCCGCGCTGGTCGCGCAATTCCCAGTTCCGGTTGTCGATCGTGCCGACCGTGCCAGTGCGCATGATGCGCTTCAATTCGAAGCCCTCATAGCCCGTGATCTCTGCAACGGCCCCCTCAAGGGCGACCTGGACTTCCGCCAGCGCCGGAATGGGCACCCAGACGGGCAGATCGTCGTCCAGGACATGGTCTTCGCGCATATAGGCATGTGCCAGGACGTAATCGCCCAGGCGCTGGCTATTGCGCAGGCCCGCGCAATGGCCGAGCATCAGCCAGGCATGCGGGCGAAGCACTGCCACGTGGTCGGTGATCGTCTTGGCGTTGGACGGACCGACTCCAATGTTGATCATGGTGATGCCGGCATGCCCCTTCTTTTTCAGGTGGTAGGCAGGCATCTGTGGCAGGCGTGCAAGCGTAACGTCGGTCTCGGGCTGACTGGAGCCGGCATGCGTGATGATGTTGCCGGGCTCGACGAAGGCCGTATAGCCATCGCCCCCTTCTGCCATCAGCTTGCGTGCCCAAGTGCAGAACTCGTCGATGTAGAACTGGTAGTTCGTAAACAGCACGAAATTCTGGAAGTGCTGGGCGCCGGTCGCGGTGTAGTGGGCAAGCCGCGCAAGCGAATAGTCGATGCGCTGCGCCGTAAAGGCAGCAAGCGGCGAAGGTTCGCCCGGCGGCGGAATGTATTCGCCGTTGGCGATTTCGTCGTCCGTCGTGTTCAGGTCCGGTGTGTCGAACAGATCGCGCATCGGAATGTCCATGAATGCCGCGGCGGATGCCTCGACGTGCGCGCCCTCTCCGAAAGCAAAATGCAGGGGAATTGGCGTTGCCGATTCAGAGACGATGACGGGCACGTTGTGATTTTTCATCAGCAGACCTAGCTGCTGCTTCAGATAGTGCCGGAAAAGTTGCGGTCGCGTGATCGTCGTCGTGTAGATTCCGGGCGCGGTGACGTGGCCGTAGGACAGTCGGGTATCGATGTGGCCGTAACTGGTCGTCTCGATGCTGACCTGCGGATATAAGGCGCGATAGCGCGATGTTATCGGCGCGCCTTTGGCGAGCTTGGCGAAGCTTTCGATCAGGAAGGTGGTGTTGCGCTCGTAGAGTTCCGTCAGCACGTCGACAGCCTTGACCGGGTCGTCGAAGGTTTGCGGAACGAAAGGAGAGGGGGACGAAATGTCGAGAGGGGAAGAGATTCGTTTGCTCATGCGCCATTATAGAGTGTTGTTTTTAACAAGCAAACGACGCGGCAGAGGGGATTGCGCAGTTTTTGCGTGTGGCGACTACCGCCGTGGGTCGGATCAGCGGCTTGTTCGGCAGAATGGACTGCTGGCGTCGAAGCATGTGTAATTGGCTCCGAAGTGGGACTGCGCGCCGCCGCCTGCATTGCGGCTGACAGCAGCCGAGAAGCTGACGGCGAAGACTGCCGCAAACAGTGTGATGATGGTGAAACGTCTTGCCAAAATGAGCATATCCATGACTTTGCCTCGGTATCGCCTTAGCGTTGAGACAGTTTTGCCACGTTGTCGCTGAACCAGTGCTGAGATCACGGTTCATCAGGCGTTCAGGAAGCCGGGCGGCTTGAAGCACGGCGGGCGCTGCTTATCTCCTTAGTCCCGCAAAGGAGATTTTCATGACGGCACCGATTGAGCTTTTCTATTGGCCGACGCCAAATGGCTGGAAGATCAGCATCATGCTCGAGGAACTCGGCGTTCCCTACGAGGTCAAGTACATCAATATCGGCCGGGGCGAACAATTCGCGCCGGAATTCCTGAAGATCGCTCCGAACAACCGAATGCCCGCGATCATCGATCCGGATGGTCCCGGCGGTGAACCGATCTCCGTGTTCGAATCGGGCGCCATTCTGCAGTATCTCGGCCGCAAATTCGGAAAGTTTTATTCGGCGGAGGAGCGCACACGCATCCAGATCGAGGAGTGGCTTTTCTGGCAGGTGGGTGGATTGGGTCCGATGGCTGGCCAGGCGCATCACTTCCGCGGCTATGCGCCGGAGAAGATCGAGTACGGCATCCATCGCTATACCAACGAAGTAAACCGCCTATACGGCGTGATGAACAAGCGGTTGGTGGAGCGCGAATATCTCGCCGGCGACTATTCGATCGCCGACATGGCCTGCATTGGCTGGGTGATTCCGTACGAGAAGCAAGGACAGGACCTCAACGAGTTTCCCAACCTGAAGCGCTGGTTCGAGACGATGATGGCGCGTCCGGCCGTGATCCGTGGCACGGCGATTGGCAAGGAAGAGCGTGAACGCAGCAACCTTGCCGAGGACAAGGAAGCACAGAAAATCCTCTTCAATCAGCGCGCCCGCTGACACCTAACATAGAAAGCGCCCGGCCAGTTTTTCCGGGCGCTTCCTTTCGAGACTCGTCCTCTACAGGCGCGTCCAGGTCTGCGATTTGCAAAGCACGTTGAGGACGCAGCCCTTCATTTTCAACGAGTTTCCGAGAACGTTGCCCGATCCGCTGTAGGTCTTGTCGTTGGCCGGATCCGTGATCTGGCCGGTATAGGTGACGCCGCTTCCTGCGAGCGTTCCAATCTTCTTGCCGGCATACTTGCCTGTCTTCAGCACGATGCAGTAGCTGCCGCCGCAGGATGCAATATGGGCCGTATCGCCCGCTGCCGTCTTCCAGTTGCCGACGATCGGTTCGTCTGCAGAGGCTGCTCCGGCGGCAAGCATCAATGCGCTGGCGAGAATAAGTGTGCGGATCATTCGTTCCTCCCTAATGTCCCGGCGGGAAAATATATGACGCGAACGTAAACGTAAATGTGTTTTTGCGACCCACGACAACCGTTTTTCATGAGCCAGAAGCGCCGAAATCTTCCGTTTCAGCTATTTGATGCTGATTTCGTGGTGAACAGAAGGTTAATTTTCAGATCTGAATATTCCGTAAAATTGTGTCGAAAATCCTTAATCAGCAGGCATTGCGATGTTTAACAAAAATCCAATTTTACCAAGCGTTTGCACTTTGTTTGTTTCAAATTAATCATGCATTTTAGGCGTTTTTTGAAGGCGCGTTGGCATAGTGGAGCCATCAAACGAGCGGGGTAAACCCGCCGAACCGAAGGGTACCAAAGCCGCGATAGACGGCAGGGCCCCGAAGGTAAAACAGGGTAAGTCGACAACAGGCTAAACAGGGACAAAACCGATGGCACGCTTTGAAATGCATAATGCTGAAATGGCTACCATGGGTGGCGAGAACAACGCCGACATCTTCTGCGAAATGGGTCTGATGTATGCGACTGGCCGCGGCTGCGCCGTGGATCTGGTCGCCGCTCATAAGTGGTTGAACATCGCAGCGATAAAAGGCAACGACCGCGCCGCCGAGCTTCGCGCTGATGTCGCCGCAAGCATGGACAAAATGCAGATCGTAGAGGCGCTACGGGCTGCTCGCGAATGGATGACGATCCACTAAGGACCGTTTCCCCGCCAACGCGGGGCCAATAACAACCATAAAAGAGGGGCTGGCAGGTTCTGGAGAAGGCCTATGCCATGAACAGCAACCGCGACCGGCAGGAACAAGGCCGGCGCGGTTCTTTGTGTTAGCCCAGCGTCTTGAGCACCTGCGGCAGCGCTTCCTCGAAAAGCGCCATGTCAGCATCCGGTCCGACGCTGACGCGGATGCAGCGGTTGAGCGGAGCGACACCCGGCATACGAATGAAGACACCGTGTTGCATCAAGCCATCGACGATGGCACGAGCATAAGTTCCGTCCCGTCCGGTGTCGATCGCGACGAAGTTCGTTGCAGAGGCAAGCGGAAGTAGATTGTTGGCCCTGGCAATACCGGCGATCCGGTCGCGCGCGCGGTGAATATTTGCCACCACCTCGGCGAGATAGGCATGATCCTTAAGCGCCGCCAGCGCTGCGACCGTCGCCAGCCGGTTCATCCCGAAATGATTGCGGATCTTGTCGAACGCGCGGGCTGTGCCGGGTGTCGAAATGACGTAGCCAACCCTCGCGCCGGCCAAGCCATAGGCTTTCGAGAAGGTGCGTGTGCGTACGATGTTGGGCAGATCAATGAGCGCGCCGATCGCGGGCAGAGATCCGGCCGGTCCGGTTTCGCTGTAGGCCTCGTCGAGGATCAGCATCGTGGTTTCCGGCAGCGCGCGGGCAAAGGCGACGATACTTTCGGCATCCCACCAGCTTCCCATCGGATTATCAGGATTGGCGAAATAGACCAGTGGCGCGTTCTCGCGCTTAACCGCTTCCAGGAGGCCGTTGAGATCCTCGCGATCGTTGGCATATGGCGCAGTGACGAGCCGTCCGCCGAAGCCTGCAACGTGGAAATTGAACGTCGGATAGCCACCGAGCGATGTCACGACAGGTGCCCCCGGCTCGATCACGAGCCGAACGATCTGGCCGAGCAGTTCGTCGATGCCGCCGCCGATCGCGATGGATTCGATTCCGACACCGAGATGGTTGGCAAGGGCCTCTCTGAGAACGTAATTTTCCGGGTCGTTGTACTTCCAGATCTCGCCAGCCTGCTCGCGCATCGCGGCGAGCACGGACGGGGCGGGGCCGAAGCCATTCTCGTTGGCGCCGATGCGCGCCTTAACGCAAAGGCCGCGCTGACGCTCGATCGCTTCTGGGCCAACAAAAGGAACAGTGGAGGGGAGGGCGCTAGCAAGCGGCGTGAAGCGCGAGAAGGCGGACATGCTGGAGCGATTTCCTGAATGCTGTGAAAAATCGAACCGACAATAGGCCGTGCTGCCGCCAAGGCAAGAAACATTATTCCCCGGGGTGGGCGATTTACATACGCACGGATCCGCGAGCTTCGAGAGCTTCTACATTGCCGGCCATGAAATCGGCGCGCACGACTCGACGCAGGACTTCGGGATCGATTGTGTTGATGAACCGCACGCCAATACGTTCATGATTGCGATAGACCTCGGCGCAACCAATCCGGTAGGCAAGGCCAAGAATATTGAGGTAGTAGTGCTTTGGCAGGCCTGCGGTCGATGACACGACAAACGTGGCGCCACCGCGTGAGATATCGACGATCTCGGCACTGCGGATGGAAATGCCGGTCAGGCAGGGTCGAACCGCGACGATCCGGGCTGGGCGCCTTACGTTGAATTGTTCCCAGCGCGTCTCGTAAACCGCAGATTTCACGGTCGCAAGGTGTGTGGCGCGAAGCATCGACATCCCGCGTGTCTCCCTTGAACCAAGGTGATCCCGGTCCTCTTCGATTGGAGCCTCACACGAATGCTTTGCGCAATTGTCAATGAAGAAAATACAATTTTAGTGAAGCAGCTTTTTTCCGCCTGCTTGCGCGCCCTAACCGAATATTCGAGCAGTCAATAATCCAGCCGCCGCGGACAGCGCGGTGAGAAACGTGCCCGCAGATCCATGATGGTCATCGCCATAGGCCAGTTTCTCAGGGTCGCATGATTGGTGAGGCCGTAAGTTTCGCAGGCGGCCGCGCCGACAACGGCGCCAGCCATATAGCGTCCAGAACCAGCAGGCTGATGTAGGCGAGCGCTGCAATCTTCATCTAATTGATTCCTTCTGACTTTATTGCCTTTGCGCACCGAATCGCGATTGGTGCGCCAAGCACCGCAATTGTCGCGAAATGTCATCGAACTCTTTGTCGGCTGGCACGTTTGCCTAATTGTCGGCGGCGCGCCCGACGCTCCAAAATTCTAGAGCGAGGAAATCAAAATGATTGATGTCAGAGTTCCGTCAAAATCGTGGGTGGTCGTTTGCGATGGTGCCAAGGCCTTGATCCTGCAAAATGCAGGTGATGTGGCATATATGAACCTGAAGGTTGAGGAGACCTTGTCCCAGCCGAATGAGCCGGATCGGGAAATTGGCGCTGACAAACCCGGTCGAACGCATGCCGCAGATGGCTCGAGCGGCAGTGCCGTGCAGCAAACAGATTGGCATGAGCAGGCCGAAACGGAGTTTCTGAAGCGGGTTGCCGCGAAAATGGACCTGCTTGTGCGCGAAAAGCAGGCGCGTCGCATCGTTCTAGTCGCGCCACCAAGGGCACTCGGCACGCTGCGCGACAATCTCACTCCAGACGTTCAGGCTGCAATTTCGGCTGAAGTCCCAAAAGATTACATCAATTTGCCCGTCGACCAGATTGAACGACATCTGGTGGCCTAGTCAGACTTCAAGCGGTGGATGTGGATACGGACCTCGCCGGTCGTATCCGCTTCTCAGCTCTCGAAATTCAGCCGCAGGACATGATGCAGGAATTCCGGGTTGATCAGCATGTTGAAGCTGATCGTCACCAGTTCTCCCTCGCGCTTGACCACCGTCGAACCGATCTCGTCGTGTATGCCGAGGATCTCGAGGAAGAAGTGGTTCGGTACTTCGAGGTTCGGGCTGACTTCCAGCACCGCGCCGGCAAGCGTGATCGTGCGGATCAGGCAGCGGACCTGCGTTCCCGTGCTGAGGTGATGTCCGACGAATATGATCTTGCCGGGACGGTCGAGCGAAAATTCCCGGTAAGCCTGCTCGGGCTGCGGATGCTCTGTGTCGAGGTGCATCTGAAAGGCCATGGTAGCCTCCGCTTGTTGTACGCTTCGAGATTAGCGCAAGATTGCTGACAACTTCTGAATAATCTCCCTACAATGCGAAGCTTATGCCTGTCTGGAGAGGGAAATGGCTCATTATTGGGCATCCGGATTGGTCCGGCTTGACACGCCGCCGCCCTTCAAGCATATCGGGCGTGGCTCGAGGCGCCGGCCGCTCGCGGACGACAAGTCCACGGTGAAGTCCCCGATATCATTCAGTCACAGCCGTTTGGTGCATGCTGACTGCAGGCAATGCGAGCTCCCTTGTAACGGTCGAAATGGCATGCCTTCCGAAAGGCTGAATCCGTGACCACCGCATATCCGACAATTGAAGAACTGAAGTCGCAAGCCAAGCGCCTTCGCCAGGCGATGGAAGCACGCGGCACAGCGATTTCACACAGTGCCGCGCTCGAACTCGTTGCCCAGCAGCATGGCGTTCGCGACTGGAACACGCTTTCCGCACTCGCGACGCGGCCGAACGAGGAGCCGATCGCCGCGATCTGCGTTGGCTCCTTGGTGCGCGGCCGCTACCTGAGCCAGCCGTTCACCGGCAAGATCCTGGCGCTTTCGGCGCACGGCGGCGGGCGTCACAAGATCACCATCCACTTCGACGAACCGGTGGACGTCGTGACCTTCGAGAGCTTTTCCGCCTTCCGTCAGCGCATCAATGCGCAGATCGACGGCAATGGCGTATCGCCGCGGAAGACGTCGAACGGTGTCCCGCATCTCGTGCTCGACATCGAGCGAGGCACTTAGTCCTTGCCGTGCACGGTGCTTACGGCTGCGGCGGCTGAGGCCTCCTTCAGGGCCTCAGCACATTCCTGACAGCAAACCTTGACGGTCTTGCCTCGGCTCCAGTGATAAAAAGAGAGCAGGGCGGCAACGAGCCGTGATCGGGCCGTCTCCGGCGTGCGGCGAGCGTGGGCACGAAGAATAGTGATTGAGCCGTGCACGGCAGTCCTCCATCGGTTCGATTTCGATGGAGGCAGTGAACCATCTGCGCGGCTTGCCGCCTGTCAGATTATTTTAGCGATCGTACGCCGCCTTATTTCAGCAGCCATTCGTGCTCCGGCTGGTTGTGGAACTTCCACACCCGCTTCGGGCCGGCCATGACGTTGAGATAATAGAGATCATAGCCATGGATGGTGGCGCAGGGGTGGTAGCCCTTCGGCACCAGCGTCACGTCGCCGTTTTCTACAGCCATCGCTTCGTCGAGCGAGCGATCGTCGGTGTAGACGCGTTGGAAGGCGAAGCCCTGCGGCGGGTTCATGCGGTGGTAATAGGTCTCCTCCAGCAGACTCTCGTTCGGCATATTGTCCTGGTCGTGTTTGTGAGAGGGGTAAGAGGACGTGTTGCCGTTTGGCGTGATGACCTCGACCACCAGCAGCGAATGGGCGGAGTTGTCATCCTCGGGCATGATGTTGGTCACGAGACGCACATTAGAGCCCTTGCCGCGCTGGAATTGCGGGTGCACGCCGGGCGGGATGAGCTTTGCCTTGTAGGCGCCGCCACCGGGCGCCGAGCAAACGGCAAGCTCCATGTTCGTTTCGGCCGTCACCGACCAACCGGAGCCCGCCGGCACATAGAGCGAATGCGGCGCACCCTCGAACGGGCTCATGCGCCCGCCGACCGAGCCGAAATCCTCTCCTGCGGCCGTGGCCTTGCCCTTGCCGGCCACCCAGACGAGGCAGACTTCGCGGTCGCCGGCTTCGCCAGAGGCGGTCTCGCCGGGCTTAAGACGATGCAGGTCGAAGCCGACATAGGTCCATCCGGCGGTTTCCGGCGTGACATGGGTGACGCGGCCGTGGTCACCCTTGGGTTTTACGAGAAGGTTCGGCATGAACTGATTTCCTTCATTCGATCTCAATGATCTTAGGCAGAACGCTATCCCTTGGGGAAGCCTTCCGTTTCGACGGTGTAGCCCGCCGCGGTCATCACGCGCATCAGTTCGGCATGGCCGATCTCAGCCATCTTTTGGGGCGGAGCCTTGCGCGGATCCTGCTCGGCCTCGACGACAAACCAGCCCTCATAACCGTAGTTGGCCAGTCGCTGGACGATCGCGCCGAAATCGAGCGAGCCGTCGCCCGGTACGGTGAAGGCGCCGAGCGCCACTGCATCGAGGAAGGACTGCCTACTGCGGTCGAGTCCATCGACGACGGCCTTGCGAATATCCTTGACGTGCACGTGGTTGATACGGGCGTGGTGATTGTCGATGGCGCGCAGCACGTCACCGCCGGCAAAGGCCAGATGCCCGGCATCGAGCAGCAGCGGAATGCCTTCGCCCGAATTGCGCATGAAGGCGTCGAGTTCCGGCTCGGTCTCGACCACGGCCGCCATATGATGGTGATAGGAAAGCGGCATGCCCTGTTCGGCACACCACTCGCCGAATTCGGTGAGGCGACGGCCGTACACCTTCATCTCGTCGTCGGAGAGGCGCGGCTTGGTCGCGAGCGGCTTGGAGCGGTCGCCCTGGATCGAACGACCGACCTCGCCATAAACAATGCAGGGCGCGTTGACGGCCTTGAACAGCTCGATCATCGGCGCGATGCGGTCTTTGTTGGCAGCAAGATCCTCGTCGACCAGCGTGCCGGAGAACCAGCCGCCGCAAAGCGTCACGTCGGCGGCGCGCAGGATGGGCAGCATCTCGGCCGGATTGTCGGGGAAGCGGCGGCCCTGCTCCATACCGGTAAAGCCCGCAGAGCGCGATTGGCGCAGGCATTCCTCCAGGGACACATCGTCGCTGAGTTCAGGAAGATCGTCGTTCCACCAGGCGATCGGCGACATGCCAAGTTTGGCTTTCATCAATAGTCTCCTCAAGGCATTGTTGGAAGAGCGGTCCCGCTATTCCGGAAAGTGAAATCAATCGATTAGCCGATGCGCTGGGCGGCGCGCGCCTTGACGTAAGCTGCGTGCGCCTTGTTGACCTGCTCGCGCGGGCTGACTTCGGGAACGGCAACGTCCCACCAGTAGCCGCCGGCTTCCGTCGTGATCAGCGGGTCAGTGTCGATCACGAAGACCGAGGTGCGATCGTTCTTCTTCGAGTCGGCGATTGCCTTCTCGAGCTCTGCGATCGACGCAACCTTGACCGCAACGGCACCCATGCTCTCGGCATGCGCCCGGAAATCGATCTCAGGCATCACTTCGTAATGCGCGTCCTTCAGCAGATTGTTGAAGTTTGCACCGCCGGTTGCCATCTGCAGCCGGTTGATGCAGCCATAGCCGCGGTTGTCGAGCAAGACGATGTTGAGCTTCAGGCCGAGCATGACCGACGTCGCGAGCTCCGAGTTCAGCATCATGTAGGACCCGTCCCCGACCAGGACGAAAACTTCCTTTTCGGGATGCGCCATCTTGGCACCCAGGCCGCCGGCAATCTCGTAGCCCATGCAGGAGAAGCCGTATTCCATATGGTAGCTGCCGGGTGCGGTGGCCGGCCAGAGCTTATGCATCTCGCCCGGCAGACCGCCAGCAGCGCATAGGCCGATTGCCTTTTCGAGGTCGATCGAACGGGTGACGGCGCCAATCACCTGGGCGTCGGAGGGCAGGGCGGCATTGGTGCTGGCCATCGCCTTGGCGGCGGCGTCCACCCAGACTTTCTTTTCCCGTTCGGCCTTCTCCGCCAGCCCGGCCGGTGCCTTCCAGCCGGCGAGCCCGCTCGAGACGGCCTTCAGTCCTTCGCGGGCATCGGCCACCAGCGTCTGGCCGTCGTGCTTCGCGGCATCGTAGGTAGCAATGTTCAAGCCGAGAACCTTGAGCTTCTCGTTCTGGAAGAGCGCCCAGGAGCCCGTCGTGAAGTCCTGGCAGCGGGTGCCGACGGCGATGATCAGGTCCGTTTCGCCTGCAATCGCATTGGCCGCTGATGTGCCGGTAACGCCGACCGAGCCAAGCGCCAGCGGGTGCCGCTCGTCGATCGCCGACTTGCCGGCCTGCGTGACAACGACGGGAATCCGGTGTTCCTCGGCAAAAGCCGTTAGTTCCTTGGTGGCCTGTGAATAGAGCACGCCGCCGCCAGCGATGATAACCGGCTTCTCGGATTTTCTGATGAGGGCGATGGCGTTCGCCAGTTCATCGACATCCGGACGCGGACGGCGCTGGGTCCAGACGCGCTCCTCGAAGAAGCTCTCCGGATAGTCGAACGCTTCCGCCTGCACGTCCTGGCACAACGACAGTGTGACCGGGCCGCAATCATATGGATCGGTCAGAACCTGCATGGCACGCTTCAGCGCCGAGATGATCTGTTCCGGCCGCGTGATCCGATCGAAATAGCGCGAAACCGAACGGAAGGCATCGTTCGCAGAAACCGTGCCGTCGCCGAAATCCTCGATCTGCTGCAGCACCGGATCCGGCGCGCGGTTGGCAAAGACGTCGCCTGGCAGGAAGAGGACCGGGATGCGGTTGACGTGGGCGACACCAGCAGCCGTCACCATGTTGAGCGCGCCGGGACCGATGGAGGTCGTGCAGGCCATGAAGCGTTGGCGGAAATTCGCCTTTGCATAGGCGATGGCCGCATGCGCCATGCCCTGTTCGTTATGGGCACGATAGGTCGGCAGTTCGCCGCGCACTTGGTAAAGCGCCTCGCCGATGCCGGCTACGTTGCCATGCCCGAAGATCGCCCAGACGCCGCCGAAGACCGGGACCTTCTTGCCGTCGACGATCGTCATCTGCTTCTTGAGAAAATGCGTAACGGCCTGAGCCATCGTCAATCGTACAGTCTTGCCCATGGGCACCTCCCAAATGCTCTAATTAATGTAGGCCGCGCGTTTTCAACCAGGCCTCGGTCAATTGGCGGAAGCGGCCAGCCATGTCGGCGATCGCTTCCTCGTCATTCATCTTGCCGGAAAGCCAGGCGCGAGCTGCTTCGGCAAAAATCGTGCGTCCCACGGCAAAGCCCTTCACGGAAGGAGCCGCCAGCGTCGCCTCAAAGCCTTTGACCAGCTCATCGGCAGGGGCTTCAAGGCCGAGCAGCACGATCCCGCGGCACCATGGGTCGTTCTTGGCGATCACTGCGTCTATTTTCTTCCAGGCGGCCGTCGAAGCCTGCGGCTCCAGCTTCCACCAGTCGGGCTTGATGCCAAGCGCATAGAGCTCTTCCATCGCGGTCGAAACCGTATCGTCCGTCAGCGGCCCGTTCTTGCTCGCGATGATCTCGACGAGCAGTTCGCGGCCGACCTTGCGGGCGGCTTCAAAGAGCGTGCGCAGCTTCTCCTGCTGCTCGGTCTTCAGCGCTGCCTGATCATCCGGATGGTAGAAGCAGAGGCACTTGATGCAATGATCGAGCGGCCATTCGACAAGTTGTGAGCCAATGTCCTGGCTGAACTCGAATCGCAGTGGCTTGGACCCCGGCAGTTCCACCGGACGACCAATCCACGCAAAGTTCTTGGTTGCCGCATCGAAGAAGGCGTCGCGCCCGAAGCGCTCATCGATCAGCATGCCGTAGCCGTTGCGGCCATCTGCAACACGGGCGGCAGCTTCCACCGCAAGGCGCTTGAAGGCGACGATCTTCTTGTAGTCGACACCGAGTTCGTCGCAGACGCTGGTGAGTTGCGAGCGGTGATCGATCGCGAGCGCCATGAGAAGCGGAATATCACCCTTGCGCGTCGAAGCCCAATGGATGTGGTTGATCGCTTCGTCCTTGCGCAAGGCGCGATGCTTGCTGCCGTATTTCAGGAAGAAGTCAAGCTCGGCCCAGGTCGGGTACTCCGGCGAGCAGAGCAGACGGGAGACGGCGAAAGCGCCGCACGCGTTGGCCCAGGTCGCACAAGTCTTCAGTGGCTCATTCTTCAGCCAGCCGCGCAAGAGGCCGGACATAAAGGCGTCGCCGGCGCCCAGCACGTTGAACACCTCGATGGGGAAACCTTCGCCGACAATGCCGTCTTCCAGATTGTCGCTGATCGGACCGTCATAGACGATGCAGCCCATGGCGCCGCGCTTGAGAACGATGGTTGCCGGCGACAGGCGGCGGATTTCCTTGAGTGCGCCGAGCACGTCATCCGCCCCGGAGGCAATCAGGATTTCCTCTTCGGTTCCGACGATCAAATCGCAGTCGGGAAGCGTTTCCTTCATCTTAGACGAGACGCGGTCAGACTTCACGTAGCGCTCGAAACCCTCGGCGTGACCGGCAAGGCCCCAGAGATTCGGCCGATAGTCGATATCGAAGATCACCTTGCGGCCATTGGCCTTGGCGATACGGATTGCCTTGCGTTGCGCGGCCTCCGTGTTCGGTCGCGAGAAATGTGTACCCGACACCAGCACCGCGCGCGACGATTTGATGAAGTTCTCATCTATATCGCCTTCATCGAGCGCCATGTCGGCGCAGTCGGAGCGATAAAAGATCATCGGGGACACGCCTTCGGCCTCCACGGCAAGAAGCACCAGCGCCGTCAGGCGTTCCCTATCGGTCTTGATGCCTTTCGTCTCGACGCCTTCGCGTGCGGACTGCTCGATGATAAAGCGGCCCATCTGCTCGTGGCCAACGCGGGTGATTAGGCCGGACTTGAGTCCGAGGCGCGCGGTTCCGATGGCGATATTGGCAGGGCAGCCGCCGACAGACTTGGCAAAGGAGCCGATGTCTTCGAGCCGCGAGCCGATCTGCTGCCCATAGAGGTCGACCGAGGAGCGGCCGATGGTGATCACGTCAAGCGATGGCTCCGGCTGCGAGCCCGGGTTCGGTTGTGCCATGATGTCCTCCCGCTAGATTTTAGCTACGCCTTGGTGCGTGCCGATTGCAGGTTATGAAACATTGGTTCCGTATTGTTGTCAATTCGGAATGTTTATTCCATTTTTCATTTCACCGATTTTGGGTGAGTTCTTTTCCGCCGCCGCTCGGCAATGGCGACTGGCAGGGCCATCGTCAGTGCCATAGAGGCAGAGAGCGAGCGAAAACCGGCAAAGTCCGCCTCCGCCACCTCGAACCAGCAGGTGGCGCGGGCAGCCAGCGGCGAAAACGCCGAATCGGTGATGGCGACGACAGGCACGCCGCGATCGGCCAGCGCTTCCGCCTGGCTCAGGCTATCGGCGGCATAGGGCGAGAAGCTTGCGGCGATTGCCGCATCGTTCTGCGTCGCGAATTGCACCATCTCCGGATCGACGCCATTTGGCGAAGCGACGATCTGGTGCCGGATATTCAGCTTCGAGAAGGCATAGGTCATATGCGCTGTCAACGGATAGGAACGCCGCTTGGCGATCAGATAGATCGTCTCGGCAGCCGCGAGAATATCGACAGCCTTGGTAAAGGTGTCCGTCTGTACTGTGGCTGCCAGCCGGTTGACCGATTGGCTTGCGGCCGAAATGAAGCCGGAAAGCAGGCTGGCATCTTCGTCCTCGCCGCTTGCCCGCTCCAGCGTCACAAGCCGCTCTTCATATGTCAGGGTGCGGTCGCGCAAGCGCTCGCGAAAGATACTCTGCAGGTCCGAGAACCCCCCATAACCCAAATGGTGCGCGAGGCGTACGAGCGTCGACGGCTGCACGTCGGATGCCGCCGCGATGCTTGCCGTCGTGCCGAACGCAATTTCGTCAGGATTGCCGAGAGCAAAGGCCGCGACCTGCGCAAGTCGCTTCGGCATGGTTGCTTTCCGTTCGATGATGATGCTGCGTAGGCTCTCGAAGTCGCGCGGAACCCTGGCGGTCGTTTTGCTGTCACTGTCCATGCGTGCGGTCCGTTGAACGAAATAAACATTCCGTATCGAAGACCATAAATGATTTTCGCCCGCGAGCCCAATTGTTTTTATTGCATTGAAATCCAAGCGTTTTGAACAGTTTTGACACCCGTTGCGGCAAAAGTATGCAGGAAGGGACGCTTGTCAAAATGATCTAAATATTCCAAAAATCCGGCTGGCATCTGGAGGAGATACGATGAAATCACTGGGAATCGGCCTGATCGGCACCGGCTATATGGGCAAATGCCATGCGCTCGCATGGAATGCGGTAAAGACCGTCTTCGGCGACGTCGAGCGTCCACGCTTGGTTCACCTCGCCGAAGCCAATGCCGAGCTTGCTGGGAAGCGCGCCTCCGAATTTGGTTTCGAAAAGGCGACCGCCGATTGGCACACGCTGATCGCCGATCCCGAAGTCGACGTCGTTTCCGTCACCACGCCGAACCAGTTCCACGCGGAGATGGCGATTGCCGCGCTCGAAGCCGGCAAGCATGTCTGGTGCGAGAAGCCGATGGCGCCGGCCTATGCCGATGCCGAACGCATGCTGAAGACGGCAAGGGCCTCGGGCAAGGTCGCCGTTCTCGGCTACAACTACATCCAGAATCCGGTGATGCGGCATATCAAGGCGCTGATCGAGGAAGGGGCGATCGGCGCCGTCAATCACATCCGCGTCGAGATGGACGAGGACTTCATGGCTGATCCCGATGTCTTCTTCTATTGGAAGAGCGAACTTTCGGCCGGTTATGGCGCGCTGGATGATTTCGCCGTACACCCGCTGTCTCTACTTTGGTATCTGTTCGGTCACGTGGAGGCTGTCATCACCGATATGGTGAAGCCCTACGGCAGCCGGCCAGTGAAGGAAGGTGGTCGCCGCGATGTCGAAAATCACGACGCGGCCAATGTCTTGATGCGCTTCGGCGGAGGTATCTCCGCTGTCTTGATGGCGAACCGCGCCGCTTGGGGGCGAAAGGGTCGAATCGCTTTGCAGATATTCGGCTCGAAGGGCTCGATTACCTACGATCAAGAGCGCATGAACGAATTCGAGCTCTATCAGGCGCAGGGCCGTGGCTCCGAACAGGGCTTCCGCAAGATACTGGCCGGCCCGGCTCACCAACCCTATGATCGCTTTATTCCGGCGCCAGGCCACGGGCTTGGCTTCAACGACCTGAAAATCATAGAATGCCGCGAATTGATCCGCGCAATTTCCGGTGAGCCGTCGTCGATCGTGACATTCGAAGACGGTCTTAGGATAGAGAAGTCCGTTCACGCCATGGCACAGTCATTCCACGAGCGCCGCTGGATCGAGATCGACTGAGGTCGATCCGCTACCGGTTGACGGCGCTGGGGGCAGGGGCTAGGCCTTTGCTGGAACGCGCGAATGGATGCTGGGAGTGGGAACGTGACGGACAGATTGGTGATCATCGGCGCCGGGCAGGCGGGTTTTGCACTGGCCGCGAAACTGCGCGCATTGAAGGATACGCGTCCGATCTCCATCGTCGGCGCTGAGGACGTGCTGCCCTACCAACGTCCGCCGCTGACCAAGAAATATCTGCTTGGCGAGATGGCGTTCGATCGCCTGCTGTTTCGCCCTGAGCACTGGTATCCGGACAATGATGTCGAGATTCTGCTTGCCACATGGGCCGAGCAGATTAAGCCGGACAGCAAGCAGGTCCTGCTGCAGGACGGTTCCGTCCTCGACTACGGTACCTTGGCACTGACCACCGGTTCCTCGCCGCGCAGTCTGCCGGCGACCATCGGCGGAGATCTCGAGGGCGTGTATGTCGCACGCGACAAGCGCGACGCCGACTGTTTGGCGGACGAAATGCGCCCGGGACGCCGCGTCCTTATTATAGGCGGCGGCTACATCGGCCTCGAAGCCGCAGCCGTTGCCCGCCATCGCGGCTTGGAGGTGACGGTGATCGAGATGGCCGACCGAATCCTTCAGCGCGTCGCCGCCAAGGAAACCGCCGACATCATGCGGGTGATTCACGAAGCGCATGACGTCGTCATTCGCGAAAAAACCGGCTTGAAGCGTCTCCTGGGCAAGGACGGCCATGTCGTCGGCGCCGAGCTTTCCGACGGTTCGGTCATCGATATCGATTTCGCCATCGTGGGGATTGGCGTCGCGCCGAACGACCAGCTTGCCAAGGATGCGGGAATCGAGGTCGGAAACGGCATCATCGTCGATGAATTCGGGCGAACCTCCGACCCATCGATCTTTGCGGCCGGCGATTGCACGTCGCTTCCCTGGCAGGATGGCCGCATCCGCCTGGAGTCAGTGCAGAACGCCGTCGATCAGGCAGAAGCCGTGGCAGCGGTGATCGCCGGCGGCAACGCGCCTTACGATCCCAAGCCGTGGTTCTGGTCGGACCAGTATGATGTGAAATTGCAGATCGCCGGCTTCAACCTCGGCTATGACGAGACATTGCTTCGTCCGGGTTCGCGCGAAGGTGCTCATTCGATCTGGTATTTCAAGGACGGCGTGCTCATTGCCGTAGATGCGATCAACGATGCGAAAGCCTACGTGACGGGCAAGAAACTGCTAGAATCGGGGATCAACCCTGACAAGGCGATCCTTGCCGACGCATCCGCCGATCTCAAGCAGTTGCTGAGCTGAGGCCGCTCGCTACCGCATCAGGTGAAAAAGCCGAAAAAGCGCTTGCGTCACCTGGCGAATGACTCTATCAGGCTCCCACCGGAGAGGTGGCCGAGTGGTCGAAGGCGCTCCCCTGCTAAGGGAGTATACGTCAAAAGCGTATCGAGGGTTCGAATCCCTTCCTCTCCGCCATCGCAATCATTGTCCATACCGAAGACATAGGTAACAGAGCGTACCTAAGACATG
Source organism: Rhizobium sp. BK060 (assembly GCF_014193145.1). Lineage (NCBI taxonomy): Bacteria > Pseudomonadati > Pseudomonadota > Alphaproteobacteria > Hyphomicrobiales > Rhizobiaceae > Rhizobium > Rhizobium sp. BK060. Next base: position 164,428 of record NZ_JACHYW010000016.1, read on the forward strand.
GATGACAACCTCGTGCCGAAACGGGTTGTCGATGGTTTGCAAGGTTCTTTGCTCCAGGTCGATATATCCCAGATCATAGTGCATGAAGCTGACGAGCCAAATACCGTCATCGACTTCCTTGATTCCCAGTTTCTGTCCGGCCAGCACGGTGGAGATATTGATCTTCTTGCGATGCATGCAGATGCGGCCGCAATGGGTCACCAGTGCGTCGCGGTCATGGAAGGGGTAGTCGTTCTCCGGCAGACCGGCATAGGTGCGCATCGAGGCTGTCGTCTAATCGCGCGGTAAAATGCAAGCCCTTTTTTGAACATCGAAGCTGTCGTTTGCCGGGAGCAGTGTCGTCTTCGCGGTCGATAT
>NZ_JACHYW010000017.1:0-151038 GCF_014193145.1 Rhizobium sp. BK060
TGTCGTCATGGTCCTGCGGTCATGGTCCTGCTGTCATGCTTGCTGCCATGGGCGGGAGAGGCCGAAGGCCTCCCCTGGGGAGAGGCCGAAGGCCTGTCCCATCGGCTCATTGGCATGCGGCTTTACGACGTAATCCGCAATGTCTCGGCAGGCCGGAAGACCGACAGCTTGGTCGCAAAACTCTCCGCAAAGGAAGCCACGGTCTTCGCGCTGATCGGAAAAGGCCAGACGAACCGGCAGATCGCCGAGGCCACCGGCGTCCAGATAAAGACCGTCAAGTTTCACGTCTCGCGACTGCTCGCCAAGCTTGGGCTGCGGAACCGTGTGGAAATCGCGCTTCTGGCCCAGCAAAGCGGCGTAGGCAAGACCGCCCGTGGCTAGCGGCGGCGATGAGTTGGACATTGGGGCGGCCGACGCAAAGTGACATGACCATCCTTGGAGGTTAGCCGAACGCGTCAGGCTGCCTCCGGGACATTGGCAGCTCGGTATCCAAACGCGCAGATCAAATTCGTTCATGCGGCCTGCATGAGCATGAGAGAAGGCTGGCTTTCATCAGCCTTTCCTTCTTTTACGGGGACGCTTTGCCGATCCGGCTTGGTGGTAAAGAATGGCTCGAAAATGCGGTTCAAGGCAGCCGGATCGATCCCAGGACCGTTATCAGCGACAGCAATGATGGCGTCTTGACCTTCCGATCCGGTCCACAAATTGATGCGGGGCTCGGGCCTATCATAGAGGGCTTCTGCGGCATTGCGGATCAGATTGTGGATGATCTGCTGGAACGAGATGACATCGATTGCCACCATGCGGGACCGGTCGGCGATCGCGATATTCAGCGCGATGCCTCGTTGTGCCAGGTCCGCTTCGAAGAAGCGCGTCGGCGAGCGCCACGGTCTCCATCCGCGCCTCTGCGCCAGAGATAGGCGCGCATACGGCCAAGAATGTCGCCCGCGCGTTTTGCTTCACGGACGTTGGCCTCGAGCGAGCTGAAACGGTCAGTCTATGTCGGCTTCTGCGCGCTCCGGCGTGCATAGAGGATACTGATCAGCCCCAAGAGCGCCGAAGGGACGAGCATTCCAACGACGCCGACGGTAACCTGGGCAAACGCCCCCGCAGCGCATCCGGCGACGAAGCCAAAAACCAAAACCATTGATGTCAGTGACTGGTTCCACTCGTCAGGTTTCTCAGGGTAGCCAATCAGCCGACGAGCAGCAGCCACGGCCAGACCAGCGATGTTGCCGGTCATCAGCGAAAACGGCGGGCCAAGTCCGCTGTCCAGCCGTTCGATCGCCGTCAGCATTCCCATAGCAACAACAGCGAATAGGGCACAGGCGGCATCAAATCCGGTATTGGCGATTGCCAGAACAGCCGAAATCGCAAACGCGCAAGCCGCCGCGATTAGCGTCCAGACGGTTGCCCTTTGCAGGGGTTTGATACGGGCCACCATAATCGCTGCGATACCTGCACCGACCATAAACAGCGGAAATGTCATCAATTGCAATCCTCGCAGACCGCCTTGCTCGTGACCGACGAGTCCCAATCCGATGAGGACAACATTGCCTGTAACCAGGCCGACAAAAAGCCCGCCTAGATGAATGAAAAACAGCGCATCTGCAAATCCTGAAACGAATGCAAGCACCAGCGAATTGCCTTTGCTACGAAGTACATCCAGCATCGATCGCGGTTTCCCCATTCTAAGTGTTTAGATCGTTCGTTCTGAAGCGCGCTGCGTCGCACGATCCGGCAATGATCTCCATCTGAATTGACTCGCGACGTCCAGTCTAGAAGATTTTGGTTTCACGGCCGGAGGCGAGTGAAGGGTATTGTCACATAAACGTGGCGTCAGTATTTGTGGGCTAGAACGCATGGCATGATTGAGCCTGCCGTCAGCCACAAACGTCACCGTTTCCCAGCTCAGATCATCGCCCATGCCGTCTGGCTCTACTACAACAAAAGAACTCCGGGTCACAACGATGCCGGACGAGGCGCTAACCGCCGTCGAGGACAGTGGCCAGTCTTGATCGATTGATTGGGTGATCGAGAAGCCCGCCGGACTTGCTCCTCCGATGAAGCTCACAGCGATTGGCTCTGATGGCGCGTGCTCGCTACGGATGTGTTGAAGCCGAGCAGGCGTGACGGCGAACCCGCAGTCCGTTTTCGCCAACAGTCCGTCATCCCGGCGCGATAAGGAACGACTGAAAGGCGACCTTAAGACCGTGATGTGACATCGCCGCTCGCCGCATCTGTCTTAAACGCGGCCGGACGCGGGTGCGAGGAAACGGTCGCGATTATTTTCATTGCTGCGGCCAATAAGACAATAGCGACAGGCAAGACCAGCGCGTTCCATTGCGGCATAGTATCGGCAGTCTCCGCAACCAACGTCACGAAGTGGACGACGAGATAGAGAATAATCATCTGAAAGAAAAGATTCTTAAGCTCGGCGATGCCTTCAATCACCATCCATTCCGGCAATTTCTTTCGCCAGGGCGAAGACGGGTCAATCACGAATCCTACCGTGATCGCGCAGCCGAAAATTACCAGCACGATACCGAACAACAGCTTGTCCGTACCCTGCAGGACTGCAGTAACGACGGCTTGGTCCGGATCAGTTCGGATGTAAGCGAACGCGTCCCAGATTGTGAGAAGGCCTTCCCAAAACATCAGGAAAGACGCCGCGATGACGCCGACAGATGCCAGCGCCATCACGTAACGCAAACTCAATAGCACGGCGATCATGTCGTCTCGTCCCCGGAAAGCGGCTTACTCGCAGGTCAGTTTCGGAAAACGAAATCACTATTGGCTGTTGGCATCCAGTACCATTAACTCGGCATCCCTGTCCATTCCGCGTCGAGTGGTATCCTCGTTCAGAAAAATACGGCCGAGGCCCGTTGGGGCGGTAGCAGAGCAAAGGCCAACCGGCTGCGACTGATTGGAATACATGGTGCGGCGACACCTGATCTGAAGGTTTGTCGAAGAACTGTCTGACAAGGCATTTGATTTTTTTAGGTGCCGCGCAATATGCATACACGCAGAAATAGAGCCTCGGGGCCTGGTTCGGCGACTGATGGATAAAATGGCTTTGCGAATGGCAACCAGGTGCGCAGTGGTCCTTCCGGTTGCCGCAACCGGCGCTGGCGCGGCTAGTTGCCAGTTGAAGGCGTTTTGCCCCTTGTGTTCTCATTGGAGCAAGCATGTCCAGTTCTTCTCATGAGACCAAGTTTTCCGCCTGGACACTGATGGGAATCGTGGTTGGTTCCATGGTCGGCGCGGGAATTTTCTCCCTGCCTCAAGCCTTCGGCAGGGCGACCGGACCGCTGGGTGCGATGATTGCTTGGACAATTGCCGGTGTCGGGATGCTGATGGTCGCTTTCGTGTTCCAAACCCTTTCAGAGCGGCGACCGGACCTTGACGCGGGTATTTATGCTTACGCCAAGGAGGGATTTGGCAACTACGCCGGCTTCCTGTCGGCGCTCGGTTATTGGAGTGCTGCTCTTTTAGGGAACGTATCGTATTTTGTTCTCATAAAATCGACCCTCGGGTTGTTCTTTCCAATTTTCGGAGATGGAAATACGGTCATTGCAGTAGCGACCTCTTCATGCCTGCTCTGGGGAATGCACTGGCTCATTCTTCAAGGCATCCGCCAAGCTGCAGCTTTAAACGCTGTCGTAACAGCCGCAAAGCTCATTCCAATCATGGTTTTCATCGTCCTGGTGCTCCTCGCCTTCAAATGGGAGGCCTTCAGCAGCGGATTTTGGGGAAGTGGTGATCGCACCTTTACTGCAATCGCTGAACAAGTGCGCAGCACCATGCTGGTCACAGTATTCGTCTTCGTCGGCATCGAGGGTGCAAGCGTTTATTCGCGATATGCCAAGAGCAGGTCAGACGTGGGGATCGCCACGGTAGGCGGATTTCTGCTTGTCTTGGGCTTGATGCTAGCCGTCACATTGCTGTCGTACGGCATATTATCGCCCGCTGAGCTTGGCCAACTTCGCAATCCATCCATGGCAGGTGTCCTTGCAGCGGCAGTTGGCCCGTGGGGCGCCATGTTCGTCAGCCTGGGGTTGATCATCTCTGTCGCTGGCGCATACCTCGCCTGGGTTCTGCTCGCCGCAGAGATTTTATACTCCGCGTCAAAATACGAGACGATGCCTCGTTTTCTTTCAAGAGAAAACAGTCGGGGGGTGCCTGCCAATGCGCTTTGGCTCACAAATATTCTGGTTCAGCTATTTCTTATCGTTACGCTTTTCACGCAATACGCCTTCACATTGGCGGTAGCGATGACGAGTTCAATGATATTGATCCCGTATTTTTTTGTTGCAGCCTATGGCGTCAAACTCAGTTGGAGTCAGATACCTTTCAAAGAAATAGGACGAAGCCCCCGTCGAACAGAATTTATGCAATCGTTGCTGGCACTGATCTACACGAGTGGTCTGATCTATGCAGCTGGCGCGAAGCATCTGCTTCTCACCACTCTTCTCTATGGTCCCGGTACGGTTCTTTTTGCCTTGGCGAGAAGGGAGCAACGCAAGGGAGTCTTTAACCATTGGGAAAAGGCCGCCTTCGCTCTGCTATTTCTAAGTGCAGCCGCGGCTATATTCGAAATTGCAAACGGGGGAATTAGGATATAGCCTGAGACAACCCTTAAGGGCAAAACCGCGCCCTGCAAAGGATGCAAAAGCCTTACATCAAACTGACAGCTGAACAGAGATAATGCTTGAACTGAGAGGTTTTTCTCAAATGGCAGACTCGCAGCAGAAGTTCTCACTATTCTCTCTCACCGCAATGGTGGTCGGCTCTATGGTAGGAGCCGGAATTTTCTCTCTGCCACGTACCTTTGGTATGGCAACGGGTCCTTTTGGCGCGATCATCGCCTGGTGCATTGCCGGTGGTGGCATGTACATGCTGGCGCGTGTTTTCCAGGCACTTGCCGAACGCAAGCCCGACCTTGATGCTGGCGTTTATGCCTATGCCAAGGAAGGCTTCGGCGACTATCCGGGCTTTCTCTCAGCCTTCGGCTACTGGATCGGCAGCTGCATCGGCAACGTCTCCTACTGGGTCCTGATCAAATCAACACTCGGCGGCTTCTTCCCGGTCTTCGGCGACGGCAACACGGTGGTCGCGATCGCCGTCGCGTCGATTGGTATCTGGCTGTTCCACTTCATGATCCTGAAGGGCATTCAGCAGGCGGCCCTCATCAACACTGTTGTGACGGTCGCAAAAGTTGTGCCGATCATCGCCTTCATCATCATCCTCTTCGTCTTTTTCAAGCTTGACCTGTTCCGGCTGAACTTCTGGGGTGGCGAAGGCATGCCCGAAGCCTCGCTCCTGGAGCAGGTTCGGGCGACGATGCTGGCAACCGTGTTCGTCTTCATCGGTATCGAGGGCGCCAGCAACTACTCCCGCTACGCGCAGACGCGCGCCGACGTCGGCACGGCCACGATCATGGGTTTCATCGGCGTGTCCGCGCTGATGGTCCTCGTTACGCTGCTGCCCTATGCTGTGCTCCAGCGCCCCGAGATCGCCGCTATGGGCCAACCCTCGATGGCGGGCGTGCTTGCCGCCGTGGTCGGCCCCTGGGGTGCGGTTTTTATCAGCGTCGGCGTCATCGTTTCGGTGCTGGGTGCCTATCTTGCCTGGTCGCTGGTGTGCGCCGAAGTGCTGTACATCGCCGCACGCACGAACGACATGCCCCGACTGTTTGGCACGGAAAACCAAAACAAGGTTCCAGCCGCGGCCCTTTGGCTGACCAATGGCATCGTCCAGCTTTTCGTCATCAGCACCTACTGGTCCCGGGATGCCTTCGCGCTCATGCTGAACCTGACCAGCGCCATGTCACTAATCCCGTATCTTTTTGTAGCCGCATTCGGCTTTCTGTTGGCGAAGCGGCGACTGACCTATGATGTCAGGCCGGCGGAACGCAACCGGGATCTTATCATCGCGAGCATTGCCGCCATCTACACGATCTTCATGATCGTTGCAGGCGGCATGAAATTCGTCCTGCTATCGGCTCTTCTTTATGCGCCCGGGACAGTTCTCTACTTCTGGGCGCGGCGGGAGCAGGGCAAGCAGATCTTCAACACAGCCGTAGACTGGGTAATCTTCGCCGCAGCCGTTATAGGTTGCATTGTCGCGATCATTGCTTTGGCCACTGGATACCTGACAATCTGAAAAGGAGGAAGAGCATGTCTTCTGCAAGTTCCACCCCTCAGGCACTTGGCGTCCATTCCGAAGTTGGGCAGCTGCGCAAGGTGCTGGTGTGCGCTCCCGGGCGTGCCCACCAGCGGCTGACACCGACCAATTGCGACGCGCTGCTGTTTGACGATGTGCTCTGGGTCGACAATGCCAAGCGCGACCATTTCGACTTCATGAACAAGATGCGCGACCGCGGTATCGAGGTCGTGGAAATGCACAATCTCCTGGCCCAGACAGTCGCCGTGCCCGAAGCCAAGAAGTGGATTCTCGACCAACAGGTCGCCCCCAACCAGATTGGTCTCGGCCTGCTGGACGAAGTGCGCTCCTATCTCGAAGGGCTGTCTGACCGTGATCTTGCCGAAACGCTGATCGGCGGTCTCTCGACCTACGAGTTCCCCGAGGCAATCGGTGGCGAGCAGCTGGCTCTTATTCGCGATGCAGCCGGCGTCAATGAATACCTGCTGCCGCCGCTACCGAACACGCTCTACACGCGTGACACGACCTGCTGGATCTACGGCGGCGTCACGCTGAACGCGCTCTACTGGCCAGCGCGTCACGAAGAAACCATCCTCACCACCGCAATTTACAAGTTCCATCCGGATTTCGCCGGCAAAGTCAACGTCTGGTGGGGCGATCCGACCAAGGACTGGGGCCTTGCCACGCTCGAGGGTGGCGACGTTATGCCCATTGGCAAGGGCAACGTCCTGATCGGCATGAGCGAGCGCACGTCGCGCCAGGCAATCAGCCAGGTCGCGGCCGCGCTGTTCGAGAAGGGGGCGGCCGAGCGCGTGATCGTCGCCGCCATGCCGAAGCTGCGCGCCGCCATGCATCTCGACACTGTGTTTACCTTCGCAGACCGAGACTGCGTGCTGCTCTATCCCGATATTGTCAATGGCATCGATGCCTTTTCTTACCGGCCGGACGGCAAGGGCGGTGTCGAACTGCACAAGGACAAGGGTAGCTTTGTCGAGACGGTACGTGACGCTCTGGGACTCAAGAAGCTGCGGGTCGTCGAAACGGGTGGCAACGACTATGTGCGCGAGCGCACCCAGTGGGACAGCGGCGCCAATCTCGTCTGCGCGGCACCGGGCGTCGTCTATGCCTATGACCGCAACACCTATACGAACACCTTGCTTCGCAAGGAAGGCATCGAGGTCATCACCATTACTGGCGCTGAGCTCGGACGCGGACGTGGCGGCGGCCATTGCATGACTTGCCCCATAATCAGAGACCCCGTCGATTATTGACGAACCGAAGTCTTGCCCAATGGCATAGGTGGCAAGCCGGTGAAGGCGTCAACAATGAGTGTAGCGTGAGTGAAACTGGGCGCGAGCCTTGAGCAGCTGCGGCGTATTGGCTGATGATGCCAGGTCTTAGTCCTGTCCGTCCGTGGACGGAAGACCGGAGGCATGCGATCTGGTCTGAGTGCGCCCAACGTCATGGATGGCATGCCCGGTCTGACGCAGCCGCCGATCAGCACCGGCGAAACCTTCGTCTATGAGTTCACGCTGCAGGATGCGGGAAGCGTGGGCATTTCCCCCTCTAGATGCGTTGTGTCTTGGTGGTTTGAATGTTCTGCGTTTATGCCTACCGTCGATGGGTATGCCAATCTTGCGGAATTCTACCGCAGTCGGGGCGACGATGCACAGTCCGAGCGCGCCTATGCCGACGCGATCGCAGCTCTGCCGGACAGCGCAGAATTGCGCTATGGTCACGGGCTGTCGCTGGTGCGGACGCAGGAGCGAGCAAGGGCCCTACAGGAATTCCGGGAGGCGTCGCGGCTGGAGCCGGCCAATTCGCGCTTCCGCACAACTCTGGCGATCGCGCTTGACGACGCCGGCAGAACCGCTGAGGCATTCGACATGCTCTTTGCGGCGGCGATATCGGGCAGCAGCGATGTCAGCCTGCTCGGCACGGCGATCCAGTTCGGGCTCAAACTCCAGCGCTTCGACGAGACGCTGCGACCAGTCGAAACGCTCAGCCGGCTGCAGCCGGACAATCCGCAGATCAAAGATCTGCTGCGGCAGCTACGAGCCATCACTGGAGCCGGGAAATAGGGATCCAGATGCAAGTGCCGTTACTTGCCAACCGCACGCTCGCCTGTCTTATGCACGAGCGGCGATGGTGCGTTACGTCTGCGCGTAGGGCCGGCTTTGCTCTCCAGGCGATTATCCAGCAATCGAATTCCTGCCCGCGAGCGGCTGGAGTCGCTTAGGGTCTCATTTCGCCCTCAGCCGGAACCGACCCCAAGGCGGCGCTATGCAGTCGGTAAAAGTCCCACTCGGCAACCGCTCCAGCGTGGATGCAGTCGGAAAGCAGGGAGGAGACGACAGGGATGACCAATCGAGAGCAATCCAAGCGCGGTGAAAACGGCGAATTCTTACCGCTATCGGCCCGCCAGCGATGCGTCGCCAGCGGATATCAGCGCTTCGCCGGCGCGCCGAAGCAGCGGTGTCGTCTCGCCAGCGGACGCTGTTACTGGTGACGCGACGGCCAGCAGTGATGACGAATTGCAGCAATATTTCAATGCCGGCTTCCTATTTGCTGCATTCGATCAGCAGGCCATCCCCATTGGCTTTGGCGGAGGGTACATGGCCGAACACAGGCTGCACATTGGCGAAGTGGACGACCCCCAAGTGCGCGCTTTCTCGCCCGAATCGGTGCTTCGAGTTCGTTTACACGAATGGTCTTAGTGACATTTCCGCTCCCAGCAGCAGCAAGCAGACAAGGAACAGGCGTCGAAAGGCAGCCGCGCTGATCAGCCCGCGCAGCGCCTGGCCAGTCCACATGCCTGCGAGCGCGGGCCCAACAGCGAGCACCGAAAGCGCCAGTCCCTGCAGCTCGAATGCGCCATGTACGCCAAGACCTGCCGCGAGTGCAACGGTTGACACCGTGAAGGACAGTCCGAGTGCCTGCACCAGATCGTCCCGCGGCAGGCTGAGTGCCTGCAGGTAAGGCACGGCCGGGATGACGAAGACCCCGGTGCCGCCCGTAACGACACCGGTCACGGCGCCGATCAGGGGCGAAAGCCATGGCTCCCAATGCAGGGGCACGCGGATCCGCCGCGCCAGCAAGGAATAGCCGGCATAAGTGACCAGCGCGGCGCCGAGTGCGGGTGTGGTCGCCCGGGTTCCGCCACTGGTCAGCCATGTCATGCCCAGTATCGTGCCCGCGCAGATTGCCAGCATCATCAGCCAGAGTCGGCGGACGAGCGGACCGAAGGCGGGTCCGGCTAGAAGCTGCCAGACGTTGGTCAGGAAGGACGGGACGATCAGCAGGCCGGCGGCCGCCAAGGGCGAGAGCAGGGCTCCAAGCACTCCCATCGCCATGGTCGGCAATCCCATGCCGGTCACGCCCTTGACAATGCCAGCTACGAAGAAGGTCGCGGCAATCGCAAGCAGAATGGGGAAGGAAAGATCGATCATGCACCAGTCATAGCGACGGCCGTCCCACAGACAATGCGGAAGTGCCGCAGTCAGCCTTCGGCTGGACCGAAGCCTGGCGCCCGAGTATCCTGCCGCCATGCGTTTCGATTTCACCGACCTGCGCCTGTTTCTTGCCGTCGCCGAGGCCGGGAGCATCACCCATGGCGCGGCCGAGGCCGGCCTGTCGCTGCCAGCCGCCAGCGAACGCCTGCGCGAGATGGAGGCGTCGAGCAGGCTGAGGCTGCTGGACCGCGGCCGGCGAGGGGTGACGCTGACAGAAGCCGGCGAGGCGCTGCTGCACCATGCGCGGCTGGTCCTCTCCCAGATGGCTCGGATGCATGGTGAGATGGGTCAGCTCGCCAAGGCGGTGCGCGGCACCGTCCGCGTCTTCGCCAATACAGCGGCGGTCGCCGAGTTCTTGCCCCTACGGCTCGCGCCCTGGCTGGCTACCCATCCGCACGCCGACATTGTCGTCAAGGAACGCCAAAGCGCCGACGTCGCCCGCGGCATTGCGCTCGGCTTTGCCGAAATCGGCGTGCTCTCGGATTTGGTCGACACAACCGGGCTGACGCTGCGCCCCTTCGTGACGGACCGACTTGTCGTAGTGGCGGCGCGAGACCATAGTCTTGCGGCCATGCGACAAGTCCGGCTTGCCGACCTTCGCGGTCAGCCGTTCATCGGACTGACCGAAGGCGCCTTGCAGGACCACCTTAACGCGCAGGCGGCGCGCATCGGTCTGCGGACCAGGCCGCGCATCCAGCTGCGCGGATTCGACGATATCTGCCGGATGGCAAGTGCCGGTGTCGGCGTCGGCATCGTTCCCGAGACGGCCGCACGCCGCTGCCGGAAATCGATGCCGATCTCCGTCAAGCGGCTGTCAGACGATTGGGCGGTGCGTCGTTTGTCGCTCTGCACCCGAAGCGATACGAAACTGACGCCGCTCGCGCAAAGCCTGATCAGGCATCTTGAAAGCGAAAGGAAGGGGCCGCCCGGCCGGGCTCACACTGATACCAGCACAAGAGATGACCGTTGACGCGAGGCGAACGTCTGTAGCACAGCCGCTGTTCTCGCTGTGTGCTCGAGAGCGTCGCGCAGGGCAGGATCGACCCGACCCCATACCAGAGCTTCGTATCTGCATCTTCTGCGAATGATTGACGCGGATGCGAAGTTCGACTGCCAACCCCTGTCAGTCTCGCGGCAGCTGCCCTACAAGTAATCCGTTGCCGGCATGGTTCCCGCAGCCGGAGCATTTCAGTCTCCTGGCCAAGGTGGCAAGGGTTACGTGTTTGCCTATCCGCCTGCCAAGCTCCCATCGATCGAGCGGCGTGCTCTTCAGGCATAAAGGACAGGCGGCCACGAGCACGAACATTTCCGGTAACGATCCGAGTGTTTCGCGATCAAGGTTGACGGCATAGTCTACAGGCAACGCCAGATTGATGCCACGGCGGTGACGCATGCCTATTTCCGTTCGAACTCCGGCTTCCAGCCACGCGTCATGCCACGGCTGATGACGCCCTCAGTCAAGGCGAGCTGGTGACGCAGATGCCTGATGTCCTCGAGCAGCGTCGCAATGGTCGCATTTACGTCGTCGTCGTGCCAAGCGAGTGCCGCCTGCACTTCGAAGTCGACGTCTTCCTTTGTCATGGGCAGCATCAGTGCAGGTCCAGGCTGAGTTGCTGACCTTTGATCGAAGGCAGCGGGCGGCCGATGTCGATCTTGCCAAAAACGCGCTTACGGCGTTCGGCATCGCGTTCACGTTCCGCACGGCTGGCTGCAACAACTGCCAAAGCGTTTGCAATAACCTGTTCGGTATGGCTCATGACAACCTCCATTGAATGTTCTTATTTTGTTCTCATTTGGTCGTCAGGTCAAGCCGGTAGCGTCGTTTCCGGGTGGCATTTGGACGCATGACAAAAAGAGCTGTGCCAGGCGTCCTTATGTGCGTCATTGCAGCGGCCTTGCGCCCAAAGGCAATGGTGCAAGCATTGGGTAAGCAGATGGCCGCGGGCCTGCCGGCCGTTTTGCTATCGTGCCACGCGGACCGTCAGTGGGCTGTCTGTGAATGTGCACCGCCGCGTTGCGAGATGCCGCTTAGTGCCCTGCCTGTTTCCATGGTCTCGCCCTTCATAGCCAGATCGCCTAGCGAGATGATGCCGACGAGCCGCTTGCTTCGGTTCAGGACCGGCAAGCGCCGCACTCGAAGATCGCCCATGCTGTGAAGGACATCTTCGATATCTTCGTCATCGAAGCAGTATTTGACATCGGTGCTCATCACGTCACGCACCTTTGCGTCCGGCCCTTTACCCTCTGCCACGCCACGAATGGCGATGTCGCGATCAGTGATCATGCCGACCAGCCGGTCATTGTCACCCACCGGGAGAACGCCGGCATCGAGACGTCCCATCATTAAGGCGACATCCTGCAATGTCTGCTCCGGATCGGTGATCTGAACATCCGTGGTCATGCAATTGACGACTTTCATGGTAGTAACCTCCCTCACGTTGTCCGCGCCAGGTAGCGCGAGATAAAAGAATCAACGCGCACCGATCGGAAACGTTCCTGCCAAAAGCCCTGTAGACTGATCGCGTAACGCTTGCTTCAAATCGCCCACTTGTGGAGGTTTCAGACCAGGTCAGTTCGGAGCGGCTCGAGCATCTTCGATGACCTCGGGCACGTCGTTTTTCGGGGCGCCGACTGCAGCATCTCGTCGGGTCGCCTTGATGCAGACCCGTTCGCTGACGGGTTCCGAATGGAAGGAACCTGGTGCAAGTTTCCGGCCTTGGCGTTGACAAACCGACATCAATCTCAGCGCCAGCGAGCGGAGGTCCTTCTCTATTCGGCGTGGTGAGGTCAAGCATCTTCTGACTGTCCGTAGCTATGACGATTGACGTCTTCGCAGTATCGCGCTGCTCTCCGGGCTCGGCCTGCGTGGCCCTCCCATTATGGGATCAGAAGAATGAGGCGGAACAATCTAATCGGCGATCTGATCGCAATAAACGACCGTACCAAGACAACCGCGCGAACTCACCCCATCCGTCGTCCTGCGAAAGACATCTTTCCACCGGCAGTGGAATCTTCTTGTCTCCTTTGGTTCTTGTCACCTTGGTTGTTAATTACGCAGCAACAGGCAAGCTCTCCCGTGTCCAGCAGAATTCGGTTCCGTCACTCCACATGCGATGCACGCAAGCCGTCGCGCCAAGGCGACAACCGCCTTTTGCCTGCCGCGGCGTTTGGCGATATTCATCGCCCGCGCTTTTAGCCACGACCATTTCTTAACGTTTACAAGCACGACTTGCGCGGCTTCGCGTGCAGCCAACAATGGCTGCATGATTTCGTGTAGATCAGGCGCCTGTCTTCGACCAGCTCATTGATCCGCTTCTCGAATTTGACCTTGCCGACCAATCCGACTTTCAGACCGAATTTGCGCAACAATCCGCGAATGTCATTCGCGATGGCGATGGCTTTTTCCTGCAAGAGTTTGCGCGCGGTCAGCAATGCCCGGTGCTTCTGGCTCGTCAGTGTCTTCTCGCAGGCTTTGCGCTCAGGATTTCCAGAGCAATGGTCGCGGAGAAAAGCCGAGATTTGCCTTTGCCTTGCGGTTGGAGGCGCCGGTTAGAGAGAGGTGATAGTATACCGCCTCCGCACCGGCCGTTTTTAAGGCGTCATCGACGCCGACTCGCGGTGGTTCTGGCGCATCAACCCAGCGCGCGAAGGCCGGGAGCCATTCGGAAACCGGAAGCGGGTCATCGTCCACGATGTTGTAGACGCCAGGCTTAGCGGTAAGCGACGCGACCGTCGCAGCGACCGCATCGTCGATGTGGACGAACGACCATACTGCGCTTCCGTCTCCTATGATCACTGCTTCCTGGTTCCGAGCCTGATCCGCAACCGCGCCGTCGGGGCGATACCAGGTGCCTGGGCCGTAGAAAAAACCATAGCGGAGAGCAATGCCCGCCAGCATCGATGATCCGGTGACCCGGCTTTCGTAATCGTCAAAGGCGCGGGCGCTGTCGCCGATCTCGCCCGGCGCGTCGCGCCGTAGTTTTGCAGTTTCGTCTGCGAGCGTCCCGGAGGGGGCATCAAGGTAGAAGCCGCGCGATTGCATAATGAAGCGGCGGACACCGATTGCTTCTGACGCCGTGAGCAGATTGGCGCCGCCTTCGCGGTGCAGTCTGGTGTCGTTGGGCATGGCTTTGATGATATCGGCCGGGCTTGTGGGAAGCCAAGTGAGCTGATCGATGACGACCTCCGGCTTCGCCGCTTCGAGCGCGCGACGCACCTGCGTTGCGTTGAAGGCATCGGCCGTGGACGCCTCCGCTCCAAGCTCGCGCAGACGATCGACGCCTGGACCTGGCCTCGTCATACCGGTTACCTGGTGCCCTTGTGCGCGGAGCGCGCGCACGAGTGGGAGGCCTACCGCGCCCGTGGCGCCGGCAATAAAGATGTTCATGGCGATGTTCCTCTTCGGGTTTACTCGATGGGGGTGGTCAGGGCCTTTTCATCCGTGTCGACGACGAACACGGCGAGCAGCCTTGCGGGCTCGGTCTTGCTGGCGTTGCGGCTGACGAGATGGCGGGCAGCCGGCGGCTCGTACCAGCTCTCACCAGCACGATAGGTCCGCGTCGGACTGTCATTGACCTTGGACTCGATCTCTCCGGACAGGACGTAGGCGAAAATGAACGCAGAATCCGCGTGCGTGTGCGGGTCCGATGCCCCAGCCGGCGGATAGTCAACGATGAGGGCCGTCAGCGCTTTCCCTGGAATGTTGGGAATCGCCTTCTCGAAGTGAGGCGTGACAACGTCGCCGGGGCCATGCCCCACCGCAGGCACTGCGGTGGCGATGACGAGGGCGGCGCAAGCTGTGCCCATGGTGCACCATGCACTCATGATGAGATTCCTCCTTTATGGCGTCGGTGGGAAAGTGAACCGGTACTCTTGCGAGCTGGCCGGAAGGGTGTTGGGTACTCACCCCTGCAGCGGCCGGATGTTCGGAAACAGGCGTCGCGTCAGATGGGCCTTTTTGGCCTAGTCAGTTACGGCAACCATGCTGATTTCGATCAGTTGGCTGGGAAATGCGAGGCGCGGCGTCACGAGTATTGTGCTGGCAACGGCCGGCTGTGGAGATCCAAACGCCGTCTTGCGAACAGGCCCCGCGACTTTGAAAGCCGCGTCCATATCCAGAACATAGATCGTTTCCTGTACGACGCTATCGAGCGTCAGCCCATAGGCCGCCAGGACCTTGGCGCAGTTGGCGTATGATTGCTCCATCTGTGCGCCCATGTTCGAGAAATCCGTAACCTTTCCACCTTCATCGACGGGGGCCGGCGCTACCATCTCGCCTTTATTGTTATGGCTAAGCTGGCCGGATATGTGGATCGTGGCTCCGACTTGTACAGCCTGCGCATAGCCGTAGGCGTCTTCCCAAGGAACGCCGAAGTTCTTTACGACCTTCTGGCTTTTTGTTCGCGACGTGGCGGGTGAGACCGACACGGTGAATGCGGCAGCAGCCAAAGCAGAAACCCCGACAATGCTTCTCCGTGACAGATCAACAATGCTATTTGCTTCCGTTTGCATTTTGCTCCTCCTGGTCTAACCAGAGACAGCCTGTCACGGCAGGGGAGGATAACTCAAGCTTCATTCTGGCAAGACTTAGTTTGCAAATTTGCGATCCGCCCGTCGTGGCAGGTGCGATCCCTTTGGCGCGGCAGAAATTGAGCAGGCTATCCGATGTTCACGGATGGAAGCCCGCTACATACCCCTTTATCGAGGGACTTCCCCTTCTATGAGGCTGCGTTGCTTCGCGATTGCTTCGTTGCAAAACACCGTGAACGCATACACCCGTCCGGACCGTCGGATGTCGGGATGCGTGAGTACCCAAAGCTCATCTGAAAGATCTGGCTCAACATTGCCCAGGCGTTTCAAATTCTTGTTAATGTCGCCAAGCATGCACGGCAGGTAGCCGATTCCAATCCCGGCCTCGATCGCCGCCGCAATGCTCACCACCGAGTCACTTCTGTAAACAATCTTCTCAAAAGGAACCGCCTGTTCGATCCATTTGGCCGCCCTGAGGCGAGAGAGCGAGCCCGAGTAGGACGTCCAGTGCCGGCTTACTGCTTCCTTCCCGTCGTGATGCTCCTCATATCCGTCATATCGCCGTCCGTACATTGCCCAGGCGATGGTCGCCACCTTTCGACCAAAAAGGTTCTCGGGAGGTTCGGAGGTCGCGCGAATTGCGATGTCGGATTCACCGCGGGCCAGATTGAAGGGATTGTTCGCAATGAGAACTTCAACGCGTATACCGGGGCTTTCTGTCCGAAAGGCCGCCACAATGGGAACTATGAGATTGTACGCTAGCGAATCGCTTGTTGTGATCCGAAGGTCGCCGGCGTGGCCGGCCTCGCGATCCGAAATCCGCGTGGAAACGCCAATTATCTCCAGCTCGATATTTCGTGCAAGGGCTATGACTTCAGTGCCCGCGTGAGTCGCGATATAGCCGCTTCGCCGCCGGTCAAACAACACCACCTTTAGCGCATCCTCAATTTGTGACAGGCGTCGAAACATCGTGGAGTTGTTCACGCCCAGGCTTGCTGCCGCCGCGGCGAGGGAGCCGTATTCTCCGATAGCCTTGACGACCCGCAGATCATCCCAACTTAGTCGATCACCCATGTAATTCCGAGACCTTCACCCTCTTCGCACGTCAAACCGTAGGCCGTGGATTTCGAGCCCGGTTCATGCACGGAATACAACCATTTTAGCTCAATTTCGTGAGGCGGCCGAGGGCCACCTTGCCTTCAATAAGTTCATTGATGCGCGCCTCGAACTTGATCGCTCCGACCCGTCGGGGAGAGGGGCTTTTCAAAGCCAGACGCCGTGGTGAGATTGATCCGAAAGCGGTCGCGCCGACGACGGTGTTTGCGCGCCATCTCCGCGATCGCCGGCCGAGCTGCTTTTGAGTGTAGCGCTCATCGATCTGAACGGAGGAGGCGAGACTGGCACGAAATGAATGCGTCAGAAAGCTTCCATTGTTGGTGTCCTTCGGCTGTGTCGCGCATAACGGAGCGAAAAGTTCAAAAATTTGGCCGCGGCCCAACACATATGACTACGATCTAGGCGAATGCGCCCCAACACTTCTGTAATGAGTTGATATTATTAATTTCATTAGACTGGCATACACCTTGCTTACCCGTCTTGTATGCAAGATAGCCATACAGCTGAGACCACGCAGAACAACATCGAAGAGGCCATCATCTCGGGCATTCTATCCGCCCGGATCAGGCCCGGCACGCGGCTGAGCGAAAACCAGCTGGCGTCGGTCTTCGGCGTGTCCCGAACCCGGGTGCGGGAGGCGATGATGCGGCTCGAAACGCGTGGCATCGTCACCGTAAGCCCTCGACGGGGCTGGTTCGTGGTCGAGCCGTCCGCCGAAGAGGCGATGACTGTCTATGAAGCAAGGCGCGCCATCGAGTCGGGCCTGCTGCGTGGCATGCGCGCGCTCACGGACGAGGGGCGGAAGGTTCTTATCGCCCATTTGGACGAGGAAAAGGCTGCGATGGCCGCCGGCGACCGCCAGCGCCTCACCTGCCTCATGGGTGATTTCCATATCCGCATTGCCGAACTGGCCGGCAATGCGATCCTTGTCGAAATCCTGCGCGACCTCACCGCCCGCACGATCCTAATCTCGATGCTCTACCAGTCGGAGTTTCACGCCGGGCAGTCCCATGAGGGACACTGCCGTATTTTCGAAGCGATGGAGGCCGGCGATTTCGTCAGGGCCGCCGAGCTTTCCGTCGAGCATCTGGACGAGGTGGAGACCGGCCTGGATCTCACGACGCGCCCCGACCCTCTCGCCGAACTGCGCAACTCCCTGTCGCTCCCTCCCAGGACCGTACCCGCCCAATCGTCGGGCACACGAAAAAACGCAACCTCAAAGGAGAAATGAACACATGCTGACAAGAAGAACATTCTTCGCAATCGCAACGCTCGCAGCCGCCGTCGGCTTCGGTTCCGCGTCCCATGCCGATGCGCTCGCCGACATCACCGCGCGTGGCACGCTGCGCGTCGCCGTGCCGCAGGATTTCCCGCCTTTCGGCAGCGTCGGCACCGACATGGCGCCGATGGGCTACGATATCGACGTGGCCAACCTGATCGCCGAAAAGCTCGGTGTTAAGACCGAACTCGTGCCAGTCACCAGCGCCAACCGCATTCCCTACCTGCAGACGAACAAGGTCGATCTCGTCATTTCCAGTCTTGGCAAGAATCCGGACCGTGAAAAGGTCATCGATTTCTCGGCAGCCTATGCTCCGTTCTTCAACGGCGTGTTCGCGCCCGGCGATCTTTCCGTCGCCAAGGTGGAAGACCTTTCCGGCAAGACCGTCGGTGTCACCCGCGGCGCAGTCGAAGACCTCGAGCTGACGAAGATCGCGCCGGCCGATACCACGATCAAGCGCTACGAGGACAACAACGGCACGATCTCCGCCTTCCTCTCCGGTCAGGTCGAGACCGTTGCGACCGGCAACGTCGTTGCCGCCGCCATCCTCGCCAAGAACCCGCCGAAGCGCCCGGAACTGAAGTTCCTCATCAAGAACTCCCCCTGCTACATCGGCCTCAGCAAGGAGCAGCCCGCGCTTCTGGAAAAGGTGAACGGCATCATCGCCACCGCCAAGGCCGATGGCACGCTGAACGCCATCGCCCAGAAGTGGCTCGGTACCGACCTCCCGAAGGACCTCTAAGGAACCGCGCGTTCAGGGTCATCCCGCGCCAGACGTGGGATGACCCAGGTCACCGCCGGTATCGAAGAGAGGGAGAATTTCGTGAGCTACCATTTCGAATTCGGATGGCTGCTTCAGTATTACCCGCAGATCGTCAAGGGCATACTGATCACCATCGAGCTTATCGCGATCGGCGGTGTGCTCGGCATTTCACTCGGCACTTTCTGCGCCTGGGTACGCGCGCTTGGACCTGCCTGGCTGAAACCCGTGATCGCCGCCTACGTCGAGCTGATCCGCAATACGCCGTTCCTGATCCAGCTTTTCTTCATCTTCTTCGGCCTGCCGTCGCTTGGCCTGCAGCTTAACGAACTGACGGCTGCCAATCTCGCCATGATCGTCAATCTCGGCGCCTATAGCTGCGAGATCATCCGCGCCGGCATCCAGGCGACGCCGAAGGGACAGTTCGAGGCGGGCGCCAGCCTTGCCATGACGCCGTTCGAAACCTTCCGCCACGTCGTTCTCGTGCCCTCGCTCCAGCGTATCTGGCCGGCACTCTCCTCGCAGGTGGTGATCGTCATGCTCGGTTCCTCGGTCGTCTCGCAGATCGCCGCCGAAGACCTGACCTTCGCCGCCAACTTCATCCAGTCGCGCACCTTCCGGGCCTTCGAGGCCTATATCGTCTCGACCGCCATCTATCTGGCGCTGGCGATCCTGCTTAGGCAGGTGCTTTCGGCCGTTGGCGGGTTCATCTTCCCGAGGAGACTTACGCGATGATCGAGTTTACCGTCTGGGACATCCTGCGCAACCTGCTGCTTTCCACGCGGTGGACCATTCTCCTCTCGCTCGTCTCCTTTATCGGCGGCGGCGCGGTCGGGCTGATGCTGCTCTTCCTGCGCATCAGCAAGCGGAAATCATTCAGGGCCTTTGCGAAATACTACATCGAGCTTTTCCAGGGCACGCCGCTCCTGATGCAGCTCTTCATCGCCTTCTTTGGGCTTGGGCTTTTCGGCATCGACGTGCCGGCATGGCTTGCCGCCGGTCTGGCTCTGATCTTCTGGACTGCCGCCTTCCTCGCCGAAATCTGGCGCGGCTGCGTCGAATCCGTCGCGAAAGGCCAATGGGAAGCCTCCGCCAGCCTCGGCATGGGCTGGCTCCAGCAGATGCGTTACGTCATCCTGCCACAGGCCTTGAAGGTCGCCGTGCCGCCGACGGTCGGCTTCTCCGTCCAGGTCGTCAAAGGAACGGCGCTGACCTCGATCATCGGCTTCGTCGAATTGTCCAAGGCAGGCACCGTCGTCACCAACGCCACCTTCCAGCCGTTCACCGTCTACGGGTTCGTCGCCCTCATCTATTTCGCGCTTTGCTGGCCTCTGTCGAAGAGCAGCCAGATCCTCGAAAGGAAGCTCAATGTCGCTCATCGAAATCACTGAAGTCCGCAAGAGCTACGGCACGAACGAGGTGCTGAAGGGCATCAACCTGGACGTGGAGCCCGGCGAAGTCATCGCCATCATCGGCAAGAGCGGTTCGGGAAAATCGACCCTGCTTCGCTGCATCAACGGCCTTGAGACCATCACTCAAGGCTCGATCTCGGTGGCCGGCGCCCAGCTTCTGGACGACGAGGTGCACTTGAAGGCGTTGCGCCTGAAGGTCGGCATGATCTTCCAGCAGTTCAATCTCTTCCCGCACCTGTCAGCCGGCGGCAACGTCATGCTGTCGCAAACCGTCGTCAAGAAAACGGCGAAGGCGGATGCCGAAGCGGTCGCCCGCAAGATGTTGGATCGCGTCGGCCTTGGCCATAAGTTCGATGCCTATCCCGACCAGCTTTCAGGCGGCCAGCAGCAGCGCGTCGCCATCGCGCGGGCGCTTGCCATGCAGCCGATCGCACTGCTTTGTGACGAGATCACCTCGGCGCTCGACCCGGAACTCGTCTCCGAAGTGCTGGCTGTCGTGCGCGAACTTGCCGCCGAGGGCATGACCCTGCTTATGGTGACGCATGAAATGAAATTCGCGCGTGATGTCTGCTCGCGCGTCCTTTTCATGCATGAGGGCAAGGTCCATGAGATCGGTCCACCGGAAGAGTTGTTTGCCGATCCGAAGACGCCGGAGCTGAAGCAGTTCTTGGGCGTTCATTGATTGGCAAGAGCTTGTTAATCAAACTGAGTGGGAGAACTTACCCCCGCGTTCCGAAGTCTCAACCCTGCGGCCTTCGTCAGGTTGAGCAGGAAGGATCCCTTCGATGCCGGCCGCCCTTCCTGCTGAAAACAATGCCGCCGGCGGGGAGCGCCGAGAGCTGTAACTGTCGGGTGGTGTCGGAACGCATGCGGATTGGTGGGCCGCGACAGAAAGGCTCAGTGAGGCGGGCGAGGGCGGCGGTCAAGTGTTCGTGATAGCCCTCGCATCTGCTTGATGGTGCGGCATTTTCGCGTCAAGGACGCAAATCATCGCGGCGGGGAGATTCCCTATGAGCAGATTTCACGTATTTGCGGCAGCTGGAATGATCATTTGTCTGACCGCGATCATTTCAGCTTGTACGACGACACCACGAAATCCGAACCCGCCTGATTACCAATACCAACCGAGGACGTCCGTGAATCCGGCCTGTGCGGGTGGGTTCAGACCGAGCAACGAGCGGTCGTGCAGCTACTGACCCGGTTGCGACTTGGTCCCACTTGGGCTCCGGCAACTCGGGACGCGGCTCGATGGACTGGCTGAGCTTTACGACCATCAGGCGCGACGAACTATTCGATTTGATCGCCAGAAACTTTTAGGGCGCGAAATGCGCGCTTGCCCGCCGAAAATGCGGTCTTTCTCTTCAAGGTCACCAATGGCCGGCGCGGTCACCAGCGGCGCCAACGCAAGCAGCGCGCCGGCCGGTTGACTCTGCTACGCGGCCGACCGCCAGGCTGCAACCCATCCGCGAAAAGCGCAAGTCTCGGCACACGCAACGTTCATTGGCGGTTCAGGCTTGATGGCTTTATGTAGTTGGCGAGGAGGAGTTCATGATGAAGAAGCTCTTATCCGCCCTCGCAGCAATGAGCCTGGCTGCATTTTTCGCCCTGCCGCTAAACGCCACGCCGATGTTCGTGTCGATATCCGAGCAAGCGCAAACCGGCGATATCGTGCAGATCAACAACCGGCACCATGGTTATTGGCGTTCGGATCGCTATTGGAACCGGCGCTACGCCTACCGCTCCTGCCGTTACTACGGCAACTGCTACCCTCGCCACTACGGGTACCGCGGTTATCCGAGGTACTATGGCTATCCTCGGTACTATGGCGGCTATCCTGACTATTACGGCTATCAGCGGCGGTCGGGAGTGACCCTGTATTTTGACTTCTAGCCGGTAGCGCTCGCAGGTTAGCAGAAGGGTCGCAACGATTGCGACTCAGCGACGATCCAAAACGGTTCACCCTCAATGCGGCCGTTGCTCTCGTTCGGGCGGCGGCTTTTTCTTGCGTTGTCAAACGCAGACATCGGAATCAAAAAAGACCGCCTCGGGTGTAGCCGGGGCGGTCAACGCGGATTCGATGTCCGCTGACCCGGTGAAGGGGAGGAACACCGGGCGCTGCTGCTCGCCTCATGGGAGGGCAATGAGGCGACGACAGCCTATCGGCTGACCGCACCTTGCGAAGCTATACAGAGGTTTGCCTGAGCTGGACTCTGGAATGGGCCGCGCCGTAGTCACCATCCAAGGGCGTACCACAAGGTAACGCTTGCGGCGCCTTCACGTTCGATGGAAGACTTCGTCGGTCAGGAGCAGGAGAAAGTTCTCGTCGTCGATCTTATTCGCAACTTGGCCGTCTTCGGTCATATAATCGACGACAGGTGCCCGAGGTTTCCCGTCTGGCGGGGATGACGGAAATTTTCGTTGTTCGACAATAACGAGGCGGCGTCCGGAAGCGTCTGCACAGTCTATTCGTGCAGTATTTTCAAAGATAGGCATTTGCGATCACGAGGGTTGATATCGGTGCGAACCGCAGATGGGGTTCCATCTCGTGGTGATCAATAGCCCGAATGGGTTGGCCGCGTCTAAGGAGCGCAGCATGCCCGTCGGCGCGAAGGCCGGCGGGTTTTCTTTTTACCACGACGAGACCAAGCAAAAGCCCGGCGCCGGCTCCCCGCCGCCGGGGCCTGATGCGGACCTGGATGCGCTGCAGGAGACTAACTGGCGACGCGAAGAGGGTTCCGGCCGCCAAGCAGTTGGCCCGCGCGCGCCTATTTTGAAGTTCTTGCGGAAGGGAAATCAGGTACTGCAAAAATGCGTCGCAGAACATTCGCGCCGCTCTCAGATCGTCGAGCGTGACTTCGTCGACCACATGCCGAGGCGCAAGGTGAGCAACGGCGCCGTTGCACAGCCGATTTTTGATGCAGTGCAGCGACGAACCTCTATTGACTGGACATGATTTTCGCGGCTCCATGACAACTGATCTGCTGGACCAACCAGTGGGTCAGTTAGAGGTGATGACGGCGATGAGCGGCAGCCCGATACTCACACAGATGCCGAAGGTCGGACAAAGTCTCGACCGGCGCACGGCTCGTGACCTCATCGCCGACAAGCTGATGGTGCTAATCGCCACCAACATGCTGCGTCCTGGCGACGTCTTGCCGGGTGAACGGGAACTCGCCAACGTGCTTCATGTCAGCCGCGAGACCGTGCGCGGTGCCATCCAGACGCTTTCCGCGCGCGGCATCGTCGAGGTGTCTCAGGGCAGCCGCACGCGGGTCTGCAATGTCGACCTCAGTCATCTCACCGTTACCATCGCATCGCCCAACGCCATCGACAGCTACGATCTCGACGATGTTCATGCGGCCCGGTTGCATATCGAGCTGAAGGTCGTCGGCGATGCTGCCGATCGGATTGATGAAGAGACGCTGGGCAAGCTCAAAAGCCTGCTCGAAGCGCAGAAGTTGTGTGGCGATGACGCCATGCGCTTCCTGATCTGCGACCGCGAATTCCATATCGGAATCTATCGGGCTTGCGGAAACCCGCTGCTTTGCGATTTCGTCACCGATCTTTACACCTACATGATGGACCACCGGCGCAGCGCGATGTCACGGCCGGGCGCCATAGATGCGAGCTACGACGACCACACCGAGATCGTGGAGGCACTGGAGCGGCGCGACCGGGACGCGGTGGTTGGCGCCTTTCGACAGCATCTCACCCGGATCTACGACACGACGAAGGAACTGCTTGGCGCAACGGGGCAGCCGAAGCGGGAAAAGAGCAAGAGCAGGACGAAAACGTGATCCGGCTTGGCCGGCAGCAGGTAGAAAGGTTCACCGAGTATGCATGTCATGGTGATTGGAGCGGCCGGGATGGTTGGCCGAAAGTTGGTGGAGAAGTTCGCCGCAAAGGCAGGCGTGCTTGGCTACGATATTTCCAAGCTGACGCTGGTTGATGTCATCGAACCGCCGGTGCCGCAGGCGCTGTCGGCCGCTGCAACGACACTTGCGCTTGATCTTTCAAAAGACGGTGCGGCTGAGAAACTCGTCGCTTTGCGGCCAGGCGTGATCTTCCACCTCGCGGCGATCGTTTCCGGTGAGGCCGAGGCTGATTTCGACAAGGGCTACAAGGTCAATCTTGACGGAACGCGGGCTCTGTTCGAGGCGATCCGCCATGAGGGTTTGCGGGAGCCCTATGTCCCGCGTGTCATCTTTGCCTCATCGATCGCCGTTTTTGGAAAGCCTTTTCCGGAAAAGATCGGCGATGAGTTCTTCACCACGCCACTGACGAGCTACGGCACGCAAAAGGCGATCTGCGAACTGCTTCTCGCCGACTATTCGAGGCGCGGCATTTTCGATGGTGTCGGCATCCGCCTGCCGACGATCTGCATCCGCCCCGGCAAACCCAACAAAGCGGCATCCGGCTTCTTTTCCAATATTCTCCGCGAGCCGCTGGCAGGTCAGGAGGCAGTGTTGCCGGTGGACGAGAACGTGCGCCACTGGTTTGCAAGCCCGCGTTCGGCGGTCGGTTTCTTCATTCATGCCGCGCGGATGGATACGTCCGCGATCGGCCCGAGACGCAATCTGACCATGCCTGGCCTTTCCGCCCTCGTTGGTGAAGAGATCGAGGCGCTTCGGCGTGTGGCTGGTGAGAAGGCCGTCAAGCTCATCCGCCGTGAGCCTGACCCGGTTATCGACTCGATTGTTTCAGGCTGGGCGACCGATTTCGACGCACGGCGTGCTTGCGAACTGGGCTTCAGAGCCGAAACCAACTTCGACGAGATCATCAGGATCCATATCGAAGACGAACTCGCAGGACATATTTGAGATGGTTCGCGCTTTGAAATCCGGCGAAGGCAAGATCGCATTGGTGACGGGCGGTGGCACGGGCGTCGGACGCGGCGTCGCCGAGGCCTTGAGCACGGAGGGTTATACCGTGGTCATCACCGGCCGGCGCGCCGACGTGCTCGACAAAGCCGCTGGCACAATAGCGGCGCAAACGGGAGGAACCGTGCGGGCGATCGTTGCAGATATCGGCGACCCGGCTGCGGTCGCGCGCCTTTTCGAAACGATCCGCACGCAGTTCGGCCGGCTCGACCTCTTGGTCAACAATGCCGGTTCCACCGTGCCGCCAGTGTCGCTGGAGGATGTGACCTTCGAGCAATGGAGCGGTATTGTCGCCGTAAATCTCACGGGTGCCTTTCTCTGCACACAGCAGGCATTCCGGCTGATGAAGGCGCAGGTGCCGCGCGGCGGGCGGATCATCAACAACGGCTCGATTTCGGCCCAGACGCCGCGGCCGAACTCAGCACCTTACACGGCAACCAAGCATGCGATCACGGGGTTGACCAAGTCGACCGCGCTCGACGGGCGCAGATATGACATCGCCTGCGGCCAGATCGATATCGGCAATGCCGCGACCGACATGACGTCGAAGATGAATTCCGGGGTGTTGCAGGCAAATGGCGAGACCGCCAGTGAGCCGACGATCCCGGTCGCGCATATCGCAAAGGCCGTTGTCTACATGGCAAGCCTGCCGCTGGAGGCGAATGTGCTGACGATGACGGTCATGGCGACGAAGATGCCGTTGGTGGGGCGAGGATAAGGGCAGTCGAGAGGGAACCGGACGGGGTCCAAGAACGGCATGAGGAGGCCGCCGGACAATCCGCCGATTTCAGATGAAACTCACAGGGAGGAAAGCATATGGCAGGCGTTGACTTCGTCGATGTCAGAAAATCATTCGGAGCCTTTCCCGTCATCAAGGGCGTGAACATCGAAATCGAGGATGGCGAATTCGTCATCCTTGTCGGCCCCTCGGGGTGCGGGAAATCGACGCTTCTGCGAATGCTGGCCGGGCTTGAAAACATTTCGGCGGGCCAAATCCGCATTGGCGACAAGGTCGTCAATACCCTGCCGCCCAAGGATCGGGATATCGCCATGGTATTCCAGAACTATGCGCTTTACCCGCATATGACGGTCGCCGACAATATGGCCTTCTCGCTAATGCTGAACGGCTCGCCGAAATCCGAGATCGACAAGCGCGTCGGCACAGCGGCGGGAATTTTGGGGCTTTCAAAGCTGCTTGACCGCTATCCGCGCCAGCTCTCCGGCGGCCAGCGCCAGCGCGTGGCCATGGGCAGGGCGATCGTGCGCGATCCGCAGGTGTTTCTCTTCGACGAACCGCTGTCGAACCTCGATGCGAAACTGCGCGTAGCCATGCGCGCCGAGATCAAGGAACTGCACCAGCGGCTGAAGACGACGACCGTCTACGTCACGCATGACCAGATCGAGGCGATGACGATGGCCGACAAGATCGTCGTCATGCATGACGGCATTGTCGAGCAGATCGGTTCCCCGCTTGAGCTTTATGACAGCCCCGCCAATCTTTTCGTCGCCGGTTTTATCGGCTCGCCGGCGATGAACATGATCAAGGGCAGGCTCGATCCGCAAAATCCGAACAGCTTTATCGCAACCGATGGGATGGCGCTGCCCGTCGCCCGGCCGCCGTTAGCGGGAAGGGGGCGCGATCTCATTTACGGCCTGCGGCCGGAATATATGTCGCTCGACCCGAACGGGTTTGCCGCCAGTGTCGCGGTTATCGAGCCCACCGGCTACGAAACGCAGATGATCGTGCGCTTCGGCGCAACGGACGTCACCTGCATTTTCCGCGAGCGCGTGAACGTTAGGCCGGGAGAGGCAATCCACTTGTCGATCGATGCCAATCACGTTCACCTGTTCGATGCCGAAACCGGAGCGCGGCTGACCGACTGATACTGCCCCGTTTGCGGCTGCGCGAGGGAAGAGGAGCCCTGGCGCATCCGGTTTCGGGGCCGGCTTTTCCGGCCGTGCCGGAAGCCATTGCCGCCGCATTCGCCAAACGGGACGGCGGGTGCCGGTACGGATATGTCCCGTGCCACGAAGGAGGAGCATGATGACTTTCAAGAGACGTGATTTTCTTACCGCATCTGCCGCGATCGCGGGCATGGCCGGTCTTTCGCCTTTCGGCATCCGTCCGTCTTTCGCTCAAGCGGCGGAACCGGCCTACAAGCCGGAGGAAGGTGCAAGCCTGAGGCTGTTGCGCTGGACACCCTTCGTCAAGGGCGATGAGGATGCATGGCTTGCCAATACCGCAAAATTCACGGAAGCGACCGGGGTTGCGGTCCGCATCGACAAGGAAAGCTGGGAGGACATTCGCCCGAAGGCTGCGGTCGCTGCGAATGTCGGGTCCGGGCCGGATCTGGTGATGTGCTGGTTTGACGACGCCCACCAATACCCGGACAAACTTGTCGATCTGACCGAGCTCGCCAACTATCTCGGCGGCAAATATGGCGGATGGTACGATGGCGTGAAAGGCTATGCGACGCGCGACGACAAGTTCATCGCCATGCCGCTGACGGCCATCGGCAACGCCGTCTGCTACCGTGACAGCCACATGAAGGCGGCCGGCTTCAGCGAGTTTCCGAAGGATACCGATGGTTTCCTCGAACTCTGCAAGGCCATGAAGGCCAAGGGAACGCCCGCCGGGTTCCCGCACGGCAAAGCCGTCGGCGACGGCAACAACTATGCCCATTGGCTGCTCTGGAGCCATGGCGGCAAGATGGTCGATGAAGGCGGCAAGGTTGTCATCAACAGCCCCGAGACGCTGAAGGCGATCAACTATGCCAAGGCGCTGTACGAGACCTTCATTCCGGGCACCGAGAGCTGGCTCGACATCAACAACAACCGCGCCTTCCTCGCCGGCCAGGTGTCGCTGACGGCCAACGGCGTCTCGCTCTATTATGCGGCGAAGAAGGACCCGGCGACGGCGGAACTTGCGGCCGATATCCGCACCACCAACTTCCCGGTCGGCCCGGTCGGCCAGAGCGTCGAACTGCATCAGACGAGTTCGCTGCTTTTGTTCAACCACACGAAATATCCAGAAGCCGCCAAGGCTTACATCAAGTTCATGATGGAGGCCGACCAGATGAATGCCTGGATCACGGGCTCCAGCGCCTATTGCTGCCAGCCGCTCAAGGCCTTCGCCAGCAATCCTGTCTGGACGTCCGACCCGATCCACGCGCCCTATGCGCGCGCTTCCGAAACGCTGCGTCCCAACGGCTATGCCGGGCCGCTCGGCTATGCGTCCGCCGGTGTGATGGCCGACTATGTGCTGGTCGACATGTTCGCGACCGCCGTCACCGGGCAGAAGACACCGGAAGAGGCGATTGTCGAGGCTGAGCGCCGAGCAAACCGCTATTACCGGGTCTGAGCCGGCAGCGGCCCGCAAGGCCGCGAAGATAGGGGATCGGCGGAAATGCTGCCGCCGGTCCCCATTCC
Organism: Rhizobium sp. BK060; assembly: GCF_014193145.1. Classification (NCBI taxonomy): domain Bacteria; kingdom Pseudomonadati; phylum Pseudomonadota; class Alphaproteobacteria; order Hyphomicrobiales; family Rhizobiaceae; genus Rhizobium; species Rhizobium sp. BK060. Next base: position 28,083 of record NZ_JACHYW010000017.1, read on the forward strand.
CAAATTCGTCATACGGGAGATGTCCGATGCCCAAAGTATCGTCCAGGAAGCCGCCATCGGCGATGGCTTCGCTCATGCAGAACAAGAATATGATCGGCTTCCTCTTCATGCTGCCGGCCGCCGTCTTCCTTGTCTGCTTCCTGACCTATCCGCTTGGTCTGGGCGTCTGGCTCGGCTTCACCGATACGCGCATCGGCCGTGACGGAGTGTTCATCGGGCTGGAAAATTACATCTTCCTTGCCGAGGACTCGGTCTTCTGGCTCGCGGTCTTCAACACGCTTCTCTACACCATCGTCGCGTCGATCCTGAAATTCGTCTTCGGGCTCTGGCTGGCGCTGCTTTTGAACGAGAACCTGCCGTTCAAATCCTTCTTTCGGGCGATCGTGCTCTTGCCCTGGGTCGTTCCGACGGTGCTTTCGGCGCTGGCCTTCTGGTGGATCTACGATGCGCAATTCTCGATCATCTCCTGGTCGCTGATGCAGCTCGGCGTGATCGACAGCCCGATCAACTTCCTCGGCGATCCGACGAATGCCCGGGCCTCGGTGATCGCAGCCAATGTCTGGCGCGGCATTCCCTTCGTCGCCATTTCGCTGCTCGCCGGCTTGCAGACCATTCCCGCTTCACTGCAGGAGGCGGCATCGCTGGACGGCGCGACAAGCTGGCAGCGCTTCCGCTACGTCACGCTGCCGATGCTGACGCCGATCATTGCCGTCGTCATGACCTTCTCGGTGCTGTTCACCTTTACCGACTTCCAGCTCATCTACGTTCTCACCAAGGGCGGGCCGGTGAATGCGACGCATCTGATGGCGACGCTGTCCTTCCAGCGCGGCATTCCCGGCGGACAGTTGGGCGAGGGGGCGGCGATCGCCGTGGCGATGATCCCCTTCCTGCTTGCCGCTATCATGTTCAGCTTCTTCGGCCTGCAGCGCCGCAAATGGCAGCAGGGCGGCCAGGATTGATTGGGGGAGAATGACAATGGCCACGACCGTTAAATCCGAAGACGCCGTTTTGACCGATGACGTACAAGGAATGAGCTATCTCAATCGCCTGCCGCGCCGGATCGTGATGGTTTATCTGCCGATGGCGGTATTCGTCTTCGTGCTGCTCTTTCCGTTCTACTGGATGGCGATCACGGCGATAAAGCCAAATTCGCAGCTGACCGACTATACGAACTACAGCCCCTTCTGGGTGGTCGGCCCAACGCTCGATCATATCAAGTACCTGCTGTTTGAGACCTCCTATCCGGGCTGGCTGTGGAACACGATGCTGGTTGCGACCTGCGCGACGTTTCTGTCGCTCGCAGCTTCGGTCTTTGCGGCCTACGCGATCGAGCGGGTGCGGTATTCGGGCTCGCGGCCGGTGGGGCTGATGATCTTTCTCGCCTACCTCGTGCCGCCCTCGATCCTTTTCATTCCGCTCGCCTTCATCGTCTTCAAGTTCGGCATCTACGACACCAAGTTGGCGCTGATCTTTACCTATCCGACCTTCCTCATTCCCTTCTGCACGTGGCTGCTGATGGGCTATTTCAGGTCGATCCCGTTCGAGCTCGAGGAGAGCGCGCTGGTGGATGGCGCGACACGCTGGCAGATTCTGATCAAGATCATCCTGCCGCTGGCCGTCCCCGGATTGATATCGGCGGGTATCTTTGCGTTCACGCTGTCCTGGAACGAGTTCATCTATGCGCTGACTTTCATCCAGTCTTCGGAAAACAAGACCGTGCCCGTCGGTGTGCTGACGGAACTTGTCCGCGGCGACGTGTTCGAGTGGGGAGCGTTGATGGCGGGTGCGCTGTTCGGCTCGCTGCCGGTGGTGATCCTCTATTCCTTCTTCGTCGACTATTACGTCTCGTCCATGACCGGGGCGGTGAAGGAATGAATACCTTGAAGTACGATCACGTATTCAATCGTGGTCGTGGTCGTGGTGCGACGGCAGGTCGAGGCCGAAGGTCTTGGTAAGATCGGCCACTTGCGCCGGGCTGAGGTAGCGGGGGTTGAGATTGCGCAGCAACAGATAGAGCTTCGCCGTCTCCTCCAGCTCCTCGGTAGCGAATACCGCCGCCTCCAGGCTGTCGCCGGCGACGACCGGTCCGTGATTGGCCAGAAGCACCGACGAATATTTGCCCGCCAGCCCGCGGATTGCGTCGGCCACCGCCGGATCGCCGGGGCGATAGTAGGGAACGAGCGCCGTCTGGCCGGCGCGCATGAGATAGTAGGGGGTCATCGGCGGCAGGGCGGCGCGCGGATCGATCTCCGGCAGCATGGTCAGCGCCACCGCGTGGGTGGAGTGAAGATGGACGATGGCGCGGGCGCTGCCGCGCGTATCATAAAGTGCCGTGTGAAGCGGAATTTCCTTGGTCGGCTTGTCGCCGGCAAGATGCCGGCCTTCGGCATCCAGCCTTGAGATGCGGGCCGGATCGAGGAAGCCGAGCGAGGCGTTTGTCGGCGTGACGAGCCAGCCGCCATCCTCCAGCCGCAACGAAATATTGCCGGACGAGCCGGGCGTCAGCCCGCGCTCGAACAGCGAGCGGCCGTAGCGGCAGATTTCCTCACGATGGCGCGTGTCGGACATGACAGTTCCTCCAATCAGGCGGTTGCCCCTTCGATCAGCTCGAAACCGAGATCGACGACCTGGGGTGGTGCGTTGGCGACGACGAGCTGCGCTGCCATCTGTCCCGTCGCCACGCGCGGCGTGCGGATGGTCGACAGCGGCTGCGGCGTCGCCCGGCCGATATCGAGGCCGTTGTAGCCGAAAATGGCAAGCTGCGAGGGGATCGAAATCCCCCGCGCCAGGCAGTGAAAATAACCGCCGAGCGCCATGTCATCATTCGAGAAATAGACTGCTTCGAGACCGGGCGTGCGGGCGAGCAACCGCTCCAGCCCCAGCCTGCCGTTCTCCACGGATGATGCTCCAGCCAGAATTTCGTGGTCGGCGAGTGGCGCGTCATGCGCGCCGAGCGTTTCGCAAAAGCCGGAAAACCGCTTGCCGGCGCGGGTATCGCGGTTCAGGTCGTGACCGACATAGCCGATCCGGCGATAGCCCCGCTTGAGCAGGAAGGCGGCACTGTCGCGTCCGGCCGCGCGGTTCGAGAAGCCGACCGCCATGTCGAGAGCATCGCCGTCCACATCGAGCAGTTCCACGATCCGGCAACCGCTCGCGCGCAGCATCTTTACCGTGCCCTCGGTGTGCTCGTATCCTGCCAGCATGACCGCAGCCGGCCGCCAGGCAAGCATCGCGGCGGCGAGCGCTTCCTCCTTGTCGGGATCATAATCAGTGACGGAGAAAACTGCCTGATACCGGTTTTCCTCCAGAACGGCGCTGGCGCCTCGCAGCACATCGGGAAAGACGATGTTGGACAATGAGGGAATGACGAAGGCGACAAGACGCGAACCGGTCGAAGCCAGCGTTCCCGCAATCCGGTTCGGCACATAGCCGAGCCGCTCGACCGCAGCCATCACCCGGTCCCGCGTCTTGCCGGAAAACGAGCCGTGGTTGCGCAGCACGCGCGACACCGTGCTCTCGCCGACACCGGCTGCTTCGGCGACCTCGGCCAGCGTCACCGTCGCCTGATGTTTGAAGTCCATGGTCACTTTTGAACCCAGCTCTGTGACGACTTCCTCGTCAGCGGGTATGCCCGCGCGATGATGCATCGGCGCCCATTTTTCACCGCTGCCGCCAAGAAGCAAGATTTTTTTGGCAGCGCTACCAATTTTGTGTTGGCAGCGCTGCCAAAATGGATTAATGAAAATGGCAGCGCTGCCAAAAGTGGCTTGGCGTGCCGCGGGAGGACCGACTGAGACCGCGGCAACAATTGGAGGAGAAAATCATGACGCTGCAGACGCAGGCGCCAGTCGATGGCGTGTACGCCGCACAGGCGGTGGAAGACCGTGCCTATGGCAGGGTCTTCTGGCGCATCGTGCCCTTTTTGATGCTGTGCTACGTGGTCGCTTATCTCGACCGCGTCAATGTCGGTTTCGCCAAGCTGCAGATGTCGAGCGAGCTCGGCCTGTCGGAAGCCGCATACGGCGTCGGCGCAGGCATTTTCTTCATCGGCTATTTTCTGTTCGAAGTGCCGAGCAACATCATCATGAACAAGGTCGGCGCGCGGGTGTGGATCGCCCGCATCATGGTGACCTGGGGCATCATTTCCGCCGCCTTCATGTTCACCTCGTCGGAAACCGTCTTCTATGTCCTGCGTTTCCTGCTGGGCGTTGCGGAAGCCGGATTTTTCCCCGGCATCATTCTCTATCTGACCGCCTGGTATCCGGCCCATCGCCGCGCCAGGATCATCACGACGTTCATGTCAGCGATCCCGATATCCGCCATTTTCGGCAATCCGCTTTCGGGCCTCTTGATGGACAGTTTCCACGGTACGCACGGCCTTTCCGGCTGGCAGTGGATGTTCCTCATCGAGGCCATTCCAGCCATTCTTTTCGGCGTCGCCACGTTCTTCTACCTTGATGATAAGATCGGTGACGCGAGATGGCTGAGCGATGAGGAAAAGCAGGTGCTGACGACGAATATCGAGGCGGAGAACAAGGCCAAGGTCGCAAGCCCGCACAGCATTGCCGGAACCCTGACGGACCGCCGCGTCTGGCTGATGTGCCTGATCTATTTCTGCTTCGTGCTCGGGCAATACGGCCTGAATTTCTGGATGCCGACCATCGTCAAGGCCTCGGGCGTCACCGGAAACCTGAACATCGGACTGATCTCTGCGATCCCCTATATCTGCACCTTCGTCGCCATGCTGGCGCTCGGTCGCTCCGCCGACCGGCTGCGCGAACGCCGGTGGCACCTCGTCATTCCCGCGCTCATCGCCGCCGGCGGCTTTGTCGCGGCGACTTCGGCGACAAGCACGACGGTCGCAATCGTCTGCCTCTCGCTGGCCGCTGCAGGCGCCATCAGCTGCGCGCCACTCTTCTGGTCGCTTCCGACCGCCTTTCTTGCTGGTACGGGGGCTGCGGCCGGTATTGCCTGGATCAATTCGGTTGGCAATCTCGCCGGGTTCCTCGGGCCGTTTCTGGTCGGCTATCTGAAGGACCTCACCGGCACCAACAGCGCTGGCATGTATTTGCTGGCAGCAGCGCTGATCATCGGTTCGCTGGCCGTGCTGATGGTGCCTGCGCAAACCGTCAATCGCTAGATCTCGACCCCTCCGGGTGGCCGCATCCGGAGGGGCAGCTTTTCCCTTACAAGACTGGAGAACATCGTCATGTCACCGCTTGCTGAAAACCCAGCCCCCGCCGTTGTCGCGGCCGTCATAGGTCTGGGTTCCATGGGGCTTGGAATGGCCCGATCGATGAAACGCGCAGGTCTCGACGTCGTCGGCTACGACATCACGCCTGCGGCGGTGGATCGCTTCGTCGCCGAGGGTGGCCGCGGCGCGGCCACGCCCGCCGGCGCGGCAGAAGGTGCCGATATCGTTGTTTCTGTCGTCGTCAACAGCGCGCAGACCGAGGCCGTCCTGTTCGGCCCCGAAGGCGTCGCGAAGACGATGAAGCCCGGTGCCGTCTTCGTCTCCTCGGCGACCATGGATCCAGCCGTCGCACGCGACCTGTCGCAACGGACCGAGGCGCTTGGGCTCAATTATCTCGATGCACCGATTTCGGGTGGTGCCGCCAAGGCGGCCAGCGGCGCCCTGACGATCATGGCATCCGGCTCCATGCAGGCGTTCGACGCAGCCCGCCCGGGTCTCGACGCCATGGCCGGCAAGGTCTACGAACTCGGCGACGCGGCCGGAACGGGTGCTGCCTTCAAGATGATCAACCAGCTTCTCGCCGGCGTGCATATCGCGGCCGCCTGCGAAGCGATAACCTTCGCCGCCAGGCAGGGTCTCGATCTTAACAAGGTCTACGAGGTGATCACGGCTTCGGCCGGCAATTCCTGGATGTTCGAAAACCGCGTGCCGCATGTGCTGGCCGGAGACTATACGCCGCTAAGCAGCATCGAGATTTTCGTCAAGGACCTCGGCATCGTCCAGGACATGGCCCGCTGCGAGCGTTATCCGGTGCCGCTGGCGGCCGCAGCCCTGCAGATGTATCTGGCCGCTGCGGGTGCTGGCATGGGGCGTGACGACGATTCCTCGCTCGCGCGCCTCTACGCCCAGCTCTCGGGCGCTCAATTGCCCGGTGGCGCCAAAGAGCCGCAGAGCCTGTAAAGGGAACTTCACCATGCCGGTTTTCGCCGCCAACCTGACGATGATGTTCAACGAATGGCCCTTCCTCGACCGCTTCGACGCGGCGGCCGATGCCGGCTTTTGCGCCGTCGAATATCTCTTTCCCTATGAAGCCCCGCCGGAGGCGATCGCCGAACGGCTTGCCCGCAACAATTTGCAGCAGGCCTTGTTCAATCTGCCGCCGGGCGACTGGGCCGCCGGCGAGCGGGGTATCGCGGCGCTTCCAGGACGCTTCGAAGCATTGAAGTCGGATGTGGAGCGGGCGCTCGACTATGCGGCAGCGACGGGCGTGAAGCGGTTGCATCTGATGGCCGGTCTTGCCGATCCCCATGACGAGGACGCTGCCTCGTCTTACCGGCGCTCCGTCGCCTACGCTGCCGGGCGGCTTGCGGAGGAGGGCATCGACCTCCTGCTTGAACCGATCAATGGGCGAAACATGCCGGGATATTTCCTCAATGACTTCGGCGCCGCAAAGCGGCTGATCGCGGACCTCGGCCTGCCGAACCTGAAGCTCCAGTTTGACATCTATCACCGCCAGATCATCCATGGTGACGTGGTCATGGCCTTGCGTCGCCTCATGGCGATCACCGGCCATATCCAGATTGCCAGCGTACCGTCACGCAACGAGCCGGACGGGGAGGAGCTCAACTATCCCTTTCTGTTCGGCGAAATCGACCGCCTTGACTATGACGGTTTCATCGGCTGCGAGTACATCCCGCGCGGCCACACACTGGACGGTCTTGGCTGGTTCAGACCTTTTGCACGGAGTTAGACGATGGCTATATTGCTCGGATCGATCGCGGACGACTATACAGGCGCGTCCGACCTTGCCAACACGCTGACGAAAAACGGCCTGCGCACGGTGCAGACGGTCGGCATCCCCGATCCGTCGCTGGCGCTGCCGGACGTCGACGCGGTCGTTGTTTCCCTGAAGATCCGCTCGGTGCCTGCCTCGGACGCCGTAACGGCCGCGACTAAGGCGGAACGATGGCTGCGCGGGCGCGGCTCGGCCCATGTGCTCTACAAGATCTGCTCGACTTTCGATTCCACCGATGCCGGCAATATCGGTCCGGTCACCGAGGCGCTAAGCGATGCCGCGGGCGGTGGCGTGGTGCTGGTGACGCCCGCCTTTCCGGAAACGGGCCGCACCGTCTATCTCGGCCATCTCTTCGTCGGCGGACAGCCACTGAACGAAAGCCCGCTCAAAGACCACCCCCTCAATCCGATGCACGACGCCAATCTCGTGCGCGTGATGGCCAGGCAGTCGCGTGGATCAATCGGGCTGATCGACCTGCCGTCAATTGCGGCGGGACCGGATACGCTCAGAGCCCGGCTTGAGGTCCTGCGTGAGGCAGGTGTCAGGTCGGCAATAGCCGATGCGGTCTTCGAACGCGATCTCGAGACGCTCGGCGAGATCGCGCTGGAAACGCCGGTGTCCACCGGCGCGTCGGGCCTCGGGCTTGGCCTTGCCCGCGCACTCGTCCGCTCAGGTCGGGCCTCTGCCGGCGGCACTGTAACGGCAAACGCCATTCGCCCCGTCGGCGGGCTTTCGGCGATCGTCGCCGGCAGTTGCTCCAGAGCGACGCTCCGGCAGCTCGAGGTCGCCGAACGATCGATGCCGGTTCTGCGGCTCGACCCGGAGCGGCTGCTGGCCGGTCCAGATGAGATTGCCGCAGCGATTTCGTGGGCTGGAGACCGCATCTCGGCCGGTCCGGTTGTCGTCGCCGCGAGTGCTGCGCCGGAAACCGTTTCCCGGCTGCAAGCGCAATACGGACGCGACGCCTCCGGCCATGCGATCGAAACCGCAACCTCGATCATCACCGCCGAACTGGTGGCAAGAGGCGTGCGGCGCCTGGTCGTTGCCGGCGGCGAAACCTCGGGTGCCGCCGTCGACAGGCTCGCCATTCCGGCATTTCTGATCGGCCCGGAGATCGCGCCTGGCGTGCCGGTCTTGCGCACGATCGGCAATGCGCAGGACGATATGCTGCTGGCGCTGAAATCGGGAAACTTCGGAGGCGAGGATTTCTTCACGGCGGCGTTGGCGATGATGCACTGAGCAAGATACCGAAGTGCAGGATAATGCAGCCGTGTATGAGATCCAGGAGAACGCGCCTTAAAAGGGCTTTGAACCGCCCTTTAGCCGAATTCGACAATTCCGGAAGTCCGTGTCAAAATTCCGAAAATTCGCGGCGGGCTACATTGAGGCGCTCTCGAGCTTTCAAGTCCGGTTCGTTCAGTTCATGAACCAGATCGTCAACTTCGTGTGCTGGCCGTCCGTCGAGAGGAATACCTCGGGCGTAAACGGGCCATCCCGTGAAGGTGTCAACGACAGCCCACCTTGCTGCGACCTTCGCGCTCCTACCTACCTGATAACGAAGGGGCGGCGTGTCGGGCTTGATAGGGGAAATGTAGTGTGACGGGGCTTGTTAGCAGGAGTATCTGAACGATCCACAACCAGCATTCCTTCCCCAAGGGTGGGATACTGAGAGGAGAACCTTCGTTGGGGGACGGTTTGCACCTGTTCCTGGGGCGAAGGCTCCCCCCTATCCCGCCCCTTGGGGCAGGACGGCTGCAGAGTACAGGATTGAAGCTGAGTTGCCAGTGGGACTTAAGTCGGAGTAAGCGCCACTGCAAAACCGGCTGACAGAAATGTAAAATCACGCGACGGCTACATCTCTTTTGCTCGAGGCATCGGTGAGCAGCGCGATCACCGCGACGACACGCGGATCGTGGAGGGTAGAATAGTCGTCTTCAAGGACAACAAACTCATCCCCGGAATGCCTGTCGAAGTCTTCGTCCAAACCGCAGAACGAACCGCACTCTCATACCTCCTCAAACCATTCTCAGACCAGATGATGAAGGCGTTCAGAGAGGAGTAGCTCATTTTTGCTTCTGCAACGAAATGTGTAGTGAAAGAGACATTATCCATTATCCCATCGATGCTTGGAGGATATTGCCGCCGGAAGCTTTCGCCGGCGCGGCAAAGGCGATTGTTCTATGACCTCAGATGCGATTTGCGCGCGGTCGCGTCATTCGACAGCTCGCTATAAGCAACAGCGCAATCTCGTCCGGACCTTTTTGCCGCATAGAGCGCGCGGTCCGCTTTCTCCAGAAGGTCCGAAGGATCGTCCGCACTGGAGGTTGTGAATGAGACACCCACGCTGCCTGTGAAACGAATTGTGTTTCCGTCAACGCCCGTTGTTTCAAGTTGGGCGATTTTCTTGCAGAGGAAGCGGGCGTATTCTGCCGCATGATCGGCGCAGGGAGCATCGTAGACAACCACGAATTCTTCGCCACCAAACCTTGCCGCGAGCGGGTTGGATAGATCCGGAATGTTGGCCAGCAGGTCTGACAGCGATTTGAGACAACGGTCTCCGGTCGGATGCCCGAATCGATCGTTGATGGCCTTGAAGTGATCAATGTCGATGAGCAAGATCGCGGTTCCTGTCTCCGACGTTGACCTGAGGATCGACGCCGCGAGAAATTTCTCGAACATCCGTCGGTTCGCCAGGCCCGTTAGCGGATCCTTTTCAGCCAGCACTTGCAACACGAGGTTGGTTCGCCGAAGTTCAGACGCGGTGCTTCCATAAGACATGACTGCATCGCCAATGAGCGCGAGCTCCTTGAGTTTTGGCCGGTCCGTTGCGGCCTTTAAGGCTTGGTCCTTCTCGATCCGGTCGAGGTTCACGATGGCCGCGACAATCGGGGCGGTCAAATGCCTGCGGGCCAGAGCGAGCAGCATCGCCACAAGGATTGCCGGGATAGTGAGGAAGACGATTACCAGGTAACGGACTTCTACTGCGCGTTGTTGTATTCCCGCCGCGATGTCGTCGCCGACGAAAGCGGAGTTGTCACTTGTCTCCTTTGCCATCTTCTCGATGATCCGCATGGCCTCCTCGTAGGCCGAGAGGTCGGCGAGCGATTGGCTAGCCTCCTGCTGACCGCCGGCCCGTTCCGCCGCTTGATCGCGATGCTGCTGATGAGCGGAGACGATCGACTTGGCAAGACCGGCAACTTTCTTTGAACCGTCGATCAGGATTGGCGAGCCGTCGAAACCAAAACCTTGAGCTAGGGCCTGTATCTGAAGCTGAAGTTGCCGCTCGAGACGCCGATCGTTGGTGAGAAAGACCGCCCTTACGAGGGAAGACATTCTTTCGATCTTAACGGCGTTGCGTGTCTGGGAGAGGATGAGAGGAATCTGCTTCTGGCGGGTTTCGATCGCTTCGTGTTCAATTCGCGTTAGCAAAAGTGCTGCGCCTATCGCGGCCACTGCGCAATATGCGACGACGACTGCGAGCAAAATCCTTCCGGCAGACCGAAGCGAGATGTTCCACGATAAAGCAGCCTTAGGTTCCTTCAAGTCTACGTCCCTAGTAAATGCTGAAGGGGAAGTACTGGTCGTTGATTCTGTCGTAGACCCCGTTGAGCTTGATCTGCTTCAAGGCGTCGTTCACTCGAGCGATCAGTTCCACGTTGCCTTTTTGCGCAGCAATGTGAGCGGAACTTTGTAGAAATTCGCTCGAAATCGGATCGCCGACGTATCCGTATACGGAACCCTTCCCCGTCTCCATGAAACTCAGGAGTTCGATGGCGTCGCCAATCAAGAGATCAGCCTTGTTCTCTTCAAGCAGCTGCTGTGCCGACGGTTGATCCTTGGCCAAGACGAGAACGCTTTGAGTGTATGCCTGCTTCACGTAGTCAGCCTGAATTGTTCCCTCGGCGGCGGCGATACGAACACCGGTGAGCGCGGTCGGCGAGCTATCTGTGAACTTGTCCGCGTTACCAACGAGCACAGAGTGGGATCGATAGTACGGGGCTGAAAATTCGACGCGTGCGGCGCGTTCCTTTGTGTAGGCCATGCTGGCAACGATCAAATCGTACTTGTCTGCCTCAAGCCCGTCGATGATCTTTGGCCACTCGACGGTCTGGAACGTGCATTCGCTCTTGAGCTGTTCGCAGAGCGCTTTGGCAATATCCACGTCGAACCCTTTAAGCGTTCCGTTCTGGTCGATGAGATTGAAGGGCGGATAGGCGCCCTCGGTGGCAATCCGGAGCCGCTCGGCCGCGTTGGCCGCCGACATGGCGGTCAGCAGTGCGAAGACGGCTATGACTGAAGTGCGCATCATGAAGTTTCTCCAATAAGATCATCATGATGATGCAAAATGCCTAATGAACTGCTGATGCGACCTTTGCGATTTGATGATTTGAACAAAGAACAAGGGTGGTACCAAATCTCTTTGGGCCGCCACGCTCAAAACATCCAGCCGCCGCCGTCCATTTGCATCGCCTCAGAGCGATCGCACATCAAAAGGCCGTCAGAGCACGACCTCAGCCAAGCAGCTGCCAAAAGCCTCCTTGGCCGAGTTGACCTGAGGTCACCCTTCTTACGGCTTATCGTTGTTCGGCTGGTCAAGCTGCAGCCGCTGTGGGTGCTGGCCTAAGCAATGGCCGGTGATCAGGGCGCCAACCCTGTGGACCTGCAGGAAGAGTGCGGGCACGAACACCAGCGACAAGAGCGTCGAGGCGATCAGGCCGCCGATGACGAAGATCGCCATGGGCGCACGGAATGCACCACCATCGCCAACCCCAAGCGCGACAGGCACCATGCCGGCGGCCATGGCAGCCGTGGTCATGACAATCGGGCGAAGGCGCTGCTCGGCGGCCAGGACGACGGCATCGCGCGGCGGCGCGCCCGCGCCAATCATCCGACTGGCCAGGTCCACGATCAAAATAGCGTTCTTGGCAACGATTCCCATGAGCATCAGGGCTCCGATCAAGACCGGCATTGTCACGCCATGGCCGGTTGCGGCCAGCGCGACGAGCCCTCCAGACAGTGATAGCGGCAGGGACAGGAGGATGGTCAGTGGCTGGAACGGGCTGCCGAAAAGCACGAAGAGAATGACGAAAACAAAGGTCGATCCGAGAATAGTCGCTTCAACGAAGCTTGCGAAGAAGTCTTCCATCGAGCGCGTTTCCCCGGCAGTTTGCAGGCGTATACCGGCCGGCAGCGGATGGCGCTCGATCCATGATTGCAGTTGCGCAAGTGCCGTTCCGGGCGAGGCGGTCTCGGCCAAATCGGCGTTAAGTTCGATGCGGCGCAGCCCGTCCTGGCGCAGGATCAGCGCCGGCCCGTACCCTTCCACGATGCGGGCAACCGCCCCCAGCGGAACCACCTTTCCATCTGCGGTGCGCAATGGCATGAGCTCAATGAGGGATAAGTCGGCGCCTGATTTGCGGACCTCAACACGAACAGGAACGTTCCGGCCATCGATCTGGATGGAACCGAGCGCCCGATCCCTGTCGCCCATCGTTGCGACACGCAATGCGTTCGATAGCGAGTCGAGCTTAAGTCCCATAGCGGCGGTAAGGTCGAGGTCGGGAATGACCTGAAGCTCTGCCCTGTGCGTGGCGCCGGATGATGTCACGTCACGGATTGAAGGCATGGACGCCATGGAGGACGCGAGCCACTCTCCCGCGCGCTCCAACGCCACCGCATCCTGTGACAGCAACGAGACAGAAAACTGTCGCCCCCCCGTCAGGCTAACCTGGCTGATGCGAATGTCGGCGATGGACCTCAATTTTCGGGTGATGTCAGAAGCGATGGCTTGGCGCGTTCGCGCTCGGTGGGCCGGGTCTGTCAGCGCGAGCTGGACGGCGATCGACTGCAGGTTCGCCAGTCGGGCCGCGGAAGCCCTATAGGCGTAGACATGTACGACCTCGCTGTCAGAGGCGAGCAATCTGGTGATTTCGCTGGATTTCTCACGCATTGCGGCATTGCTCGTGCCGCCTGCCATCTCGATTGCAAATTTGAGCCGCGTTCCATCCTCGTCCGGAATGAAGCCACGTGCCAAGCCCGGAAGGACGAAGAGGGCGGCCCATGCAAGCGATGCGATCCCCAGGCCGATCGTGACAAAGGACATGTCGATGGCTATGGCGTATCGGGGAGGCCGGTCGGCGTGGGATCGTCCAAGCGCAATGCGATGACGGCCGGTCGCGAACCTGAGGAGCCTGGAATAGCGGCCTTCAGTGGGCAAGGCAGGGGTACTTGGATCAGGCGTACTCGGCCGGAGCAATCTCGAGGCAAGCAGCGGCGTTATAAGACGGGCAACCAGCAGAGATGCCAGTGTTGCCGCTGCCACCGTCATGCCGAACTCGCGAAAATATTGACCGGGCGTGCCCCCGATCATGGCGAGCGGCGCGAAGACGGCAACGATCGTCAATGAGATTGCGATAACCGAGCTGCCGATCTCTTCCGTCGCGTCGATGACTGCCTGATGCGGCGCCTTTCCCATTTCAAGGTGCCGCGCCGTATTCTCGATCTCGACGATGGTGTCATCGACAAGGAGACCGATCGCCAACGTCAGTCCGAGCAGCGAGACGAGGTTCAGCGAGAAACCGAGTGCGTCCATGATGAAGAAGGTCGGGATCACCGCGAGCGGCAGGCTGATTGCGGCGATCATGACGGAACGCCAGTCCCTCAAGAAGAAAAACAGCACCGCAATCGTGCAGATGGCGCCTTCGAGCATGGCATGCATCGTGCTTGCGGCATTGTTGCGCGTGTAGCTGGCGTTCTCGTCCAGCAGCGTGAACTGCAGACGTGTGTCCTTGCTGGCCAAGTCATCGACCGCTGTGCGTATGCGGTTGAATGTTTCGACCTCGTTTGCGCCTTTCTCCGTGAAGAAGGACAGGGCCAGGATCGGTTCGCCGTCCAGTTGGGCGAAGCCTCCGGCGTCGACCCAGCCATCCTCAACGCGCGCAACATCCGAAAGCCTCAAGCCGGCGCCGTTGGTATCCGGCAGTGCGACGCTGGCCAGCGCGGCAATACTCGTCAGTGCCGATACGGTCCTTATTGGTCGATCGAATTCGTTGGCCGATACAATGCCGGCCGAGGCGTTGGTAATGGCGGTGCGAAGTGCTACGCCGACAGCGTCGGCGGATAGCCCGCGAGCGAGCATCTCGTCAGGGTCGAGCCAAACCCGAACCTCGCGGGCGTCGCCGCCTCGCAGCACGACCTTGCCGACGCCGCGAATTCGCTCGAATCGACGTAGGACATCGTCGTCTAGAACGCGGTCGAGCGCTTGGAAAGACATTGCGTTCGACCGCACGGCGAAGGTCGCAACGGCGATCTCGCGCAGGTTCGATAGCGCAATTGCCGGTTCCTCGATCGCCGCGGGAAGGTCGCCACGCATCGAAAGCATTGCACGATCGGTCCGTTCAAGCGCCACCTGAGGATCAATGGCGGCGTCGAACTCTAGATTGAACGTGACCGCGCCATCCTCGATGGCTGTATCCAGTCGGCGAATGCCGTCTAGTCTCAACAAGACATCTTCGCATTTCTGGGCAACATCGTATTCGAGATCGCTGGCGGATGCTGCCTGCTGCCGAAGCACGACCTTGACGATAGGCGATTCCATTTCGGGGAAACGGCTGATCGGCAACGCGCGCAGCGACAGAAGGCCCATCACCACCAGAAGAACGAAGATCGCAATGCTATAGGCGGGGCGTTCGATCGACCAGCGGGAAAGGTTGAACGACATGCGCGACCTCACCTGTTCGAGGCAAGAACGGAGGCGGCGGGCACTGGTCTCACGTGCGTACCTGCCTGGACGATTTCGCCAGCGCGCAGCACGACCTGCTCCCCTTCAGTCAGACCTGACAGAACCTGGATCTGCTCTGCTGTGCGCTCCCCTGTCACCACGCTTCGTCTCTCCACGATGCCCGAAATCACGACATCCACGTGTGCTCCCTCCGGCGCTTGGTGGATTGCGGTGAGCGGCAAGACCACCGACGTGCCTTCGATATAGGGAAGCTCGGCGCGGGCGAACGCTCCGATTTTCAAGGCCTCGGATTGGGGAAGGGCAAGACGAAGGCGCGCCATCCTGGTGGACGGATCGACGCTCGGCGAGACATGTCGCAGCGTGCCGGAGACGGTTGTGCCCATCCCCTGGATGGTGACGACGGCGGGCGAATGGGGCTGAATTCGCCCGACGATACGCATTGGCACCAATGCCTCGAACTCGATCACGCCCTCCTTGACAAGCCGGAAAAGCGGCGCGTCACTGGAGGCGATATCGCCGAGCCTTGCGATCCGCGCGGTCACGATGCCGGCGGCCGGTGCCCTGACGCGGGTCCGTTCGAGTTGGGCCATTAGTTCTCGGCGTTTGACATAGGCGATCGCGCGTTCGGCAACGGCAACGCGTTTCGTTTGGTGCGCCGTTCGCAGCTTGGCGTTGGCCACTTTCACGTCGGCCTCACGCTGCTCGAGGACATCGAGCGACATCACGCCGCTACGAGACAGAGGCTGGGTCCTTTCGAGCGCCTTCTGCGCCAGGTCTAGATTGGCTTCTTCGAGAGCGATCGCGCTTTCGCTCTGCAGTAGAAGCGCATTCGCCCGTTCGATCTCAACGTCGTTCATCGAGACAGCGATTTCGTCGAGGTCCGACGACAGGATGGCGAGTACTTGTCCTTCCCGCACCTTGTCGCCTTCGTCCACGAGGACGGCTTCAATTTTGGCATGTTGGCTTTCGGTGCCGACGGACACTTCCTCGCGCGCAACGAGCGACCCGGAGACGAATGTGCGCGTTTCAAGACGACGGCGTTCGGCGGCGACCGTGGTGACGGTGACGGTCGGTGCGCCGCCAGCACCCGGCGCTGCACGCGGCGGTGAGCTCGCCCCCTTGCCGACAAGAAGAGGGCTGACGAGGATAGCCGCGACAATTGTCGCAAGTGCGGTCGCGGTTGCGGCTTTTCGCAGCAAGGTTGCGCGGCGAAGTACTCCACTGTCGGGCGGGGACGATGTGTTCGTCCATGGCCGTCTGATGTTCATGACGACACCTCTCTACGCCCGGGGGTGAGCCTCCAGCATGGCGCGGTCGCTGCTCATCGCCAGGAGCTGGCGGCAGGCCGTGCACATAGCCGGCTCCTTGGGGCGCCAAGCATGTGCCGGCGCTGCCTGAGGCATTTTCACGCGAGTCCTTGGGGCCCGGGCAAGGCCGGTCTGCTCCCACACCTCATCCAGTGCTTCGACGAGTTGTTCGATGTCACCACGGCTGTGAAGAGGGGAGGGGGTGATGCGCAGTCTTTCCGTACCGCGCGGAACCGTGGGATAGTTGATTGGCTGGATATAGATGTCGAAATCGTCGAGTAACCGATTGGCGACGGTCCGGCATTTCACGGGGTCGCCAACCATTACCGGCACGATGTGGCTGGGATTGGCGCGGTGGGGAATGCCCCGGTCGTCGAGACGCTCGCGCAGCAACCGAACACGATCCTGCTGCGCTTTTCTTTCCCATTGGCTTTCCTTCAGGTGCCGCACCGAGGCGAGCGCACCGGCCGCCAGCATCGGCGGAAGCGCCGTCGTAAAGATGAAGCCGGACGCGAAAGAGCGCACGAAGTCGATGACGGGCGCGCTTGAGGCGATGTATCCGCCAATGACCCCAAATGCCTTGCCGAGCGTGCCCTGGATGATTGTCAGACGATTCATGACCCCGTCGCGTTCCGCGATCCCTGCGCCACGCCGACCGTAGAGACCGACGGCGTGGACTTCATCCAGATAGGTCATGGCGTCATATTGCTCGGCAACGTCGCACAGTTCGGCAATCGGCGCGATGTCTCCGTCCATCGAATAGACCGACTCGAAGGCGACCAGCTTTGCGCGGTCGGGTTCGACCTCGCGCAGACAGCGCGCCAGGTCGTCCGGGCAGTTATGCTTGAAAATCCGGTACTCGGCGCGGGAATGGCGAATGCCTTCAATCATCGAGGCGTGGTTGCCGGCATCGGACAATACGACGCAGTTCGGCAGCTTCGCGGCCAGCGTCGACAGAGCCGCCCAGTTGGAGACATAGCCCGACGTGAACAGCAGGGCGGCCTCCTTGTCGTGAAGGTCGGCCAATTCGCGCTCCAGCAAGACGTGACTATGATTGGTGCCGGCGATGTTGCGCGTGCCACCGGCGCCCGTGCCTGACAGATCGATCGAACGATGCATGGCTTGCCGGACCTTGTCGTTCTGTCCCATGCCGAGATAGTCGTTGGAACACCAGACGATGACGTCGCGCACGCGCTCGCCGTCGTGATAGCGGGCACGCGGAAAGGCGCCCGCCACTCTTTCTATGTCGGCGAAGACGCGATAGCGCCCTTCCTGACGGAGCCCATCCAGGGCGTTGCTGAAGAATGCGCTGTAGTCCATTGCCCCTCCTCGGTCGGCTCCTTTCCTCGACGCGCGAGGTTGCCGGCATTCGCACTACGACCCGCCTGTATCGTAGGGATGTTACGGTCCCCCAGACATAGACCTAGGTTGAACGAAGTGTGCGACATAGGCCGCCATCGGGCGGGACCAAAGTCCGACATCGGGAATATGGGACGTCGTCGTATTTGCTGCGCAATCATGGCTTGGCTCGCTTCGAGCAAGATGAAGATTAATGAGATCTGTAGGAAAAAAGCCATCGACGCCAATGAGGTGTGGATCGGATTGCTCGCCACGACCACGGTCAGGACCGCAATCACGGACACCGTCGCGAACAGAAGAAAGACCCCCGTCCTTGTGTGTTCAAAGGCCGTCACTTTGATATCGCCAGGCGGTGTCCAGCGTGCGCTGATATTTGCGTCGGCGTGTCGCGACCATAAAGAACCGCATGTAAATTCCAGTAGGTGGGCGCCAGGATCGCCAAGGCAGCAATGAACCCGATGGGTGCACCGACGATCGCTCGTCGGAAACCCGGCGCAATTTGGATCTCGCGAGACGGGTCGATCGCCGCAACCACCAGCATCATTGTGATCAGACCGTGGCCAACGAAGTCCAGTCGTCCAAATGGTATGACGGCCGCATTGAAGATGATCAGCAGTGTTATGGCAGAAAACCGCCGCACGATAGGTGTCCAGATCAATCCGAGGCCGAGGACAAACTCGACGACACCTGCCATCGGCAGAAATACATCCGCCGGCATCCCGAAGGTCAGGAACGGTTTGTCCTGCGCCAGCGGATAAAACCAGTCCGGATAGGCGAACTTTTCGAGGCTGGAGCGCATCAGTGTAATGGCGATCGCAAAGCGCAGAATGGTGAAACGCTGTTCTTGCCACGAAGACCCCTCAAGCGAGAACGACACGAGATAGCCGGCAACGCCAAGGGCAAGCACAAGATAGTCGAGCAGATGAAAGAGCTGATACTCATAAAGCGCCGTACCCCAGAGCGCGAGTATCCCCATGGCGGAAAGCAACATCGTTCGGCGCGAGAAGAGGCCGGCTGCGATAAACAACTGTGCCCACGAGACACATTCCGAGCGCGTTCTTAGGTCAGGCGTAAGATAGACACCGCCAAGAGCGAAGATGGCGATGAAGAAGGCTGCCGTCGCGGCGCGAACGAAGTCGTCAGCCCGGTTCCACAGGGGTGCTGCCAGACGGTCCATAGCCATAAGTATCCTATCGCCGACGACGGTGCACTCGACGGCGACGGTGACAGCGAAGAGCGGGATCGCGATCGCGACGGCAAGCCAGAACCAGATGCTCGTCAAGGTTTCTGCAAATGGTCGTGAGGCTGATGCTATGTCATACGGCGCAAACCATTTGACATGAGCCTCGGCCAGCGTCGGCGTCCCCGTGCTAACCATGATCGCCGCGGCAGCTTGCCCAATTCGTCTTAAGGGAATTTCGCCCCTGTTCGTTCGATAACATGTCACAAGCATCACACCCCCCTTTGCGGTGGCTGCCGTGGCCGGGCTGGTTCTTTCCAGACCAACGTCCGGCCTGATTTGCCTGAAGCTGCCATTGCGGCGCCGTGCGTCTTTTTCAGCCGCGCAAGCGTCGCTGTAACAGTTTGAACCACTGCCTGGTTTCGTCCTTAAATCGGCTCCGATTTACAGAACCAGGCAGCGGCTGGCGCCGACGAAGGCGGCGCCACGGTATGCGCAAAAATGATCTATCGAGCAGTCCGCCGTCGGGACTGGCGATCCTAGCTGGGAGATGGGTCGGCATCCGCGATCTTGCGGTGGAGAAAGGATCGCCAGAAGCCGGTCCAATGGGAACGGCGGAAGGTCCAGCAAGTTTTGCGACTTTCGTCGCGCCTGCTATACGGCCTTCCGTCCTAGGGAAGCAGGCGAGACACTGCGTAGTGTCTTCGAAGCTTTATACTCTGCAATTCCTGGGTGCCAAAACACTTGAGCTTAGCAACTGGCCAATCGCGCGAGAAAGCCTTCAAGTCGGCAGGCAAGGCCCTCGGTCACTTCTGACCTCAGCGAAAGGAAGAAGCAGCAAGTGTGCAACGATCCGGCGACGAAAATGTGTTTTTCAGCGGTCGCCAGAAAATCTGCGACCAGCCGGCAAACGACTATGAAGCTCCGGGACGAATACTCAGTCGCTGCTGTTTAAGGTCAACGCTCAGACCGAAGAAAGCCTCGCGATGCTGGCGGGGCCAGTCGTCGACGGGTAGCGTATGGATACCCCCACGGATTCTGTCGAAACCCATCCGGATTCGCTCGCGTTCCTCGGGTGTATCACCAGTTCAACGCCCACCAGAGAAGCGCACCTGCTGCAATCAGAACAGCCAGGACGTAGAAAATTCGCGAGGCCATTGAATCTCCGAAAGGTTTAAAGATCGGAGGGTGCAACCTTTGATGGGCGAGGTCAAGCGCCGGAGAAGGCTGCGCTTCTCTAATCGACGGGCTGAGGTCAAGCTCTTTTCCGACTATCAGTAGTCGCGGAGGCAAGTTATCGTCCGCAATCGGCCTAAGCGGACACGGACAGTGGTCTCCCACGCATATGCGCGTCGAACCGCTTGCCGACCTCTTCTAATCTCATGCATGGGCCGTCGCCAGCTTCGCGGCCAAGCCGACGAAAACAACACTTGCACTGCGGTTGAGGACGAGCTGTCGTTTATCGGAGCCTTTGAGCCATGTGCTGATCGAACCGGAGAGAAGGGCGATAGTCATGAACGAGAAGAAAGCACAGGTAATGAAGATTGCGCCCAATGCCAACATCTGGAGCACCACGTTGCCGCTGGCCGGAGACGTGAACTGTGGCAGAAACGCAAGGAAGAATATGGCGACCTTGGGATTCGTGACGTTCATCACCATGCCCCGGAGGATCATGCCGCGTGCAGAAACGGAGCCGCTTTCGCCTTCGATGAGTTTTTCAGGGCTCGCCCTGAATGCCTTCCATGCGAGGTAGACCAGATAACAAGCACCGACAAACTTCAATCCGTTGAAGGCCAGTTCGGAGATCTGAAAAATCGCGGCGACGCCCAACGCGACCGCGAGTGTGTGAAATACGAGCCCTGCGCACAGCCCCAAAGTGACGCAAATGCCGACGGTGCGGCCGTAGATCGCGGACTGGATCAACACGAATATATTGTCCGGGCCGGGCACCCAGCACAAGACCGTAGCGGCGGCCGCGAACGAGATTGCGACGTCGAGTGAAAGCATTCGTATCTCCTGAGGTAGTCGGCGCGTTGAGCGGCTTTGGTCGTTAAAGTGGCTTGAAAATAGCGCCTTCAAACTGCGGACGGGCCGCATTCCCACGCGCCCACCTTGTTTTTTGTGCGAATTTTTTGCACTCTCAAGGTAATTACGCGGATTATGCGCAGGAAGTACCCTCATCATGCTCGATCAGTTCGACATCCGCCTCCTTTCAGCGGTCCAAGATAACGCCGACCTCACCAACGCCGAACTGTCCGAGCGCGTCGCGCTCTCGGGCTCGCAATGCGCTCGGCGTCTGGAGCGGTTGCGGCAGGAGGGGTACATCGAGAAGTCGGTCTGCGTTCTAAGCGCCCAAAAGCTCGGTCTGGCCGTGACCGCTTACACCACGATCAGTCTGAGTTCTCATACGGAAGAGGGAAATCGAAGGCTGCATCGCTTCATCGAAGACGCGCCCGAAATCCTTGAATGCTATTCCCAGACTGGTGACGCCGACTTTCTGATGAAGATCACGGTGAAGGACCTTGATCACCTCAGCGAATTCCTTGAGCGGATAATTCATAAGGCGGGAGGGTTGCTCTCGGTAAAGTCGAGTATCATGTTGAAGACCATTAAGAAAACAAATTCTCTACCACTGAGATTCGAGTAGGGCGGACGCGACAGGTGGCCGGGCATGGGGTTGTCGCAATGACCGCAATTGGCGCATCTGTGCCATGGCGGCAGTCGGCCCTAATCGGGCAGACTACGCGAGATTGTATTTGACTGCTCCCTAGGGTTTCATGCGGCAAGCATCCGTTTTCTGCCCGCAGCAGAATTCCGATGTCCCCTGCCTGCAACAGCCATCGTATGGGAGGCTAGCCAGTATGAAAGATGTCGTCGCGTTGGTTACGGGCGCAAGCCGCGGTGTCGGCCGCGGGATTGCGCTGTCGCTGCTCGCCGAGGGAGCCACGGTCCACGTTACCGGCAGGACCCGTTCCGAGGCGGAAGCAAGCCTGGGAGGTAAACGCGCGGGATCGCTGGAGGGCCTTGCGCTTGAGGCTGCGGCATTACCCGGACGACTAGTCGTTCATCATTGCGACCACAGCAACGACGCCGAAACCGAGCGCGTGGCTGAAGAGATCAGGGCCGCCAACAGGCTGGACATTCTGGTGAACAATGCATGGCCCGGCTATGAAAACATGGTCGAGGATGGCGATTTTACCTGGCCGCGCCCTTTCTGGGAGCAGCCCGTCTGGCGGTGGGACGCAATGATCGGCACCGCGCTGAGGGCGGCTTTCATGATGTCGCGCGCAGTGGCGCCGACGATGATCTCGACGCAGCGCGGTCTGATCGTCAATATTTCATTCTGGGCAGCTCAATTCTACGACGGCAACACGATCTACGGCATGGCCAAAGCCGCCGCCGACAAGATGGCCGCGGACTTCGCACATGAACTGCGTCCACATAAAGTCGCCGCCGTCGCACTCTATCCCGGGCTGGTACGCACCGAAGCCGTCATGCAGAACGCCGAATATTTCGACTTGTCCAACTCCGAGTCCCCGAGGTTCATCGGCCATGTCATCGCCGGACTTTGGCGGGACCCTGCGCTGATGTCGAAATCCGGGCGTGTCCTGGTCGCGGCAGAGCTGGGTCGGGAGTATGACATTGCCGACGTCGACGGCTACAGACCTGTTCCCCTCAGCGCGGCGGACTTTGTGAAAAGCTGAATTCCTGTCGGTCTTTTCAACGACCCGGTTAGTCGGCTGATCTTTCAAACAGTTCGTGGAAAACCTTGGCGCTCCGCCGAGGCGATCTTGCACGTCAATTTTCTCCTGCCGCGGCATGGAGCGACGCTCTTTGGTTTGTCCGCTTGTGGCGCTTTCCAGCCGAAAGCATTGCTCGACAGGAGCCGGCGTTATCTGCGTCCGGCTCATGCAGCGTTAACGTCTTTTCGCGGCCCGCGCTTCTCTCCGGGATCGGCACTCGGCCCTCCCATGATGGGGTCCAGTAGATGATGTGGTCCAATCTATGCTGCATCCTGATGACGGATCATCGGAATAAACGCCGCCACGAGCTCACATCACCGTCGTCCGCGAAGGACGTCTTCCGCTGCTACGCGGAAGCTTGGATTCGAATACCTTAAACGGCTCTATGGTTGATCGTTATGCCGCAACAGTTGAGACAGTGTCCTCCCTTGACCAGCGAAACTCCGAGCCGTCAATCCACATGCGGTGCATGACGACAGCGAGACGGCGGGCCAACGCGACCTTGGCCTTCTTGCTGCCATGCCGCTTGGCAATGTTCATGGCCCAAGCCTTCAGCCAGCGCCATTTCACCACGCGCGTCATCATCGACTGGGCGGCCTCATACAGCAGTCGCCGCATCATCGCGTCCCCGCGCAGAGAGACGTGGCCGACCCGGCTCATTTCGCCGGACTGTTTCAGGACAGGGGTGAGGCCCAATATCGCTCCGACCGATCGGGAATGACGAAACCTGCTGGGAATATCGATCGTCGAAACATAGGCCAGCGAGACGATCGGACCGACGCCGGGCACCGTCATCAGCCTCCTGCAAACCTCGTCCTGCTTCGCCTCGGCTAGAACCCTCTTTTCCAGTCTTGCGAGCCCTTCTCGCAACTTGCGTCGTCCGGCGAGCAGTGGCTCCATGATCTCCCTCAGATCAGCGTCGTTTTCGACAAGCTCAAGTATCCTTCTCTCGAAGGTGCCACCCGAGGCATGACCTACCTTCAGTCCGAAGTTGCGCAGAAGCCCGCGCATTTCGTTTTCCAGATCGATAGCCTTTTCCTGCAGTAGCGATCGGGCCGTTAGCAAGGCGCGGCGCTTCTGGCTGGTGAGCGTCTTCACATGCACGTCCTTGAACAGGCCGACCCGCATCATATGGGCAATACCGCGTGCATCGTTCCTGTCGCTTTTGTTCTGTTGCAGGGCGTCCAGGAATGCCTTGGTATGGCGCGTCTCGATACAGAAGACGGGCAAGTCCGCCTTTGCCAGTCCTTCAAACAGCCATTGGGACAAGGGGCCAGCCTCAACGCCCACCCTCTCCAAGCCGAACTCCGGATCACTCAGCATGGCGACGAGGTCCTCCGGGTGAGATGCCACCTTCCGTTCACGGAATAGCTTCCCACTTTCATCGACGATACAGACGTTCGTTTCTTTGACCGAGACATCGAGGCCGGCATAGTGTTTCATGGCTGCGCTCCTCTGCATGATGGTTGTGCCTGGTTTCCGACACGCGACTGTATCATCGGCAGGTGGTGCAGGCCCTTGCTCCCTACGGATGGGATAGGGCACGAAGCCGATTAGCCCATCTATGGTATTTTTCCGGCAGGCCGCTCATGTCCAGACCGGATGTAGGCACCGCGTTTGTTCCACGCAAACCTGGCTGTTGGCACGGACGTCGTAGCCCCTTTACATTGCTGCATGGGTAGAGAACTCGTCACGGCAGCTCGAGGGCCGGAAGCCTCAAAATAGGACTGCACCTCATCTTCAAGCTCGGTGCAGAGTCGCACGTTTCTCATGTTGAATCAGCGCGTGTTTTTGATGTCGTGTGTTGTCGGGAGTTAAATTTTAACTATCGGAAAGCTAACTATCATATTGTATATATTGCAATTTATTCTTCAATCACTTTCTCGCCAATGGAGGCTATGCGTGCGCAGGCAGCAATGTAGACACTCCGTCCAGATTGAGAAGCAGCGGCGACGTCCAAAGCGCGATTTGGTCCTTTTGACGAGCTGTGATGAACAGCAGGGGGTTCGCGTCCTCGTTCCCTCTCCAAATCGCGTGGCAACGTCTTCTCCGGAACGCATTCCAGGGAGAGCCGGAGTTCGACGCCGGGAATATCGCCTCATTGCCGCAGAGTGATGCGGTCTCCTGACTGGCAACGCCATTGGCGAGCGATCCGCCCGCCCCGATCCGTCCCTTGCAACCCGGACCAGCCGGTCAGATCACAGCGCAAAGTGACGTTTTGACTTTGCACCAGAGAGGATATTTCAGTTTCCCCACGAAGCCGGCGGCGATCAGGCCCTTGCCGGCCGAGTACTTATTCCGCTGCAATTGCGTCTGCTGCGGAGCGCGCCTGCACGAGGATGGAGGCCTCCGCCAGCACCTGGTTTACGCGACCGAGTATAGCCGTTGACGGTTTGCCATCGGTGAAATCGCGGCTCGAGGGGTAGATTGCCGTTGGCAGAACAAGCCTCAAAGAAAGCGAATAGGGGGCGAAGTTGATGCTCGACAACGAGCAAGTGTCGATCGCCCCCGCCGGCTCCCGTCAGGATGACGGGTTTTACCGCGCAAGTCTGCTGCATCCCGTAAATTGAAGACATGCTTGAACAGGCCCGTGTAATTCCCTGTTTAGGTTGGAGAACCGATGACGAGGCTTCGGCCTCGACGATTGTTTGGATCACCTTTCTTGCGGCCGGATCGAGGTCCGCCACCGACCTTGCGGCCGCCAGCGATGTGCCGAGGTCTCCGACGTCGAAGACGGTATGCTGCAGGCCGGCTGCTTCGCCAGTGAAGCTGCTAGGCTCTCCGCGAAACGCCTGGTGCGCGACGGGGGAGATATTGCCCGAGTAGCCGACGATCAGATCATTGCTCATCTAAATTCCTTCTGCGAGTTCGTCTCGGTCATGCAAAGCAGGTTGCAGCCAGGGGCGGATGCCGCATGCACAAACGATCAGAATGGCATGAGATCTAGGGCGGTAATCGGGTGAGGCTCCTGTTTCGTTAGGCTGTTTTGACCACGGCGAGCCCGGTCGGATAGCTCGAGGGGGTGGCTTCCCGATTCCATCGATCGAACGCGGTCCGGCCTAGCATCGAAATGGATGTATCTTCCTGCGGCGCATGGACGAGCACGGATTGGACATCCCTGAAATGCCGTTCAAGCCCCAGGTCGGCACTAAGGCCCGGATTGCCGATGCCGCGTACCGCGATCTGTACGGCGTCGCGTAGCAGTTTTCTCAAACGTTATACTTTGACGGCTTTGCCCGGCGTGCGTATGGTGGTGTATGTTTGTTATATAAAACAACCTCTTGGGCCGGCTCGATCCCCATCAAGGCGGCTATCTTGGATATTGCTCTACAGTCAATAACATCATATATGTAGGTATGTTCCTACATGGAGACATTCCATGAGCACCACAAGTTTGTCTAGCCGGGAATTGAACCATGACGTCAGTAGGGCAAAGAAGGCTGCCAAAAAAGGACCTGTAATTATTACAGATCGCGGGAAGCCGTCCCATGTGTTGATGACGTACAGCGAATTCGAGCGCTTGACCGGCAAGCGCCGGAATCTCGTCGAGGCTCTTTCAATGCCTGGTTTGTCGACGATCGAATGGGAGCCACTGAGAGCCGAAATTGCACCTCGCGAGGTCGATCTGTCTTGAAGTACCTGCTGGATACAAACGTCGTCTCCGAGCTGCGCAAAGTTGGAGACGGTAAAGCAGATGCCAATGTGACGAAGTGGGTCGGTGCGCAAGATTCCAATGACTTGTTCATTTCCGCGATTACGATCCTGGAAATTGAGCGCGGGATATTAACCATCCAGCGTCGCGACGCCGCCCAGGGTTCTCGCTTGCGGGGATGGATGGATAGCCGTGTTCGCCCTGAATTCGCCGAGCGGGTTCTGCCAATTGATGACGCGATAGCGACGAGTTGTGCCCACTTACATATTCCAGACCGCCGCAACGAGACTGATGCTTTGATCGCCGCTACCGCGCTGGTTCACGGTTTAACTATGGTCACGCGTAATGTTCAGGATTTCGGTGATACCGGCGTGATCGTAATCGACCCGTGGCAAGGCTGAAATCGGGCGCGGGCACCCGCTAGGGATGTCCTCCTCGAAGAGACCGGTCCGCTCCTGTAGGCTTTCGCTCTTTGCACACCTGACTGACAAGACGTTTTCCCGGTCAGATCGCTTTCGCGAACCGCTTCGCGTCGTGGGCGAAGTCGCGGACTGGCAACTCCACTCGGCTGAACAGCTGCAGCAGATGAAGGACGGCCTCGCGCGCCTCAAGGCAGAAGGTAAGGACGTCATTATAACCTGACACGATCGAGGCCGCCGACGATTGCCGGCGGCCTCATTTCCAGAGCGCCAGGAGCGCTACTCGGCCCCGGCATGCGCCCAGCTGGTGCCTTAGAGATGCACAGGCGTCTCAACACCATCGTCAGGCCGATTGCGCCTGGTTGCTCAACCCGGCAGCGAAGATCAGCTGCGCGGCTGCGTCAGCGCCAAAGCGACGGTCGATGCGGCCAGGGCGGAGGTAAGGGTCAAGGGCCCAACGGCGCCGTAATGATCGACGACATAGCCGCCGAAAACCGCGCCGATACTAATGGCAACCTGAAAAGAGACGACCATCAGGCTCCCCGCTGCCTCCAGAGCGTCGGGTGCTCCGCGGGAAAGATTGGTGGGCAGCACCACCGGCGCCATGCCGAAGGCGAAGCCCCAAAGCGTAACGAAACCGAAGGCAGCGCCGATGTGGACGCCCCAAAGCACCAGCGCGAGCGCCGCAAATGCCATTAGTGCTGCCGTAATGGCGAGTGCCATGCGGATATTGACGTCGGCCACTCGGCCGCCCGCAATATTTCCGATCACGGCGGCGATACCAAACCCGAGCAGCGCCATGGCAATCGGCCCGGTTTCCAGGAGCGTCACTTTTTCGAGGAACGGACGCACATAAACAGAACCAGCAAAATGCCCCGTCATCAGCAAAAGGATGGCAAGCATTCCGAGTTGAACGCCACGCCGCCCTGTCAGGCTAAAAACATCGGCAAGACTGTTGCCTGTGCTTGCGGGCAGCGTCGGCAAGCTGAGTACCTGCAGCAGCATGGCAAGCGCCGCAAGCCCTGCTGTCATAGCCATGGCGCTACGCCAGCCCAGCCAGTCGCTGATCAAAGCGCCCACCGACGGTGCAGCTATGGTGGCGAGCGAGACCCCGAGGGTGACGATAGCCATCCCCCGACCCGTCGCATTCGCACCCACCAGCCTCGCCACGACGGCAACCGAAAGCGCCCAGAACCCGCTAAGCGCGATGCCCAATCCGGCTCGACCCAACAATAATAACCAAAAATCAGTCGCTAGCGCCGCAAGTATGTTAGAGCCAATTGCCAACGCACTGAGACCAACGAGTACGGTCTTGCGGTTCATTCTGCCGATGAGAACATTGCTCAACAAGGCGGTCACCGCGCCGATGGAAGCGGTCGCGGTCACGACCTGCCCGGCTGTTCCCTCACTAATGCTAAGATCGCGCGCCATTGGCGTCAACAGGCCTGCCGGCAAAAACTCAGCTGACACCAGCGCAAAGCTGGTAGCCGCCATCGAAAGAACGGCGAACCAAGTAGCCACGCTCCACGCGGCTGGCTCGGCGGTATGAAAGTCTATCGCCGCGTCGTCTAGTTGTGATCTCGTGTCCGTCATTGAGTCATCTCCTGCGTTCGGAGATTTCATAGACGAACTTATTGGGATGATATGTGTCTTAAAATCCGAAATCCATGTCTATTCGTCCGGAACTTGTGCGACGCACAACGCCGGGCGAGACGCTTGTGATGCGCTTGAAGGCGCGCGCGAAGGATGCCTCGGATTCGTAACCTAACCGGGAGGCAACTTCGGCGACCGACATGCCGCTTTGACCTAGCAATTCGCGGGCAAGCTGCATCCGCAGACGGGCAAGATAGTGTGCCGCACCCTCTCCTAAGACAGCGCTGAAGCGCTCGGCAAAGATCGAGCGCGACTGGCCTGCCACACTGGCGAGGCTTTCTAGGGTCCAGTTATGGCCTGGGTCTCGGTGCATAGCTGCCAACACACGACCGAGGTGGGGGTCGCGGATGGCGGCGAGCCAGCCGGTGGTCGAGGCTCCGCTGCAATTGACCCAGCAGCGGATAAGCCGCGCTGCGAGCAAGTCCGCCATGCGGGACAGGACAGTAGCGCTGCCCATCTGAGGCTGTGAAGCCTCTGCCGTCATGGCCGCCAGCAGCGGACCAACGATCGGGTCATTGCCGGCTACATCGCAGCCCTTGATGATGGGCGGCATCAAGGCGATCAGAGGGTTGAGGGCATATGCGCTCAAAGCCATGGAGCCGCAGAACAGCGTGCTGGTCGTACCCGTTCCTTCCCGTAACACTTCGCAAACGTTGCTGCCCAACCTTGTTATCTGACAGCTTTCGAGCGAGTCGCCCTCAACATCTGGCGCGCTGGCCAATCGATGTGCGATACCTTGCGGCAGTAGCACCAGATCACCATCGTGCAACTCCTGCCATCCTTGGGCTTCGGTATGGATCCAGCACGGACCTTGGCTGACGAAGTGAAAGCGAAGCAGTTGTTGGTGCGAAAAGGCGATGCTCCATGGATGTTGGAGTTCGCACCGCCCATAGTTGACCCCATTCAAGCGAAAGTCTTGTAGGACTTCGCTTAGCGCATCCATTGGGATATTTGACGGCGACAGCTGTCGAGACGAATGATCAAGCATTTCGCCAATTTAGGTCTCGAGCGTCTGGCACGCAAGCACGATGGTGTCGCTCCGGTAGGAAACAAGCAGGCGGCCATGCTTGACACGAACGTCAGCGGCCAACCTGGATTCTGTCGCCTTTGAACATCCCGAACTTCGCCGGAAAGATCATCCATGAACATACGCGAAGTGACGGCCATCCTGTCAAACAACTGAACGGCCCGCAGATAGCTGAATAAGACCTCAAAGCTACGCGTAAGCACGTCATAAATTCCATAAACTTAGTGGACATTGAAACGTCATTTCTAGAAATTTTTGACGTCCCTCCCTACGCTACACGGCAATAATGCAAAGCTGGAGAGGGATATGAAGTCGATCATTTTGCGTATCGTGGCGATGGCCGCTTTTATTGGCGCAGGACTGCAGCAGGTTTCCGCCGCGGACGTTTCCGAAATTCGCGTCGACTGGGCAACCTACAATCCGGTGAGCCTGCTTCTCAAAAAAGAGGGCTTGCTGGAGAAGGAATTCGAAAAGGATGGCATTGCTGTCCGTTGGGTTCAGTCTGCGGGCTCGAATAAGGCGCTCGAGTTTCTCAATGCCGCTTCAATCGATTTCGGCTCCACGGCGGGCGCTGCGGCTTTGATTGCGCGCGTCAACGGTAACCCTGTGAAGTCGATCTATGTCTTTTCACGGCCCGAATGGACAGCACTTGTTACGGGTAAGGATTCGAAGATCGCCAGCGTCGCTGATCTCAAGGGCAAGACCGTGGCCGTGACGCGCGGTACCGACCCGCATATTTTCCTTGTCCGCGCTCTGGCCGATGCTGGTCTCAAGGAAGGCGACGTCAAATTTGTCCTTCTGCAACATGCCGATGGCCGTCTGGCCCTTACCCGCGGCGACGTCGATGCTTGGGCAGGTCTTGATCCTTTGATGGCGGCCGCGGAGGTGGAAGACGGCGCCAAGCTGTTCTTCCGCAAGCCGGAGAACAATAGCTGGGGCGTACTCAACACGACGGAGACCTTCGCAAAAGAGCACCCAGACATTGTGAAGCGCGTACTTGCTGTCTACGAGACGGCGCGAAAGCAGGCAGTTGCCGATCCGCAGGCACTGAAGTCTGCTCTGATCGAAGCCGCCAAGCTTCCCGATGCTGTCATCTCGAAGCAACTGGAGCGCACGGACTTGACGCATTCGCAGATCGGCGACGAGCAGCGGGTAACGATGCTGAAGGCCGGTGTTGCTTTGCAGCAGGCCGGCGTGCTTCCGGCTGATGCGGATCTCGCTGCGATAACCACCAGCCTGATCGACACGAGTTTCAATAGCGCCGCTACTCAGTAATGGATCACAAGCGTTGACAGCAATTGAAGTCTTGTCAGGTCAGCTGCGTGAACGGATAGCGGGCAATAGGACAGGCGCCCGGCCGGCAATTTGGAAAAGGTTCTTACTTTCCATTGCTGTGCCGGCCGGCGCCTTTCTGCTTTGGCAAGCGGCAGTCTCTTTCGGTTTTTCCTCCGGACGGCTGGTGCCGCCTCCTTCCCGCATTATCGCTGCGCTCTGGCAGCTCGCAGAGAACGGCGAACTTTACCGACATGTCGCCTCCACCTGTCTACGTGTTCTCTTTGGCTTTCTGGCCGGGGCTGCAGCAGGCGTGGTTGTTGGAACGTTGACCGGCTTTTTCACCACAGCGCGGGCTTTGGTCGATCCGAGCCTTCAGGCTCTTCGTGCCATCCCATCGATTGCCTGGGTGCCGCTCTTCATTCTCTGGTTTGGCATCTTTGAAACATCCAAGGTGATGCTGATCGCGACAGGGGTCTTCTTTCCTGTTTATCTCGGCCTTTCCACGGCTCTGCTTTCGGTCGACCGTAAGATCGTTGAGGTGGGCCGCATCTTCCGCCTCTCCGGGTTGGAGCTTGCCCGACGCATCCTTTTTCCCGCCGTCCTGCCGGCCTTGATCGTGGCGCTGCGGGCCGGCCTGGGGCTTGGCTGGATGTTCGTCGTTGCGGCAGAATTCATGGGCGCTTCCGAGGGGTTGGGCTATCTGCTCGTTGATGGCCAGCAGCTTGGCAAGCCCGATCAGATCGTCGCGGCAATTATCATCTTTGCCATTATCGGCAAGCTATCCGACGGACTGATCGTTTCCATAAGCGCGCCCCTCGTCGCCTGGCAGGACAACTACAAAAAGGGGGGTACGTGATGTTGTCGGTCGAAGGCTTGTCGAAGACCTATCAGAATGGCGTCGTCGCACTCCAGGGCTTCAGCCTTGAGGTCCATCTTGGAGAAATCGTTGCCGTCATTGGCGGCTCGGGTTGCGGCAAGAGTACGTTGTTGCGACTGATCAGCGGGCTCGATCAGCCGACGGCGGGTAAAATCGCCATAAATGGCGAGGCCGTTCGTGCGCCGCACCAACTTATCAATCTGATATTCCAGGAACCGCGCCTGCTGCCGTGGCTTACCGTCGGCGAAAACATCCGCTTCGGTCTGAGCCATCTCGACCGTCGTGAGCGCGATAAAAGAGCAACGGCTGCGTTGGCTCAGGTTCATCTGGCAGGTTACGAGAACAGCCTGCCGAAGGAGCTTTCGGGCGGACAAGCGCAACGCGCTGCCATTGCCCGCGCGCTGGTGACGCAGCCGGAGGTTTTGCTGCTCGATGAGCCGTTTTCGGCGCTCGATGCGCTGACGCGCTCAGCACTTCAAAACCACCTTGTCGGCATCTGGCGCCAGACGCACTCGACGATGATTATCGTTACGCACGATATCGAGGAGGCGGTTGCTTTGGCGCACCGGGTTATCGTCATGCAGCCTTCGCCCGGTCGCATCATGGAAGAAATAGCAATCAATTTACCAATGCCGCGCGAGGTCAGCGGGCAGGCCGTCGATCGCTACAAGAAAAAGGTGAGGGCGTCGCTCAATCGCTCGCTCAGCAAATCTGGGGCCGTGATGCGGGACGCCGAAGTCATATCAATCGTCGAAGACATTGCATGAGTTCGGCGACTTAAGAAATCAACGTTTTCTGATTTTGCCCACGCGCGACAGCCGCTGTGCTTTGGCACGACGATTGGCGGAAGAACCCCCGCGACTGCTGGCGCAGTCGGACGGGAGCTCTCAGCAGGGTTGAGCAGCTGGGCGGTCACACCAACAGCAGGCCAGCGGACAAATGTGAGCCGCGCCTAGCTGCTTCCTCCGGTCCTTCAGCCGATCTTGTCTTGCGTCTTTGTTTCGAAGTCGGAGGCGTCGTGACGCTCGTGGAGCTGTTCCGACGGATCGCCGTTTGTCCGGTTGACCATACGGCCGCGTTTGACTGCTGGACGTTCGCCGATCTCGGCGCTCCAGCGCTGCAGGTTTTTGTAGGTCTGGACGTCCAAAAAGCTTCCGGCGTCCCCGTACACCTTGCCCTGCGCGAGGTTGCCGTACCAGGGCCAGATTGCGATGTCGGCGATCGAATATTCGTCGCCCGCCATGAAGCTGTTGGCGCCAAGATGACGGTCGAGCACGTCAAGCTGCCGCTTCACTTCCATCGAGAAGCGGTCGATGGCATATTTGATGTGCACCGGCGCGTAGGCATAGAAATGGCCGAAGCCGCCACCAAGATAGGGCGCCGAGGCCATCTGCCAGAAGAGCCAGTTGATCGTTTCCGTCTGCGCCTTGTGCTCTTTTGGAAGGAAGGCGTCGAACTTCTTCGCCAAGTAGAGCAGGATCGATCCGCTTTCGAAAACGCGCGTCGGCTCAGGCGTCGACCGGTCGATCAGGGCAGGGATCTTCGAGTTCGGGTTGACTTCCACGAAGCCTGAGCCGAATTGGTCGCCTTCGCCGATCCTGATCAGCCACGCGTCGTATTCTGCGCCTGTGTGTCCGAGTGCAAGCAGTTCCTCCAACATGATCGTCACCTTGACGCCGTTCGGCGTCGCCAGCGAATAGAGCTGCAGGGGATGCTTGCCTACAGGCAGTTGCTTGTCGTGGGTTGGGCCAGCGATCGGCCTGTTGATGTTAGCAAACTGCCCGCCGTTTCCCTTCTCCCAGGTCCATACCTTGGGTACTTCATACCCGGCAGGGAAGTTGCCGGCGGGGTTCTTCTCGGTCATCACATGGATCCTTTTGTTCTGTGGTCGTAGGTCGGCTTCGGCCGTAGAGGAAATGACGGGTCGTGCCAATGGCACGCTTGCGGTTTTACCGCTTCGCGTCGGTGGAGCGCACTTCATGGTCGTATTGACCCGGCATATGCGTCTACCCTCGCAGGTTAACGGATAGGACGGCTTTTCCGTAGATCGCAGGAAATGAGCACTCTGTACCGAGCGGAAGCAAGTCCTTTTCCCGGAGGATTTCACCCGGCTGAAGCTGGTTCCTGTCGGCTCACTTATGGCGTCCGGTCGGGACCTTTATTGCTGAATAATCCTTACCAATATTGTGCATTGCAGCATCCGTGGAATGTCGATAGGCTTTTTGTTGTCGGCGAGGACGCTGCCATGGATGAAGCCAACATAGCGCAACTGATATTCGCCCTGAGCGTCGCTCGGGAGATGGCATCCCTGGAGGGCCCCGAGTTCGACATTGTGGTCTCTCGGATCCAGCAGGCAATCGACGAAACCAGAGATAAGGCTCTAAGGTACGGGATTGTTATCGAAATTGATCCTGCATCAACACGAACGCACTAGCGGGATCTAGGTAGAGCACGTCCGTTTTAATCAGGGTCATCTCGCTATGCGTCCGGCGGGCGTCTTATGGCGATAACGGATTAGTTGCCATCAGATGTCGCGTCTGTTTACCTCAGCCAGTTATCGAGGTCCGATATTATCGGCGATTCGCGGAGGGGAACATCAGTACCAGCAGAAATTCAACATCGACCGGCCATGAAGCGAGTGACGCAAGCTGGCTCGATCTTCATTTCGAGTCATCACGGCCGGAATACGAAGACGCACTTACCCAAGTTGGAATGCAACATGGCTGGGACGTGCTCGATGCGGGATGCGGGAGCGGAAGCTTCCTTCCGCTCATCTGCGAGCTGACTGGCTCCAACGGGTCCGTGGCAGCTCTTGATCTTGCGCCTGAGAATATTCAACGCGCCGAGAGCTTGATTAAGGATGTCCTGGATCGGTCGAAGGTGCGCACCCGCGTTGGCAGCATTCTGTCACTTCCTTTCAATCATGCTTCCTTCGATTGCGTATGGTCGGCCAATGTTATGCAATATCTCACGCTGGCGGAATTTCAGCAGGCCACGGATGAGGTAAAGCGCGTATTGAAGCCGGGCGGCATCCTCGCCGTAAAGGACTTCGATTCGACGCTTCTGCAGATACTACCTATGGATCGCGGGGTGTTTAGCCGCTTCATGACGGCGCGATTGCAGACGTTCCGCGACAAGGGAGTGCTTGGCACCGATTGTGGCTCTTCGCTTCCCAGACTTTTGCGAGATGCAGGGATGGAGATCGTCTGGCGCAAAGGCTGGCTCGTTGAACGGTGGGCCCCTGCTGGCGAGCACACGCGCAATTATGTACGCGACTTAATCTCCTATTTCACGACTGCAGCGCCAAATTACGACCTCCCTGAAAGCGATCAGTATTATTGGAAGGAACTGGCAGCAAATCCGGAGAGCCTGCTTGATCAGCCTGATTTCTGCTACCGCGAATTCTTCGTTCTGACGGTTTGCAGGAACGCGGCAATCTAAGAGCAGCCACTTTCAATCAGGGTCATATCCTGCAGCCGCGACGTAGTTGGCGCATTCGTGGGGCCCAATCCGGATTCCGATTTCAAAGGACGCGCTCTAGAAAATCCGCTACCCGATTGGGCGCTTTTGCCTAAAGGACCGCATCCTTGGCCTTATGACTTCGCTGACAGTGGCGAGAGGTGCGCATGCGACGCTTCCTCCTGCGAAATTCAAGGTGATTTCTCGCAATTTCCGAAAGGTGACTTCGGAACCTGCCGATTATCGCGGGAGGTGAAATCACCGATATCGGTTGCGTACCCATTGGACGCGGATCGCATTGAGCGCATGCCGCAACCAAGATATTTCTTGGAAGGACAGGACTATGAGTAAGGTTGTCATCGTTACGGGGGGGCGTCGCAGGGCAGGCTGTGCGAAAACGCGTGGAGGAGACGCCGACACCGCAACTCTGAAGCCTCAAGCGGTGGGAACGGTCCCGCCGTCGATGACATATTCAGTGCCGGATATGGCTGCGGCACGCGGCGATGCCAGGAAGGCTATCAGATCGGCGACCTCACCTGGCTTAGCGGGTCGACCGAGCGGAATTCCGCCGAGCGAATTCATGATGATCTTCTTGCCACCCTCATAATCGGTGCCGGCCTCCCTCGCGAGCCGTTCCGCGAGCGCCACGGCGGCGTCTGTCTCGATCCAGCCCGGCGACACGCGAACAACTCTGATGCCCTTGGGGGTCACTTCCTTCGACAGGCTCTTGCTGTAGGTCGACAGCGCCGCTTTCGCTGCTGCGTAGGCCGTCGTCGATTCCGGCAGAGGCAGTTCGTGCTGGATCGACGTCACATGGATAATGACGCCTGATCCCTGTGCGATCATCGACGGAAGCAGCGCCCGATCGAGCCGGACGGCAGGCATGAGATTGTGATCGATTTCCTTCTGCCATTCCTGATCGGTCAATGCCGAAAAGCCACCCGCCGGCGCGCTTGATCCTCCAAGCACATTGACGAGGATGTCGATGCCGCCGAATGTCTGAAGCACTTTCTCGGCGACCTTGGCGCAACCCTGTGCGGTCAACAGGTCGGCCGCGATGTAATGGATGTTCCCCGTTCCATTCTTGGGTACGGTCCTGGCCGTTGCCGCGACGTGCGCGCCTGCGGCCGCCAATGCTTGAACGACCGCTGCACCCGCCCCCTTGGTGCCGCCCGTTACGAGGGCACGTTTTCCATCAAGGCCCAGATCGAAGCTCATGGGACGATCTCCAGCCGGGCGATCGCATCACCACAGAGCGTGAAAGCATAGCGAAGGTCCACCGGGCTTCCCGGAAAATTCCCGGTCAGATGTGCGGTGACGATGACCCTGTCGCCCTGATCGTCAATGGCTACGGGCTCGGCGATATAATTGTACTTTGCGGATGCCTCGGACTTCCACGCCGCGATCGCATCGCGCCCCGTGTACGTCTTCTTCTCGTCGATGACCACGGCATCGAGCGTGAAGCATTTCGCAACTGCCATACCATCCGTCGTATCCGCGGCAAAGTAGTCGTCTATGGGCTTGGGTAGTGCGAGGGGCATGATCGATCTCCGGGTTTGAACTTGTTTGATTGTCGAAAATGGCCTAACTTTCCAAAAGCGCAAGAACACACAAAAAAGTAAGGTACTTACAGAAAAGTATGTCGCACCCATATACGCGAGAAACAGCAGCCGAAGGCGTCGAGAACGTGCTCAAGCTTCTTGAGGGGCGCTGGAAGCTGGTGATCCTGTTTCACCTCTTTGGCGGGAATGTTCTGCGCTTCTCCGATCTCGAACGCGCGATCCCGGGAATCTCCCAGAAAATGCTGATCCAGCAACTTCGGCAGATGGAAAAGGACGGGATCGTGCGCCGCATCGTCCACCATCAGGTGCCCCCGAAGGTCGAATACTGCCTCACGGACTGGGGACAGGCCCTGTGCCCGGCTTTGGACGCGCTGCTCACCTGGGCGACGCAGCGCGAAAACAAGGACTCGGAGCGCGAGGAAGCGACAAGTCAGGACTGAGGGATATGAGCTTCATTGAAGCCATGGACAGAGGACAGCTCGCCTTATTGCCACCTTGCATCGATGACTACTTTGCCCCGGATTGGGGGCGGAACAAGAGAGTGCGAAATCGTACGCGGCTCTTATCAACCAAAGACAGCAAGTTCCTTGTAACGTAGTATCTTTGATGCGATTTTTCGCTCACACCGGGTTCAAGTGCCGGCGATGCCCGTGCGGCTGTCGTCACCGGCCTTTCGTTGCGTGCTGCCGTTCGAGCAGTTGCAACACAAGTTGAACTTCGAGCGCATTTGATGAGTGACGAAGCAAAGGCATTCGTTGCCATAGACGAAAGCTTTGCCGCACACGAGACGGTCAACCACTCCAGCCGCGAATGTGTCCGGGATGCCGTCCATGTCAATTCAGCCGAGGGGTTCAATGCACGGGTCCGGCGAACCATCGCAGGCGTCTTTCACCACATCAGCCCGGAACTTGCCGATCTGTATTTCCATGAATTCGGCTTCAGATGGTCCCAGCGCGCTGTTACCGGCCAAGCAGTGCGCAAAAGCCGAAACGACAAGGAAAGCAAGAAGATCCTTTGGTCACGAGTACCTCCTGCACTGCAATTTAATGCAAGTGTTCCGTGCTGCTACCGGCCGCCAAATGCGCCGTAGTCATAGCGGAGGCATCACCATCAAATCTGCCCTAGCTGTCTTTCGTTGATAAAAGCCTCGAACGAATTCGAACTTGTTCCGACCCCAATATATCTCAGTGCAATGAGGCGGGGCCCGTGCTGTCGCGAACGACAAGCTTCACAGGCAAGATCGTTTCCCTCGCAGCCGCGCCGTCGTTGTTCAAGAGCTGCAGGAGGATGTTTGCAGCCGCCTTTCCGGCTCCGAATTGCTCGATGCGGATCGTTGTGAGCTTAGGCTGAATCAGGTTCAGGAATGGCATATCGTTGAATCCGGTGACCGAAACCTGTTGCGGGCACGCAATGTTTCGTTCCCTCAATGCTTCGATAGCGCCAAGCGCCAATCGGTCGTTGGCGCAAAGGACGGCCGTAAACGCCTTGCCGGTTGCCAAAAGCGCCGCAAGGCAGCGCGCGCCCTCTGCCTCGTCGAACCGTGGAGCAACAGCGATCAGATCATCGGCGACGTCGACGTTCATGTCGCCGGCTGCTTTGCGAAACGCAGCCAGGCGAAGCTGGCCCGTCGACAAATCCTGCGGGCCGGCTATATGGGCAATGCGGGTATGGCCAAGGCTTTTCAGGTGCCGCAGCATCTGGCAGATGCCGGAATCCTCGTCGTTCACGACCGAGGGAATGGGCGAGCCATCAACCTTTCTGTTCAGCGTTACCACAGGCAAGCCGTCCTGGGCGGCCCTGGCGATCGCGGGATCGCTGCGCAGCACGGCGGCATGGATGATCCCGTCGACGCCACGCTCGCGCAGCACGTCGATCAGTCGCTCTTCCCGTTCAGCGTCGCTGTCGGTATTGACGATGATGGAGGCATAGCCCAGCGGCTCGAGGACGCATTCTATGCCGCGAAGGATCGGCGGGAAGATCACGTTGGTTATATCAGGGATCATCACGCCGACGGTCATGGTCCTGTTCGTGCGAAGACCGGCGGCTATCCGATTGGGGCGATACCCCAGGGCATCCGCGGCAGCCTGAATGCGGCTGGCGACTTCGCCGGTCAAATGCTTGCGTTCAACAGGATCGAGCGCGCGCGAGACGGTGGAGACGTGAACCCCGGTCTCTCTGGCTATGTCCTTTAATGTAATTCGTTTTTTCAACATAGACGCGTTTCCTCGACGGCTTTCATTCTACGACTTGCGCAAAATTAAGCAATCGATTGCATGAAATCGTTGACGATCTGAAAACTTGCGTGCTATGAACTGTGCAATCGATTGCGTGAAGCGATGGTCGGCGGGCTCTGGCAGCCTTTGGCGGGGAGCCGACGGTCCGGGGAGAGCTTTGCGGATTTATGCAATCGATTGCATTAAGTTTCGGCGAATGGAGGAGCATCGATGAAACTTTCAGTCCTTCTGGCAGCAACAGCGGCCTTGGCGCTCAACGCGTCACTGGTGCACGCGCAAGACATCAAGATCGGCGCTTCACTGCCGATTACCGGCGGCCTCGCCGTCAGTGGCGAGAAGCACAAGCGCGGCTATGAGCTGTGCACGAAGCTGATCAACGACGCCGGTGGCATTCTCGGCCGCCAGGTCGATCTTGTCGTCAGCGACAACCGTTCGGATCCGGCAACGGCAATCAATCAGTACGAGCGTTTCATCAATGTCGACAAGGTCGACGCCGTATACGGGACCTTCTCGAGCCGCCTGACCTATCCGGTGGCAAGCATTCTTTCCAAGTACAACATGGTCCATGCAGTCCCTTCCGGGGGCGCGTTGCGCATCTATGAGCAGGGCTACAAGAACCTCTTCTATTTTCAAGTTGGTGCTGCCGAGTACACCGGCAAGGACGTGGTCAACGTCATCAAGGACTTGATCCCGGCAGGGCAGGGGCCGAAGTCTGCCGCGATCGTTCATGCCGATGACTTCTTCGCCAACGCGATCGCCTCGGGCCTGCTTGGCGAGAAGGTGGTCGACGCGGCGACAAACAAGCAGATCGCCGACCTCGCGCCGGGATATCTCAAGGAAGCGGGCATCGACGTCGTCATGCAGGAAAAATGGCCCGATGACGGCTTCAATGACTGGCTGAACCTTGCCAACTCGATCAAGCGTTCGGGCGCCGAACTGATCGTCGGCTTGACCGCGTCCGAGGAGGAGGCCGTGCAGCTGACACGTGCGCTCAAGACAGTCGGCGCGACGCCGAAATTCGTTTATCTCAGCCAGGGCGCCCAGCACGAGTTTATCGAGGGCGTCGGCGCAAGCGCGGCCGAAGGCGTGATGGTTCACGCCAACTGGCACAAGGATGCTCCCTTCGAAAGCACGCTGGCAGGCAAGCCATTCTCCAACGCCGACTTCGTGAACGCGTTCAACGCTGCCTATGGGATCGATCCTGATGAAGACAGCGCCATTCCCTTTGCTGTCTGCCAGGGGATCGAGCAGGCGATCGCCGGGGCCGGTTCCACCGACAATGCTAAGATGGGTGAATGGCTGCATGAGCGCACAAAGGACAATCCGGTGCGCACCGTGCTTGGTCGTTTCTCCTGGGATGATCGGGGTCTTGCCAAGGACAAGTCGTACATCATGACGCAGTGGCAGGGTGGGCAGCTGAAGTTTGTCTACCCCAAGGATGAGTTTCAGGGCGTTTCGGCGCTCAGCTATCCCAAGGCCGGTTTCTGACGAGACCTCGCGCGGGGTCGCTAAAAGCCGCTCCGCGGTTTCCAAGCCAGCAGACGACAAGGAGGCCGGGCAATGCTCGAGGTCAGGAATCTATGCAAGCACTATGGAGGATTGCGCGCGGTCGACGCCGCTTCCTTCACAGTCGAAAAAGGATCGATCACGGCTCTAATCGGACCGAACGGAGCGGGAAAGACCACCGCTTTCAACTGCATCAGCCGTACTGTTACACCGACATCCGGCGAAATCTGGTTGGATGGCGAACGCATTGACCAGCTGCGCCCGCACAAGATCACGGCGAAAGGGCTCAGCCGCACCTTCCAGATATCTCGCAATCTGTCGGACATGACGGTGATCGAAAATGTCATCGTCCAGTCGAAGGTGCACGGTCTTGGCGGCCTCTTCCGACCGGCCATGAGCCGCGAGGAGAAGGACAAGGCGATGTCGATCCTGGATTTTCTTGGGATCACACGCATCGCCTACGAGGATGGGCACAACCTCTCCTATGGACAGAAGAAGCTGATGGACCTTGCAGCACTTCTTATGTCGGATCCGAAGATCATCCTGCTCGACGAACCGGCGGGGGGCGTTAATCCCACGCTCATGGAGGAGATCGTCGATCGGATTCGGGCGCTCAACAAAATGGGGCTCACGGTCCTTATCGTCGAGCACAACATGGATCTCATCATGCGCCTATCCCACAAGGTCGTGGTCATGGCGCAGGGCAGGGTCATCTGTTCGGGCCCCCCCGATATCGTGCGCAAGGACGCCCAAGT
The DNA here is from genome assembly GCF_014193145.1 of Rhizobium sp. BK060. Classification (NCBI taxonomy): domain Bacteria; kingdom Pseudomonadati; phylum Pseudomonadota; class Alphaproteobacteria; order Hyphomicrobiales; family Rhizobiaceae; genus Rhizobium; species Rhizobium sp. BK060. The sequence continues at coordinate 68,821 of NZ_JACHYW010000017.1, forward strand.
CCTCGACGCCTATCTCGGTGGTGTGCTGGAAGAGGAGGCGGCGTGATGCACGAACTCCTCCAGGTTACTAACATCACGGCTGGTTACGGGGATGGCCCCGCTATCCTCGATGGTGCCAGCTTAACTGTCGAGCCAGGCAAGGTTCACTGCATCATCGGTCCGAATGGCGCGGGCAAGTCGACCCTGCTGAAATCAATCTGCGGCATGCTCAAGATCCGCAACGGCGACGTGATCTTCAAGGGCAAGCGGCTGAACGGCATGCGTCCCGACCAGATCCTGCGTGAAGGAATCTGCTTCGTCCCGCAGGAGCGAGCGCTGTTCCCGAAGATGACGGTACGAGAAAATCTGCGGATGGGTGGCTTCATCCTGAATGATCAAAAAGTGCTTCAACGGCGCGTTAATGAAATCCTGGAACGTTTCCCGATGCTCAAGGAAAAGGCGGATCAGCACGCCGGGACGATGTCGGGTGGACAGCAGCAGACGCTGGCCATGGCCCGCACGCTGATCATCAAGCCAAGCATCGTCATGCTGGACGAACCATCGCTCGGCCTGGCCCCAAAAGTGATCCAGGAGATGTTCGACATCATGAAGATGATGTCATCGGACGGCATCACGGTGTTGCTTGTCGAACAGAATGCTCTGATGGGCCTCAAGAATTCAGACTGGGGGGTCGTGCTCGACCTCGGCCGGACGATCTTCCAAGGGCCTGCGCCCGATATTCTAGCGGACCCTCGCGTCCGGGAACTCTACCTTGGCGGCAAGAAGGCTGCTGCCTGAAAGGGGGAACAACATGGCTGAACTTATCCAGATATTGGTTCTCGGGCTCGCGCTCGGCGGCGTCATAGCTCTCATGGGATCAGGACTGTCGCTGGTCTTTGGTGTCATGCGTATCGTGAACCTTGCTCATCCCGCGCTGATAATTGGCGGTGCATACATCGCCTATTGGGCCTTCAAGATGCTCGGTCTCGATCCGATCCTCATGCTGCCGGTTGCTTCGATTGTCATGGCTGTGGTGGGGGTCGTTCTCTACAAGCTGCTGTTCGAGCGCGAGGCGAAGAGCGCGAGGTACTCGGAGATGACGGTGCTTTTAACCTTCGCCCTGGCGACGATGGTCGAGGGCTTGCTCGGTGGCCTTTTTAGCAACACGCAACGCATCACCTCTCCAGCCTATGCGACCGACGCGATCTTCATTGGCGACCTCTTCATTCCGAAGGGCCAGCTCTATGCCGGTATAGTCTCGCTACTGATCGTCGGTGGCCTCACGCTCTTCCTGAAGTTTTCGAAGCTGGGAAATGCCATCCGCGCGACGACGCAGAACCGCGAGGCCGCTGAATTGTTGGGCGTCAATGTCAATGCGATCAGCATCCTGGCGTTCGCTATCGGCATTGGTCTCGCGGGTGCCGCCGGTTCACTCGTCAGCTTTGTCTTCAGCTTCTTCCCGGCAAAGCATTGGGAGTGGGTGGCGATGCTGATGTCTGTCGTGGTTCTGGGAGGCATGGGCAGCATCCTTGGCACGGTCGTGGCAGCCCTTGGCCTATCTGTCATCGCGGCCTTCGTTGGTGCCTGGGTAGGCGCGACCTGGTCAACGATGACTTTCTTCCTGGCCCTTTTCATCGTCCTGCTTGTCCGGCCTCAGGGGCTGTTCGGCGAAAAACCGGAGATGGCGTAATGACAGTCACTTTTCCTCACGTAAGCACGAACAGCGTGGTTGAAGCCCGCCGTGCTCATAACGAGAAACTGGCGCTGAAGGCCGATCAAACGCGGGCAGCCTGGTTTCCGGTCATGCTCCTCACGATCCTGATCGCCCTGCCACTTTTGCAGTTCGCGGGCAATTTCAATTACCTGCTTCACTTGGTGCTCTTCGCTGCATCTTTTGCGGCGATGGCCTCCGGGTGGAACATACTGGGAGGTTTCGCGGGCTATATCTCACTCGGCCACAGCGTCTTCTTCGGTGTCGGCGGTTACGTGGCCGGAATGCTGCTTGCCCGGTACGGTATCTCCACGATCGTGACGGCACCTCTGGCTGGTCTAGTCTCGGCGGCGGTTGGGTATCTTGTCGGGCTAATCACTTTGCGCGTTCGCGGCCCAAGCTTCATCATCTCCTCGATCGCGCTTCTGATGATTGCCCGAATCCTTTTCGACAACTGGGCGTTCATCGGCGGCACCAACGGCCTGACGCTTCCGGCCAACAGCCTGTCGGCGCAATGGACCAAATTGCCTTACTACTACGCTTTCATCGCGATTGCCGCCTTCACGGTCTGGGCAAGCTACAGGATCAAGCACTCGAAATTTGGACTGGGCCTCCGAGCGATTTCCAAGGATGAGATCAAGGCGGAAAGCGCCGGGATCAACACCCGCCTTTACAAGGTGTTGGCCTTCGCGCTGTCGGCGTTCTTCGTAGGTATGACCGGAGCGGTCTGGGGTGAGTATCTGACCTACCTGCGCCCCAACATCTTCATCATCATCGGCATTTCGGCGAACCTTGTCCTGATGTGCATTCTGGGTGGAAAGGGCACGATCGCAGGCCCGGTGATCGGAGCCATCGCCATTGTCGCACTCAATGAGGCTTTCGTGGCGACGATGGGCGCCTCCGAGCTGAATATCCTTGGAACCGGCCTGATCATGGCGCTGGGCCTCGTCTTCTTCCCGCTCGGTCTCGTTGGAACCCTTGCCAAGAAAGGCAAGCTTCCGCGGGTTTTGAACTGGGACTGATCGGTCAACGCGAAGAACCACTCATCGTCCGAAATGAACTTGCCCAAGGCGGCAAGGGGAGAAAGCCATGTCTGAATACGTACTGTACAATGCGCCCCAATCGACCTGCAGTCAGCGCGTTCGCTATACGCTTCACACCAAGGGAAAGGCCTTCGAGGAGCATCGGCTCGACCTCTTCAGGGGCGATCAGTTGAAGCCCGAGTATCTGGCGATCAACCCGAATGGCGTCGTCCCGACCCTGGTCCACAACGGAACGCCGATCGTCGATTCCGCCGTCATCATGGAATATCTCGAGGACACGCTTGGCGACATCGCGCCTTTGCGACCACGCGCCCCCCTGGAGGTTGCACGGATGCGAGCAATGATGCGCTTCATCGACGAGGTGCCGACGCCAGCCGTGCGTGTGCCATCCTACAATCTGGCTTTCCTGCCGCATTACCAGGCGATGACGGAAGCGGAGTTCCTCGCCGTTTGTGAAAACAAGCCTCTGCGCCGCGAGTTCCTGTTGAAGATGGGGCGGACGGGCTTTGCGCAATCGGAGATGGACGAAGCCATCGGGCGCCTGAAACGGGGGATCGACCGCATGGCCCATTGGCTGCGCGAAGGTGGCGGCCCCTGGTTGCTCGGCGCCGATCTGACATTGGCCGATATCGCCATCATGCCGGTCATCATCCGGATGGACGACATCAACCTTAGCCATCTCTGGGCCGACGCACCTCAGATCGACCTTTGGCTGCACAACATCAAGGCGAGCGATGCATTCGTGCAGACTTACTATCACGGGTCACTGCTGACCGAGAAATACCCCCACCTGCAATCCCTGAAACAGACGGCGCATGTCGCGGCGTGAGCGGTCGCGCCAGCACATAGGAGGAGACTACAGTGCAACACGTAACCATCGAACCGCGACTAATCGCGACGATCGCGGACGTCACGCCAACGGTGCTGACCGCCATGGCGAACACCAACAACCCGCGTCTCAAGGCGGTCATGGACGCCCTGATCAACCATCTCCACCAATTCATCGTCGAGACGCGCCCAACCGAGGAAGAGTTCGAATATGGGCTGCGCTGGATCGCGGCCCTTGGCCACCACACGCACGAAACCAACAATGAGGTCGTGCTGGCAGCCGATGTTCTCGGCGCGTCGACGCTGATCGATCTCATCAACAATGACGGCATGCAGGGCGAGACGATGTCGGCGCTGCTTGGCCCGTTCTACAGGGGCCATGCGCCGGAATGCGCGGACGGCGAGTGCATTGCGCGATCCGAGACCCCAGGACCAGCATTGTTTTTCTCCGGCCGCGTGATCGGTGTGGATGGAGCGCCTGTCGCAGGCGCCAAGCTCGACATCTGGCAGGCGTCCCCCGTGGGTCTCTACGAGAACCAGGACAGTGACCAGGACGATTTCAATCTGCGCGGCGTCTTCCACACGGACGAGACGGGCAGCTTCCGCTTCAAGTCGGTCAAGCCCGCTGGCTATCCTGTCCCGACGGGTGGTCCGGTTGGCGTCTTGCTCCACGCGCAGAAGCGTCACCCGATGCGGCCGGCGCACATACACTTCATCGTTTCGGCACCCGGCCACAAGACGCTGATCACGCAGATATTTTCCGATACGCGCGAAGCGCTTGCGAGCGACGTCGTGTTCGGCGCCAAGGCGCAGATCGTCGGCGATTTTGTCGAGCATTGGGAGCCGCACCCGGATTATCCGGGCGAGCAGCTCCCCTTCTATACCTGCGAATACACTTTCAAGCTGCTTGCCGGCGAGTCGACCTATCCGATCCCGCCCATCTCCGGAACGAAGGCCTGACACATGAGCGAGATTGTTCAATCCGATGCTCTCAAGGGCCGGGTCGCGGTCGTGGTCGGTGGCTCCGGCGGCATCGGCAGTGAGGCGTGCCGCCTCCTTGCCCAGGCGGGGGCGAGAGTGGTGATCGGCTATCGATCCGCGGAGAAGACGGCAAGGGCGATTGCCGAGGCGTTGCCGGGAAGCGGCCACATCGCGCTTCCGGTTGCGATCGAAGATACGTCGTCGATCGTGGCGTTCCATGCCGCGGCGCTTTCGGCCTGCGGACGCGCCGACATCCTGGTAAACGCGGCCGGCGCTACGAAGCCGGTGCCGCACGCCGATCTCGAGGCGCTCACCGACGAGATCATCGACCAGGTCTTTGTCAACAACTGGCGCGGGGTCTTTGCGACCATCCGGGCTTTTGCGCCGGCGCTAGCTGCCACCGACGACGGTCTTATCGTCAATGTCTCGTCGATTGCGGCGTTCACCGGCATCGGGTCGAACATCGCCTACTGCGGCGCCAAGGCAGGCCTCGACATCATGACGAATTCGCTAGCGCGAGCGCTTGCCCCGGCAATCCGGGTGATGGCCGTTTCACCAGGCGTGGTCGATACCGAATTCGTTCCCGGTCGCGGCCAGGAGTTCAAGGACAAGGCGGCTGCGGCAACGCCGCTGAAGCGTATCACGACGCCGACCGATGTGGCCGAGGCCATCCTCGCCTGCGCGACCCATCTCAAATTCTCCACGGGCACTCGTCTCGTCGTCGACGGAGGGAGGCATCTCTGATGCAGCAGAACGTTATCATCACATGCGCTGTCACCGGGAATCTCACAACGCGGGAAAACCATCCCGGACTGCCGGTGACGCCCGAGGAGATCGCCAATTCTTGCCTTGAAGCCGCCGATGCCGGCGCCGCAATTGCCCATATTCACGTGCGCGATCCCGAAACCGGCAAGCCGTCGATGGAGCTTGGATACTATCGCGAAGTCGTCGAGCGTATCCGGGCGAAGAACGATGCCCTGATCCTCAACATCACGACGGGACCGGGGGGGCGCTATCATCCGAGCGACGAGAATCCGGCGGTCGCCGGACCAAGGACAACGCTGATGCGGCCCGAAAGGCGCGTGGAGCATATCGTCGTCCTGAAACCCGATATCGCCACGCTCGATCTCAATACGATGACCTTCGGCTCCGAGGTCGTGATCAACACGCCCGGCAACATCAAGATCATGGCGGAAATCATCCAAGGCGCCGGTTCGAAGCCGGAGCTCGAGGTGTTCGATACCGGCCATATCCAGCTTGCCCGGGACCTGCTTGCCGCCGGCGTCCTTAAGTCGCCGGCAATGTTCACCATCGTCACCGGCGTCAAATACGGCTTTCCCTCGACGACCGATGTCATGGCGACCGCCGCGCGCATGCTGCCCTCGGATGCGGTCTGGAGCGGGTTCGGTGTCGGACGAATGTCGTTTCCAATGGTCGCACAATCCTACCTGCTTGGAGGACACGTGCGCGTCGGCCTGGAAGACAATTCATACATCGCCAAGGGCGTGCTTGCGAAGGGAAACGGCGAACTTGTCGAGCGCGCACGCGACATCATCGAAAAGCTCGGCGGCCGCATCGCCGAGCCGTCGCAGGCGCGCCAAATTCTCAACCTGAAGGCCTGAAATCCCGATGGCCGATCCGGCCTCAGAAAGGACAATACCAATGAACATTCAGATTGATGCAAAGGTAGGCAGGGCGCTGCGCGTTACGGTTCCCTCGCCGGATCTGGACAACCTGCAGATCGAGATCGAAGATACCTGTGTACCGCATCCCGGACCTGGCCAGGTCCTCGTCGAGATCATGGCGGCGGGCGTCAATCCGAGCGACGTAAAGGCCTCGCTCGGGCACATGCCGCATGCGGTGTGGCCGCGCACGCCGGGCCGCGACTTCGGCGGCATCGTGCGCGAGGGGCCAAAGCACCTCATCGGCATGGAGATCTGGGGCGGCGGCGGTGAGCTCGGCATCAGCCAGGACGGCAGCCATGCCAAATGGATGGTGCTCGACCAGAAGGCCGTACGCCAGAAGCCCGCCAATTTCACGATGGAGGAGGCGGGCTCGATCGGTGTTCCCTTTATCACCGCCTATGAGGGGCTGCGTGAAGCCGGTGGCGTCCAGCCAACCGATGTCGTGCTGGTCTGCGGCGGCAACGGCAAGGTCGGCCAGGCGGCAATCCAGCTCGCGACGCTGGCCGGCGCCAAGGTCTTTGCCGTCGAATACAATGCCCAGCCGCTGATGGGCCACACCAACGGCCCGGTCGAAATGCTCGATAGCAGCAAGGATGACGTGGCGACGTTCGTTCGCGAGCGGACCGACGGCCATGGCGCCGACATCGTCTTCAACACCGTCGGCAGCCCGTATTTCGAACTGGCCAACAAGGCGATGGCGAAACAGGCGCGGCAGATCTTCATCTCTACCTTCGATCGCGCCGTGCCGTTCGATATCTTCAACTTCTTCCGCGGCCGCCACAAATATATCGGCATCGATACGCTCGCACTGTCGTCGGTCGACGGAGCGCGGATCTTCGACCGGCTGAGAGCGAAGTTCGAGGAAGGGCTGCTCAAGCCCTTTCCGATCAATCCGGCCAGCTGCTACGGGCTCGATGATGCGGCCAAGGCATATGCGTCTGTCCTGCGCGGAACGGCGGACCGCGTATTGTTGAAGCCTTGAGGCAAGCGACATGCAAGTAACACGCTACAACGAAGCTCGGCCCTACGAAGCGGCCGAGCACTATGACATGCAATGCCTGCGCCTTCAGGGCAAGGAAGCAACTGACACCGACACGATCTGGATTGGCCTGTCGCACCTGCTACCCGGCGCGCGAACCTCCTTGAAGGGCGCCGGCGTTGAAAAAATCTACGTGGTGATTTCGGGCGAAGTAACAGTTCAGACAGAGACCGAGACTGTCACGCTGAGACAACTGGATAGTTGCAGGCTGGGACCGGGCGAAGCACGCGCGCTCCTCAACCAGTCAGGTGCATCAGCGACCATTCTCCTGGCGATGCCTGTATAGATGCACATTGCCCGCTTGCCGAAAGAGCGCCATGGACAATCGAGGGGCGTTGCCGATTTGAGCAAGGCGCAAAGCACGTCTCAGGGTCAAAGTGGCCGTTTTGACCAAAGCACCCGTCAGTCGCCCCTCGAACGCACCTCCTACAAATTGGCTTCGACCAAGAGCCGCGCAGGGATTGCGGGCTGCGCTCCGGATGAAAGGCATGCAAGGGAACCAGCGACCGCCGCCCTTCGCAATGCGTCCGGGAGCGCGAGGCCGTGGTCGAGCGAGGAGGCAAAATATCCGCAGAAGGTATCGCCCGCGCCAACCGTATCGACTGGATCGATTTTCAGCCCCTTGACCGAGACGATTTCGCCCTGATGGATTGCAACAACCCCTTCAGCACCCAGTGTGACGACGATGGTTTGGCCGTTTTCGGCATGAAGCGCCCTTAGGGAGCCCGCCCGATCAGACTGGCCTGGGTTCCGACCCACGAGCAAATCATACTCGGTCTCGTTTGCCACCAGGATGTCGACGGACCTTGCGAGCTCAATTGCCTCCTTCGTCAACGGTGCGGTGTTCAGCACCGTCCGGACGCCCTTGCGCCTTGCCGCCTCGATTGCGCGCTCGATGGTGGCGGCGGGGATCTCGAGCTGAAGCATCAGCATGTCACCTGAATTCATTGCGTCGACGGCCTCAAGTGCCTGGGAGGTTGACACCGAAGCGTTCGCTCCGGGTACGACGGCGATCATGTTCTCCCCATTGGCTGCGACGTAGATGACGGCCGTTCCGGTCTGATTGCCGAACACTTGCGTTGCGGAAAGATCAACGCCCTCGGCCTTGAGGATCTCCAACGAAATTGCAGCGAACCGGTCATTGCCAACCGCACCCACCAACCGGACATCGCTTCCTGCGCGTCGGGCAGCAAGTGCCTGGTTCGCTCCCTTGCCCCCTGGCGCAATGGTGAACCGATGGCCCGCGACCGTTTCCCCGGGAAGGGGAAGGCGCTCCGTATCAGCGGCGAGATCCACGTTGATTGATCCCAAGACAGTTATCACGGTGAACTCCAAACTTGCGGCTAGTTCGCGAAGAGCTGAACTAAGCATCTGAAAACGTGTTGTAAATATGAATCTCACCTGAATGGCTTGACTCGGCTCCGACAGTGGCAATATAAGTGGTCTTACCACTGAAGGGAAGTTACATGACCTTAGAAAAATCAGTTCGCAGATCCCAGTCGGATACCGGTGCCCATAGCCGTGTGGTGTCGTTCCTGCGTGATCAGCTGCTGTCGGGCGAACTGAAGGCTGGAGATCTGCTGCTGCCCGAGAGGGAACTGGCGTCCCAACTCAATGTCAGCCGACCTGTGCTGAGAGAGGCGCTGCGCGCTCTGGCGATGGTCGGAGCCGTCGAAATCCGCCATGGGGTGGGGACCGTCGTAAAGCGACCGGACGTAACGGCGCTTGGCGACGTTTTCAGTTTCATGCTTGCACACCAGTCGGACGTGATCGGCGACATCATGGAGGCACGAAAGGCGATCGAGCATCATGCCGTGCGTCTCGCTTGCCAGCGGGCGACGGAGCAGGACTTCGCTCGCCTGACGGATGCGCTTGGCTACATCGTTGAGACGATCCACGATCCCGAGCAGGGTGGCCTTGCCGACTTTCAATTTCATGAGGCGATTGTCCAGGCGTCACATTCGCCGACCCTCGTCACGCTTTACGCATCGATCGCGCAGTTGATGATGCGTTCCCATCTCGAGCGTCGTGAAAAGATAATTCAGGTCGAGGGGATCGAAGAGTTCCTGGTCGATCACCACCGTTCAATTCTCGACGCCTTGATCGCGCGCGATCGGGTTGCCGCCGACACGCTGTTGGACAAGCACTTTGAAATTGGCGCCGACTTCCGCCGCCGGGCGAGCCTGCGGGTTATCGGCGCAGCAAGTACCGCATCTTCCAAATAGCAATTTCATTCAAGGAAAGACGAAGACCATGAAGATTGTAATCGGTAGCGATCACGCAGGATTTCCCCTCAAGGCGGACGTGGTCGCCTACCTCAAGGAAGCTGGCCACACGATTGAGGACATCGGCAGCTTCACGCCGGAGCCGGTCGACTTCCCGGATATCGCCCGCGCGTTGTGCTCCAGGGTGCGCGAAGGGGCGGCAGAACGCGGTATTCTTGTTTGCGGCACCGGCGTTGGTGCTGCGATCGCCGCCAACAAGATCAACGGCATCCGGGCGGCGGTTTGCCACGACGTGCATTCCGCTCACCAGAGCGTCGAGCATGATGACGTGAACGTCATGTGCATTGGTGCTCAGATCGTCGGACCCTGGCTCGCACGAGACCTCGTTGCCGCCTATCTCGGCGCGCAATTCGACCGGAACGAGGATTTCGTGCGCCGTGTGGAGAAGCTTGCCGCGCTGGAGCGAGGCATCTGAGCGCGTTCGAAACGTCAGAAATTTTCAGGAGGAGTGAGCGACATGACGCAGGAGCGTTTGCCGCAAGTGGCATTCATTGGGCTTGGCGTAATGGGACGCGAGATGGCCGGGCATCTCGTCGCCGCTGGATATCCTGTGAGGGTGTTCGACATCGCTTCGAGCGCGTGTGACGCGCTGGTGTCAAAGGGCGCCGAGCGCTGCGCATCGGTGGCGGATGCGCTCAAGGATGCTGAGGTTGCGATCTCCATGCTCCCGAACACGCCCCAGGTCGAAGAGGTTGTCTATTCGAACGGCGTGCTCGCCAACATGAAGAGCGGCGGCGTCTATATCGATATGAGCACGATCTCGCCTGAGGCAACGCGCAGGCTTGCAGTCGACCTCGCCGCAAATGAGATCTGCATGCTCGATGCGCCGGTATCCGGTGGGCCAATTGGAGCGAAGAATGCCGCGCTGACGATCATGGTTGGTGGAGAGCGGCTTGCTTTCGACCGCGCGTTGGCCGTCCTCAAGACGATGGGAACAACAGTCACATATGTCGGCACCTCAGGTGCTGGACAGACCGTGAAACTCTGCAACCAGCTGATCTGTGCAATCAACATCCAGGCAGTCTGCGAGGCGCTGGTGCTGGGTCGTGCAAGCGGCGTCGATCTCTCCCAGATGCGTGATGTCTTGCTCGGCGGATCGGCGTCGTCCTGGATGCTCGAGAAGCTCGGCCCCTCGATGATCGCCGGGGACGCGCAGGCCGGCTTTCGCATCGACCTGATGCTGAAGGACCTCCGGCTGGTCCTTGAGATGGCTGGACAACGGGACGTTCCGCTGCCTGCAACCGCGCTGGTCACGTCGCAGTACGTCGAGGCCCGCGCCCACGGCGAGGGGTCCAACGGCAATCAGGCTCTGTTTCGCGTCTACGACCGGATGACGGGTCACGGTGGGTCGGTTGCAACGGTTGCGGATGTCCACCCATGATGTTTGACTTTTCAGTCGTCCTTGAGCGGTGGGACATGCTGGTCAACGGCCTGGAGCTGACTGCCAAGCTCGCGCTCATCACGACCGTGACGGGTTTCGTCATCGGAACCGCTTTCGCCATAGCCCGCAGATCCGGCGGCCTTGCCATCCGCGCGATCGCCGCCGCCTACGTCGAATGCATCCGAAACACGCCGTTCCTGGTGCAGATCTTCGTCATCTATTTCGGGCTTTCCAGTCTCGGCTTCTCGTTTTCGGCAATTGTTGTTGCCGTCATAGGGCTGACGGTGAACGTGGGTGCATACACGGCAGAAATCATGCGCGCTGGCTTCGATTCCATCCAGAAGGGCCAATGGGAGGCGGGCGAATGTCTTGGCCTGTCGCCTGTCCAGCTCTACTGGCATGTCGGGCTGCGTCCGGCGATGGAGCGGGTATATCCGGCCCTAACCAGCCAGTTCATTCTGCTGATGCTGGCGTCGTCGATCACCTCGCAGATATCGACGGAAGAGCTGACCGCGGCGGCAAATTTCATCCAGTCGGATACCTACCGTCCATTCGAAACCTACATCGTCGTCGCCACACTTTATCTCGGTCTGTCGCTCGTCATGCGGACCGGGTTCTGGGCGCTTGGCCTTGCGCTATTCCCGCGCCGGCGTCGACTTGGAACGCCTCTTTGAGAGGGCCATGAAATGACAACTGCTTTCAATATCAACCACCTGCAGTTTCTGGTGGAAGGCGCATGGTGGACGATTGTTTTGACCGCTATGGCGTTCATCGGCGGGGGCATCGGCGGATTTGCTGTCGCTCTTGCCCGGATCGCACCGATGCGCACGGTGCGGCTGATCTCAGGCGGATATGTCCAGCTCATCCAGGGCACGCCGCTCCTCGTGATCATGTTCATCATCTATTTCGGTTTGCCCGCGCTTGGCTATTCGATCACGCCGCTGCTTGCAGCCGGGCTGTCGCTGACGATCTACGTCAGCGCCTATCTCGGAGAGATCTGGCGTGGTTGCCTGGAAGCTGTTCCGAAGTCGCAATGGGAAGCTGCCGAATGCCTCGCCCTGTCGAAGCCGCAGCGCATGTTCAAGGTGATCTTGCCCCAGGCCATTCGGTTGGCAACGCCGCCGACCGTCGGGTTCAGCGTCCAGATCGTCAAGAATACCTCCTTGGCATCCGTCGTCGGGTTCGTCGAGCTCACCCGTGCCGGGCAGCTCATCAACAACTCGATCTTCGAGCCTTTCCTGATCTACCTGATCGTCGCGGCCTTGTATTTCTGCCTCTGCTTTCCCCTTTCGGTGTTCAGCCGGCGGCTTGAACGAAGAGGTCCGAGAATGCGCGGGCGTGCCAACGCCGCAGTCCCAGCTTGAAAGAAACGCACATGCAAATGATTGCCCTGAATGAAGTAAAGAAGAGCTTCGGCGCCATTCCGGTTCTCAAGGGAGTGACGTTCTCGGTCGAGAAGGGAGAGGTCGCAACCCTGATCGGCGCAAGCGGCTCGGGCAAGAGCACGGCGCTGAGGTGCATCGACAGGCTCGAGACGGTTGACAGCGGCCGCATTGAGGTCGCAAGCCACCGGGTCGACGATCCCAAGCTGGATTTGCGCAAGCTCCGGCTCGACGTTGGTATCGTATTCCAGAGCTACAACCTGTTTCCGCACCTGACAATCGGCGAAAACGTCATGCTCGCGCCGCGCTCGGTGAAGCGCATTGCCAGGTCTGAGGCGAGGGACCTTGCCGCCGACGCGCTCAACCGGGTTGGTCTTTTGGACAAGGTCGACAATTATCCTGAGCAGCTTTCAGGCGGACAACAGCAACGTGCCGCCATTGCCCGGTCGCTGGCAATGGAACCCAAGGTCATGCTTTTTGACGAGGTGACATCCGCACTCGATCCGAAGCTGACCGGCGAAGTTCTGCGGGTCATCGAGCAATTGGCCACCAGCGGCATGACGATGATCATGGTGACCCACGAAATGAACTTTGCGCGAAAGGTCGCGACGAAGGTCGTGTTCATGCATCACGGCCTGGTTCACGAGCAGGGCTCAGCGGAAATCCTGAACGCACCGGCTACGGCCGAGCTCAAGGACTTCCTCAGCCACGATCTCTAATCACAAATCAAACCTGGAGGAGAACCTATGAAACTTACGAAATCCCTTGCCATGCTGGCAATTCTCGGGCTTACGGCGGCGAGTGCCGTGCCGGCGGCCGCCGACACGCTGAGCGACATCATGGCGGCAAAAAAGATCCGGATCTCGACCGACCTTGCCATTCCGCCTTCCGGCATGCTGGATGCGAACTTGAAGCCCGTTGGCTCGGATGTCGAGACGGCCGAGCTTCTGGCAAAGGACTGGGGGCTTCAACTGGAGTTCATCCAGACGACGGGCGCCACCAGAATTCCTAATCTTCAGACGAATAAAGCCGACATTGTCATCTCGACACTGTCGGTAACGCCCGAGAGACAGAAGGTCATCGATTTTTCGACGCCATACGCGGGTCTCCTTTCCGTGATTGCGGCACCTGCTGCCTCACCAATAAAAGACTGGGCCGACCTGAAGGGGAAGACGGTAACTGTTACCCGCGGCACCACGCAGGATACCGAGCTGACCAAGCTGGCGTCGGAAAAGGGCTTTACGATCGCCCGCTACGATGACGACGCGACCATGGTGACTGCGGCCGTGTCAGGGCAGGCGGGCATCATTGCAACATCGGCAACGCTCGTGAAGCAGATCCATGAAAAGGATACGGCGAAGGCCTTTGAACCCAAGATCACGATCCGTGTTCTCAACCTTGCGATTGGCGTGCGCAAGGGCGAGCCACAATTGCTTGCGAAGCTCGACGAGTGGATCAAGGAGAACCTGAAGAACGGCAAGCTGAACGAGATCTACCAAAAGTACCACGGCTCGCCCTTGCCGAAGGAAATCGTCGAAGGGGAGTGACTGCGAAAGCCCAAGCTTGGAGGCGCAGGTGAACTGCGTCTCCTTGCGCGCGGCTCGTTTCAGGTGGCTGTCAGCATCGAGGTCCAAATGGCAGTTCGCAATCAACATCCGCGGTAAGCTTGCAGCAAGCGCCTGAGAATGGCTCGTTTCCCGGGAGGCCGTGTCTTGGACGCTTCGATCATCCCGTCCACCCTCGACCGAATTTTTGACCTGGGGCAGCCCAAAGCATACCGCAAGCCTGGGCATCGGGATGCCCGCCTCCAAGCGGAAAAAGAGATTGCGCGGCTCCTCGCCTGGCTCGCGAAGGCCAACTTCGGGCTCGAAGGTATGACAGTGCGGCTTTCGGCTGACGGCATCGACATTGGCGGCGGCGATTGGCCGCTCGAACCGCCGCTCGCAAAGCATCACACCATCTCCTTCGACAGCTACTGCCCGGCAGCATTGTTTGCTGCGACCATCTTATCCAACCGTGCTTCGTTTGAAGAGTTGCTCACCTGGCACCTCATGGATGGAAATGGATATTTTGACCACAGAGGTCTCGCGGCCACACGCAAAATCGCGCGTATCACTGCCAATTGACAATCGCGGGGATACGGGAGGCACCTAACTAAGTGCGTACAGCGGCGCCGCTCGATGCCCTACAATCCGTATCTCACGCATTCCACGATGGCAGATGGGCGTCATGGCTCGTTCGGAGCGTCCTACCGGTCAGCACCCCCGCTATCGCGCTGAAAACAGCAAGATCTTCGATGGCCGGTGGGCTGTGATCGATACGTTTACCGGCTGGGCTGCCGTTGTTCGGGGTATCCCGCTCAGTGCCTTCCAGCGCACGCGATCGACGGCCTGGTCGCTGAGTTGAACGAGCGCGATGCGAAGGCAGGGCGCTGCTCAAGCGGTTTCTTGACGAGCGATGCGAATTCCTGCGGGACGTGTTTCGGGAGGCGCCGTTTTCTGCGGCAGGCATCCCATCAACGCCTTTACGACGAGGCGGACTCCTGGTTCTTTCGCCAGGCGATCACGTCGATTCGAAGGTCGCATGGTGCTGGCAGACCATGATCTTCAAAAGTTGTTCGGCGAGGTGTTGTGCCCGCAGGTACCCACTGTTCCCAAACCGCGTTCATTTCTGCAAAAGACCCGAGATCGCGAAGCCAGATGTTGGCCTGGATCAGTTCTGACTTGTCCGTGCCCTCCATCGCGAGCAGGGCATCGATGCGATCAAGAATCTCGGCAGCCTGTGCACGAACGCTGCCCCCGGCGGCAAAACTGGCGGTCTGGCCGATGATATGGACTGTTTGAAGTGGCGACTCCTCGTCGACGGTCGGGTGCTCGATAGCCATCGGCCGGTTTCCCTGTTTCAATTGGCGCGTCGGTTGCTGCCAAGGCCAAATTGCAGCCACCGCGCCAGTTGAACAGGCCGTTTTATTTTTCGCGGCTATAACGGAATGTTATGGGCGGTCGGTCATCGCGGTGTGTCGCGACACGAACTCGACAAGATAACGGGCGCCTTCGGACGCCTCTGACTGAGCATAAAATCCAATCTCGATGCGCACAGCGCCAGGTAGATCGGCGGCCTTGTCGAGCGCACGACATCCCTCCGGGATCGTTGCCTCGAGCATGGGACCGACACCGATGCCGACCCTGACCGCCGTCGCCATGGCAACCAACGTGGAAGCGACGCAGGCCGTCTTCCATTTTATGTTTCGCTGCGACAGCGTCGCTATGGTCTGGAGATTCCAGGGGCAGCCTTCATCAAACATGATAACGGGGAGCGGTTTGCTGGCGTCGACCACAAAATCCGATCTGACGACCCATGTCAGATACTCGGTCCAGATCAGTATAGGTTTCCTGTTGAGGACGGTGATGTCGCATACGGCAAGATCGAGCTTTCCCTCTTCGAACATTTCTGCCAGACGCCGGTTGGGCTCGACGATTATGTCGATATCTACCTTGGGGTTCTGGGTCCTGAAATCACGAAGGATATTGATCAGTCGACTAGCGGCGAAGTCCTCGACGACCCCGAGACGGATTCGCCCTTGGAGTACCTTTCCGGTGAGCCGACGGCCGACCTCATCGCTGAGCAGCACAATCTCCCGGGCATAGGCCACCATGACCTGGCCGTGAGCCGTGAGCTCGAGCCCCTTGGAGGATCGAGAAAAGAGCGTTACCCCCACGAGCTCCTCGAGCTTGCGGATTTGCATGCTGACCGCCGCTTGAGTTCGATGCAATTTGGCAGCGGCGCCGTTGACCGTTCCAATTTCGGCGACCGTCAGGAATGCCCGCAGCAGATATGAGTCGAGATCAAGCATTCGACAGGGTCTTCGGTTGCGTTAAAGGCGCGCTATCCGAATTCTACTCATGACAGCGAAATTCGACATTGAACGATCTTCATCCGGGAGGCAACGGGCCGAGGATCGCCCTTGCCCTTATAAAGTAATCTGAACGGTCGGTGGCCGAAAATGGCGCTTGGGGCTGCAAGGCTATCAGAAATCGTTATAGGCCCTCACGAAATATCAAGGTTGTAAAGGATTCTGGCTAGGCGAATGATGCCATCTCGGACCGAGAGCCGGGGGAGCTTATCTTGACGATTGACCAGGATTTTCTGGAAGACCTACGCCGTCGCTTCGGCAATGCCGCCGGCGGCGAAATGCACGACCCGCACTTTCGTGAAGTTGCGGCAAGTGTCTTCAAGGACGGCGACAGCCGCAAGTGGCCGTTTGCGGACCCGGCGACGTTCCTTGGCGCGTCCTTTATCGAAAACGGCATCAGGGCCGACGTTCTTGCAGCGCTGGATGTGGCGCTGATCGGCGTGCCGATGGACCTTGGTGTCACAAATCGCGCCGGGTCGCGGTTGGGTCCGCGCGCGGTTCGCTCGATCGAACGTGTTGGCCCCTACGAACATGTTCTCAAGGTGGCCCCAATGGGCAAGCTCAAGGTCGCTGACGTCGGCGACGTTCCGATGAGAAGCCGCTTTGATCTCGCCGGATGCCATGCGGATATCGAAGCCAGCTACCGCATGATCGCCGATACTGGGGTGCTACCCCTGTCGGTGGGCGGAGATCATTCCATTTCCGGCGCCATTCTTAAGGGATTTGCCAGTCGCACGCCCGTTGGAATGATTCACATCGATGCCCATTGCGATACCGCTGGCCCGTACGAGGGTTCCAAGTTCCACCACGGCGCTCCGTTCCGAGAGGCTGTCCTTGCCGGTGTGCTTGACCCTAAGAAAACGATTCAGATCGGCATTCGTGGAGGAGCCGAGTATCTCTGGGAGTTCTCCTTTGCGTCGGGAATGACGGTTATACACGCCGAGGAAGTCGCGGAGATGGGCATCAAGGCGGTGATATCACGCGCTCTCGAGGTAGTCGGCTCCGGACCAACCTATATCAGTTTCGATGTCGACAGCCTCGATCCCGCGTTTGCGCCGGGAACCGGGACGCCTGAGGTAGGAGGATTGCTCCCGAGAGAAGTTCTCGCCATCTTGCGGGGTCTTCGAGGCGTAAATCTTGTGGGCGGCGACGTCGTGGAAGTCGCGCCCCAGTATGACGCGACGTCCAACACCGCCCAGATAGCCGCGCAGGTCCTATTCGAATTGCTTTGCCTTGCCATGTTCAGTCCATCCGCTCGCAAGCGCGCCGCCTGAGACAGCAAGGATCTCCTCGACCATCCAGAACCAAAAAAGGGAACAGAAAAATGAATATCAGCAAACTTGGACGAACCATCGCCGCTGCCGCAGCATTCACTCTGGTCGGACTGTCGGCCCATGCCGACGACCTTGCAGACATCAAGGCTGCCGGCCAAATCAGCGTCGGCATTTTCTCCGACTTCCCCCCATTCTCATCGGCCAGCGCCGACATGAGCCTCAAGGGATATGATGTCGATGTCGCCCAGAACATTGCCGACAGTCTTGGCGTGAAGCTCAACCTCGTAAGCGTGACCGGACAGAACCGGATTGCCTATCTGAACGACAAGCGCGTCGATATCCTGATGAGCGTCGGCTATTCGAAGGAGCGCGCCGAAGTCCTCGATTTCGCAGCCGCTTACGCGCCGTATTATATTGCGGTCATCGGGCCGGCAGCAGTCGCGATCAGCGGCAAGGACGATCTTGCCGACAAGACGATTGCCGTCAACCGCGGCACGCTTGAAGACACTTCCCTGACGGCCGCAGCACCCGCATCGGCAACCATCCAGCGTTTCGAAAACTACAATTCCGTCATCCAGGCCTTCATC
Source organism: Rhizobium sp. BK060 (assembly GCF_014193145.1). Taxonomy (NCBI): domain Bacteria; kingdom Pseudomonadati; phylum Pseudomonadota; class Alphaproteobacteria; order Hyphomicrobiales; family Rhizobiaceae; genus Rhizobium; species Rhizobium sp. BK060. Next base: position 86,909 of record NZ_JACHYW010000017.1, read on the forward strand.
TCGGGTCAAACCCAGCTGATGGTGGTTGGAAACGATGTTGGTGCGCAGGTCCTGGCACGCCAGGACGCCTTGAAACCGGAGCAGAAGTTCCAGCTCCTGACGTCGCCTTCGCACATCGCTCTGCGCAAGAGCGAGGATGGCCTGAAGAACGCCGTCAACGACGTGGTCGCCAAGATGATCGCCGAGGGGAAACTCGACGCAAGTTCAAAGGCCTGGCTGAAGACGCCGCTCAATCCTGAAAACCTCAAGGACTGATCGACATGACTGCTCCGCGCCGTGAAAGGAGTGGCGATGACCTATAGCCTTGGCTTCGATTGGCTCTGGAGCGGTGCGGGGGCGCTTGCTTACGGCGCGGGCATGACGTTTTTTCTGATTGCCTGCACCACCGTCTTTGGGACGATACTGAGTGTTTTTGGTGCCGCGGCGCGCCGAAGTCGGTTTCAATGGTTGCGCCGGGCCGTTGGCATTTACGTGGAAGTCATCCGCAACACGCCATTCCTGGTCCAACTGTTCTTTATCTTCTTTGGCCTGCCGAGCCTCGGCATCCGTCTTAACCCGGTAACCGCGGCATTGCTCGCAATGACCCTGAACATGGCCGCCTACACGACCGAGGTCGTTGGCGCTGGCCTCGACGCTATCCCCAAAGGGCAAAGCGAAGCAGCGCGCGCGCTCGGGCTGAAGCCCAGGCACGTATTTTTCAAGGTCGTCTTGCCCCAGGCGCTCAAGATTATCTTTCCGGCCCTGACAAGTCAGATCGTCATCATGATGCTGGAATCGGCTGTGGTCTCACAGATCTCCGTTCGCGAACTGGCGCAAGAGGCTGACCTTCTGCAGGCCCGTACGTTTCGTTCATTTGAGACCTACCTTGTCGTGACCCTGATCTACCTTGCCATGTCGGCAAGCCTCAGGCGACTGCTGATCGCTGGCGGTCGTCGGTTCCTGGGAGCGGGAATATCATGATCGAGTTCACGTTCTGGGATATTTTGCGCAATCTTGTCTTCGCGACGCGTTGGACGCTGCTCTTGTCGATTGCTGCGTTCGTCGGCGGGGCGAGCGTCGGCATGGCAATCCTCTTTGCGAGGATATCGACGGGTTTCTGGCCAAGGCGTCTGGCGTCAGGTTACATTGCACTGTTTCAGGGAACACCGCTCCTGATGCAGCTTTTCCTGATGTTCTTTGGTTTGCCCATGCTGGGCTTTCGAATCGAGCCATGGACGGCTGCCGTGTGCGGGCTCACATTTTATGCAAGCGCATATCTCGCCGAGATCTGGCGTAGCGGTGTCGAGGCGCTTCCGCGCGGTCAGTGGGACGCTGGCGCAAGTCTCGGTCTGCATCGCCTGCAAGAGCTTCGTCTCATTATCCTCCCGCAGGCCTTCAGGATAACGCGCGCACCGACCGTCGGGTTTCTCGTGCAGCTCATCAAAAGTACGGCCCTGACGTCCATTCTTGGCTTTGAGGAGCTGATGCGAACGGCAAACGCGATCAACAATGCAACATTCGAACCTTTCAAGGTTTACGGGTTGGTCGCCCTCATTTTCTTTGTCCTTTGCTATCCACTTACCGAGTATGCGCGAAAGCTTGAAAGGGAAGCCGCGGTTTGTTCAAACTAGCCGGCAAATGACGGGTGCGGCGTTTCTTCCGCCATATCGAGCCGGGGTGGCTGGACCCACTCTGTCTCCTTCAAGCCCGGGAGCCAGCGATTGAAAGCTGCTGCGGGAGGCCGATGGTCTGACGCGGTGCGGAATGATCAAGTCCGTCTTCAACGTCAAAGGCACCTTTCAGAAACGTCATTTCCAGGTCGAAAATCGGGACCTTCAAGTCAGCCCCGGCAGCCAACTAGCAAGACTGGGCGTGCGCGTGGCACGTTGGACGACAAACTGAAAAAGCGCCGCTGGCGGCTTTGGTGGCCGAGCTGGCCAGGGCCTTTAAGGGTAGGGGAGTAGCGCGTCCTCCGATGCGGATCCGGGGCGCGGTATGCGCTTTTAGGCGGCGGGTTTTAAACTGGATTCGACGTCGCAGATGGCTTGGCCTTCTTTGCTGGCTTCGGCTTCGCGCGGGTGATAAGGCCGACGCCGCGGGCCAGCCGCTCGATCTCGGTCTTGATGCGGGCCCGGTGCCACACGTTAAGGATCGGGGTCTTGCTGCGCAGGTCGGCAAGGATGGCGTCGACGTTGCTCCTCAGAGCGAGCGGAAGACGCTCAACGCGCTCTGTTGTCAGAACTGTGTTGTGCTCATCGATGTAGGCGGCGATCTCATCGCTCCAGCGTTGGCGTTGCTCTGGGGTGCCGAAGTCCGGAATGAGCTGGTCGGGCGTCGGCCTGGTATTGATCCCATACTTGCCGAGGATGTAAACCAGCTTCTGCCGGGTTCGCTTCGCGCTGCTGTCGTAATAGGAAGCGTAGCATTGGATGCGACCTTTGTCGGTTCTGAACTGCATTGTCGGGTTCCTTTGTAGCTGACGTCAGCTTAATTTCCATAGCTGACAGTCAGCTTAATGACTGTGAGCGCTGAACCACTCTTCCTGGCACCTAATCGTCGTTGCCGAGGCTTGGACCTGCCGACGGGAGCCGCGCCCTGCCGGAGCCCAATGCACCTTCCTGTCATTTTATTGAAACAGACATTACGCATAACGATATCCTGTAGTGATTACGACATGGTGGGTTTGATGACCGAAGGTGCAGTGCTTGGTGATGGCTCCCTGGAGGAGCGCATAGAGGCCAACTTTGCCTCGCTTTCCCCGGCCGAACAGAAAATGGCATCGTTCTTTCGGACGCAGAAGGAAGCTGTTTTGTTGAACTCGGCTGCCGAGATCGCCGAGAAGGCGGGGACGAGCGACGCAACCGTGGTGCGAGCCGCGCGTTCGCTCGGCTTTGACAGCCTGTTTTCTCTGCGCGAAGCCATCCTCGCTGATCTGACGGCGACCAGTCCTGAAGGAAGACTAAGCCGAACGCTCGCCGATGTGGCAAACACGACAGGGGGAGCACTTGGCCATGTGCTCAGGGCTCATCAGGAAAGCATTGACGCAATGACGTCGCCGGATTTTTCCTCGGCCTTCGACCGCGCAATCGACATACTGTTTTCTGCCAATCGCCGCTTCGTCTTTGGCATCGGCCCGTCCGGATACGTGGCAAACTATACCGCTTTGCAATTCAATCGCATCGGCCTCTCTACGGTACCCTTGTCCGATACCGGAATTGGCCTGGCCGACAGTCTTCTCGGCTTGCGGCAGGGAGATGCGGTGATGATGATCGCCAACGCTCCGATCTATCGGGAAGTGTCGGTGATCCTCGACTACGCCGAAGAGCACGACGTTCCTGTTGTCTTGGTTGGGGATACGCTCGGCCCGTTCATACGCAAACGGACGGCTGAGATCTTGCCGACGCCCCGTGGAAAAGCCGATCACCTTGCCATGCACGGTGCGACGATGGTCCTTGTGGAAGCAATGATCGTCGCGATGGCGGACCGCGACCGCTCCGCTGCTCTCGAATCTCTGGCCAACTTCGCTGAACTCAGAGGCTCGATCGACAAGCTTTGGCAGAAGAGGGGTGTAAGGTCCAACCCTAAAAGAAAGTAACTATTTTCAAGTTTGTAATATAGGTGAAATATAGATGATTTATAATCCGCATGCGTACTGTGTGAAACTTTAAGATAAACCTCAGGAATTGTGAGATGATCAGGAGCACAATTGCATTTGGTCTTTCAGCTTGTGCATTCGCTGCTGCCAGCATGGCGTCGGCTGCCGACAAGCTAGTCGTTTATTCAGCGCTGGACACCGTCGAAAGTGCGAGCAAGGCATTCACGCAAAAGACTGGGATCGAAGTAGACCTGGTCCGGCTTTCGACGGGCGAACTCCTGGGCAAGGTTGCTGCGGAAGGCAACAACCCGAGGTTCGACGTCATCTGGGTCGAAGGCTCTGCTGTGATGAGCCGCCTGGCGCAGCAGGGCATTCTCAAGCCGGAACCTGGACTGGCCGACAACGTGGACTATACCGAACTCGGCCGGAAGTTGGTGCCGGAAAGTCAAGCATATTTCCCGGTGAGTGTATCGACGACCGCCATCGCTGTGAATGATAGCAAGCTGAACGGGGTTACCGCACCCCGGTCGTGGACCGAGCTGGCGGCGTTTGCAGGCAAGGTCGCGGCAAAGGATCCCAACCTGTCCGGTCCAGCGTTCCAATGGCTCGCGGGCTACTTCGAAGCCAAGGGTGTGGACGCCGGAAAGACCGAGCTTCAAAGTATCCTGACAAACAAGTCGCTGAGCGGCATTCCGAGCGGTGGTGCCGTGAACAAGTCGCTGATCACGGGCGATGCGGCACTTGCGATCCAGCAGGATAATTCAATTTACGCCCTGATCGACAAGAAGGAGCCGGTCTCCATCGTCTATCCTTCTGATGGCGTGGTCGCAATCCCGGCGAGTGCGGGAATTGCTGCGATTTCGAAGCACGAAGATCAGGCAAAGTCCTTCGTCGAGTTCCTGCTCACCAAGGACGGCGAAACCGCGATGCTGAAGACCGAAGGCGGCGACGGATACTTCGCTCCTGTCATCAAGGGCGTGACCGGTCGTGGCGCCCGGGTCGACAATACGTCGACCTGGAAAATCCTGGACGACAAGACCGCAGCGACCAACGAAACCGAATGGAAGCAGTGGTTCCGCGATCAGTTCGTTCCCTGAATAGACGCCGAGGGGCGTAAGTGCACACCCGCGCCCCTTTTCTGCCCGAGTGCCAAGACGAGAATTGATGTCATGAAAGCTCAAATCCGCCCCCGACGGCCCAATTGGGAAGGCAGAGCACCGCTCCTCTGGGCTGTTTCGTTCATCCTTATCGGGTTACCGCTGCTCCTCGTTCTCGCTCAGGCCGTCTTGCCGCGAATGTTCGATCCAGTGTCACCGACCATGGAGCCTTCGCTTGCTGCACTGTCGCGCCTTGCCTCATCGCCTCGGCTGTTGCGTGGCATCGTAAACACGGTTGTACTCGGTTTTGTTGGAGCATTCGTATCGACGGCATTGGGGGTCACGTTGGCCCTCGTGCTGACCCTGACAAGCGTGAAGGGCCGCAGACTGTGGCAACTTGTACCCTGGGCGGTTTTTGCGACGCCGGGCTATCTCAAGGGGCTGGCGTGGGTATTGCTCATGTCGCCGGGCGGCTACGTCGTGTATCTCGGCATCCTTAGCCCTGAACACGCTTCCGCCTTTTTCAGTCCGGTCGGATTGCTCATGATTCTGGCGATATCGCTGTTTCCTGTTCCCTACTTCATAGCGCGCTCGCGGCTGCAGGGGCTCGGCGGCGAGTTTGTCGACGCGGCGCGCATGGCATCGGCTCGTCCATTTCAGGTGACGAGGCGGATAGTGGTTCCGATGCTGCTTCCAGCCATCGCATTGGCGCTTCTGACCACTTTTGCGGAAATCGTCGGCGACTTCGGTATTGCCAACACGATCGCCCGTTCCATGAACTTCGGCCTTCTGACCTACAATATCTATGCCGCCACAGCGAGCTTCCCGGTCGACTTCGCTGCAGCCGGTGCGCAGGCCTTGTTCCTTGTTTTCCTTGTGTCCGGATCCATCCTCGCAACGGCGTTGAGCGGCGGCAATCGGGATACCCGGTTCCTGACGGGCCGCAATCGTGACCTCTCCACGTATAGCCTTGGACCATACCAGCTGTTGGCCGTAATCCTGCTTGCAGCGCTCAGCTTTGCATCGGCTATCGTGCCCCTTATGGCGATCGCTCTGCGAGCATTCACGGTATCGCTTGCTGCAGCGCTTTCACCAGATAACTTCTCGTTGGATGCAATCCGCACGGTGTTCGACGCGACCACCGTTGCCGGACAGGCGCTCATCTGGACCTTTGTCTATGCCTTCCTGGCCGCGTGCGTCGCGGTCACCTTCGCAACGCTGTTTGCCTACCGTATCGCGATGGCTTCGCGCACGACGAGGCTGGTCTCTGCCGGATTGGCGATGGTGACTGTCGCCATTCCCGGGATAATCTTGGCCTTCGGCTATATCCTTCTCTACAACCGCCTGATCGGCTTCAAGGATACGGGCCTTTACGGATCACGTGCCTTGCTCGTGATCGGCTATGCCGCGGCGGCACTTCCCTATTGCCTGATCTTCCTTGGGCGGCCCTGGATCGGCTCGGTCCATCTCTCGCAGAGGCGTCCAGGCTTTCGGGCGCGACGCCGACACAGCACCTGCAGCGGGTCGTCGTTCCCCTTATTCGCCGTGCTGTCACGGTGGCATTCGGCGTGACGCTCATAAGGTCGATTTTCGAGCTTCCAATGGCGCAATTTCTGATGCCGAGTGCCGGACCGTCGCTGGCGGCTCTGATCGTAAACGACTTCACGCAAGATCGCGACGCCGTTGCCTGCGCGCTTGCGCTAGTTACCCTTGTCGCCGTTGCCGTGGTCGCGGCCATCGGGGCGGCGATCAACAAACTCCAAACGGATCGGAGGGTCGATCGTGAACCAGCCCGCTCTTGAATGCCTTTCTCTCTCGAAATCGCTCGGCGGCAAGCCGGTCCTGAGGTCGCTCGATCTAAGCGTCCAGCAAGGCGAGGTCGTCGCGCTTGTTGGTGCAAGCGGTTCGGGCAAGTCGACCTTGCTCAGGTCAATTGCCGGCCTTGTCACGCCCGACAATGGCTCCATCCGAATCCAGGGGGACACCGTGTGGACCCGCGATAGCGCTGTTGCCCCTGAAGATCGCAACCTAGGGCTCGTATTTCAGGACTACGCTCTGTGGCCACACATGACGGTTCGAAAAAACCTGAGCTTTGGCCTGGAGGTCAGGAGACTTCCGCGCAGCGAGATCGCAGGGCGCGTTGACCACGCCCTGGACATCACACAGCTTGGCCCGCTGGCCGAACGCCGTCCCAGCGAGCTTTCCGGCGGGCAGCAGCAGCGGGTGGCGATTGCTCGCTGTTTGGCGATGCGCCCGAGGCTGCTCTTGCTCGATGAACCACTCAGCAACCTCGACGCTGCGCTTCGAGACGATCTTCGCACCGAGATGATGCGTCTCATTCGTCTCGAAGGCATCACTGCGCTTTACGTCACGCACGATCAAGTCGAGGCCATGGCGGTATCGGATCGCCTGGCGGTGATGGATAGCGGCTCAATTGTCCAATTCGCGGCCCCGCAAGATATCTACGCCGCGCCGGCAAACGCTTTCGTCGCACGCTTCCTTGGAGGGTTCTCCCCGAGGGACAGCGCGCGAGCTCCGATTTGCGGTCGGCAATAACGGCGCGATCCTCAACCATAGCTCGCCCGGACACAACGGTTCCGCCATGCTTGTTGTCCGGCCCGAAGATGGCCGGCCAGCTACCGATTATCCCGATAACAACCTGACCGGCGAGGTCCTCGACAGTGCCTTTCATGGGCGCTGCTGGAGGCTTCAAGTGAGGGTGGGAGGCGACGTGGTGCGCATCGACTGGCCGCGTCGCGAACAGCCGGGCTCGCCGCTCGCATTCTCGCTCCCGCCGGAGCGCTGCACTGTGTTGCCTGCATGAACACCACCGAGAAAAACGGACAGATCAAATGACGACGATAACAAGCATAACCTCGACGATAACGGCGTCGTTCCTCGGCTCCCTCGTCGAGGTCGTGGAAGCCTTTACAATCATCCTTGCGGTGGGCGTGACCCAAAGCTGGCGTCCGGCGTTCATCGGAACTGGCCTTGCCCTCGCAGTCCTGGCGATCCTGGTGCTCGCGCTCGGACCGCTTCTCGGAATGATACCGATCGAACTCATGCAGTTCGTGATTGGGAGCTTGCTGATCCTCTTTGGTTTGCGGTGGCTTCGCAAGGCGATTTTGCGTGCCTCCGGCTTCATTGCGCTCCATGACGAAGAGAAGGTCTTCGCAGAAGAGACGGACAACCTTCGACGTCAGGCATCCGACAGGCGCGCGAACGTCCTGGCCGCCATCGCGGCATTCAAGGCTGTTCTGCTCGAAGGCGTGGAGGTGGTCTTCATCGTCATTGCAACGGGTGCTGGCCACGGCATGATCGGCTATGCGAGTATCGGCGCGTTGGCAGCCTGCCTCCTCATTCTCGTGATCGGCCTGTTCGTGCACAAGCCGCTTTCCACGGTTCCCGAAAACAGCCTCAAGTTCGTCGTCGGCCTGCTCCTCAGCGCGTTTGGCATCTTCTGGGTCGGCGAGGGTATCGGCGCCGAGTGGCCGGGAGCTGACCTTTCACTGATCCCAATTCTCACCGTTTTGATCGTCGTGTCGTTCGGCTTGGTTCGGATGCTCCAACAGTATTTTGACACCCATACGAAGCAGGTCGCACGATGAACATCCTGAAAATAATCCTGAAAGAAACGGTTGGCCTGTTCATCGATGACGGGGCGCTTGCTCTGTTTGCAACCCTATTGATCGCGCTTACGGGGGGGCTCGTCAAATATGCGGGCATCGACGGACTACTGGGTGCGGCCATCCTTTTCATTGGATGCTTGCTCATCCTCGCCGAGAGCGTCGCCAGGGCAGCGCGTCGCAAATTCAAAGACTGATCAAGCCGCCTGACAGGGGAGGGCAGTCTGGCATCGGACTGCCTTCGTATGCGGCCGGGCTATTTCCTTGGGCGTTTTCGCATGTAGTTCATTGTATTTGCAGTAATATTTGTCATCGCGTCAAAATCAGCATGGAACCATTTGTGGGGTTCCATGCGTTTTCTCTCTGGAACATCCGGTAGCTTAGGACCCACGCGTTTTGCGCAGCGCGGAGCCGGTGCCGGGCGAGAATGTCAGATCTGGAGACGGGAAGATGAAGAAGTTCATTTTGTCAGGAGTCATTGCGGTCGTTGCCGCAAGTACAGGTATTGTCGAACCAACGCTTGCCCGATCACATCACCATCATCATAACAACACAGGTGCTGCCGTGGCAGGCGAAATTGCCGCCGCGTCATTGGCGGACTGGTAGGCGGTGCAATCGCCAACAACCATGAACCACGTTGTGTCGATCCCGGTCCGCCGCCTGCGCGCTGCACTGTGGGGTCGAGGATCGCGGCGTGCAGAACGCCTATGACGGTGGCTGGCACGTGGAAAGCGTCCGCGTCTGCGAATAGACGCATGTCATGAAGGTGAAAGGCGACCGCGCGAAGCACGCGGCCGCCTTGGTCTTTACTTGCTCGGCGGCTTTTGCCGATTTCAGGTAATTGTCAGCAATACTCTCCAAAAGCAGGTTTGCGTCGGAGAGTTAAAGTTGACGAAAATGCCTGCAAATGTGAGCTCGATGCGGCCGAGGATTGGCAGCATCCAGCTCTGTATCCTTACTAGCTGCTACATTCTTGTTTCCTGCAACAACACATTTTGGCAGAAGGCTTCGGACTATCTCGGTAGCGGCAGCGGTCCCTTGTGGGCGCTGTATCTCGCAATGGCGGCGCTGTTCGTCGCCGCCGTCACGCCGTTTTCTACCAAGTATCTGATCAAGCCTTTTTTGATCTTTCTGGTCATGGTTGCAGCGGTGGCCGCCCATTTTACTGACACCTTCGGGGTGGTCATCGACAGCGACATGATTCGCAATGCGATGGAAACCACGCCCGCTGAAGCCCAGCATCTGATCACCCCCGATCTCATCGTCCATGTCGCCATCTTCGGCATTTTGCCATCGATGCTCATCGGCTGGGTGAAGGTCGACCACCACCCGTTCATGCGAAAGGTCGTTTGGAACGTTGTCGCGATCCTTGCCTCGCTCGCGATATTCAGCGTCTGTGGTGCAACTTACTCGCGCGAGTATACGGCGGCCGTCAGAGAGCGGAGGGACATCACAAAAAGCTTCAACCCCGTGACGCCGATCGTCAGCACCGCGCGATATTTCCTCAGTTTGCGCAAAGAAGCCGCGATCGTTGTTCAGCCTGTCGGGGTCGATGCTGCCGTCAGGCCGCCGGTGACCGCTATCAACAAGCCTCGCGTGACAATCATTGTCGCGGGCGAGACTGCGCGCGCCGAGAATTTCTCGCTTGGGGGCTACGAACGCGAGACGAATCCGCAACTGAAGGCCCGCAACGTCGTCTACTTCTCGAATACGACGAGCTGCGGAACGGCGACGGCGACGTCAATCCCCTGCATGTTTTCCCGGTTCGGCCGGTCGGACTTCAGCCACGCCAAGGCAATGGGCAACGAGAACCTCCTTGACGTGCTTGCGCATGCCGGGATCGACATTGCGTGGTTCGACAATAATACTGGAAGCAAGGGTGTCGCTGATCGCATCAATTACCTCGATCTGGCGGGCTCGAAGGATCCGAGGTTCTGTCAGGAGGGAGAGTGTCTCGACGGCATTTTCCTGGACAAGCTCGACCAGTGGCTAAGCCACGTCAAGGGCGACAGCGTCCTGGTGCTGCACCAACTGGGAAGCCATGGTCCCGCCTACTATCTCCGATATCCCGAGCATCAAGGTACGTTCGTTCCCGACTGTCGCACGCCGGAACTCGGCAAGTGTTCGGCTGGGGAGATCGTCAATGCCTACGACAACTCCATCCTGTACACGGACTACTTCCTTGCGACGGTGATAGATCGTCTCAAGGCCCGGTCGGGCCAGATGGCCGCAGGGATGATCTATATGTCGGATCACGGGGAGTCCTTGGGCGAGAAGGGGTTATACCTCCATGGCACGCCGTACCTTTTTGCGCCCTCCCAGCAGACACATGTGCCGTTCCTGACCTGGTTTGACGACGATTTCACGAAATCCATGGGCCTGGATCCCTCGTGTCTTCGAAAGGAAACGTCGTCGCCGACGTCCCACGACAATCTCTTCCACAGCGTACTTGGCATGATGAGCGTGTCGACTTCTGTGTACGACCGCAAGCTCGACGTGTTCGCTGCATGCACACGCGGGAACTCCTGACGACGGCAACGAGAACGATAGGAGCATAGCCGGGTGAACGTGCTTGTCGTTGAAGACAACGTCGAAATCGGGGACGCAGTGTCAGCGCACGTGGAGGCTGATGGCCACCACGTGGACTGGTGCGTCAACCTGACGGATGCCTCCCGCAAGCTTGTGTCGGAAAAATACGACCTTGTGCTTCTGGATCTCCGGTTACCGGACGGCAGCGGCCTCTCGCTGTTGCGCGACATCCGTGGAGGGGGTGAAAGGGTTCCGGTGATCATAATGACGGCACAGGATCAATACAGCGATCGGTTGGCCGGCATGAGGGGAGGTGCCACAGATTTCCTGGTCAAGCCTTTCGATCTGAATGAGCTTTCTTCGCGAATAAGGCACATCAGGCAATGAAGGGGCCTCTAGACAGTACTCGCGTGCGGCTGAATTGGACTTCAGCGTTGCGGGCTGCTCCCATCGCATTGCCGCTGTTGGCAGTTCCGCTGCTGCACCTGGCCATAGAAGTCCGCGAGGGCGATACTCTTGGTTGGGATCAGGCGATTCTTCTCTCGCTGAGGCACGCCGATGACGTTACCCGACCTGTAGGTCCGGCTTGGCTTGGAACCGCGATGGTAAACTACACCAGCCTCGGCGGTGTGGCCGTGCTTCTGTTGATCGTTTTGGCGACGGTCGGATTCCTCCTGATCGGTCGTCGTCCCGTTGATGCGCTTTTTGTATCAGCAGGCCTTGTTGGCGGATGGCTGTGCAGCAATGCCTTGAAGATATGGATAGCGCGACCGCGACCGGATGTGGTCACCCATTTGGTTTCCGTCGCCGATGCGAGTTTCCCCAGCGGTCATGCCATGGTCTCGACTGCAACATACCTGACGTTGGCTGCCGTCTTGGTCCGATTTCTGCGCAGTCCTGCGCAGAAGGTATATGTCTTCATGGTGGTCGGCCTGCTGCTGTGCACAATCGGCCTCAGCCGAATATACCTTGGCGTGCACTACCCTACTGATGTATTCTTTGGTTGGTTCGCGGGCAGCGTGTGGGCGCTGACCTGCTGGCTTGCCTTCAGGCGGTTTCTTTCTCCATCGACGTGAGCGGTAGGCTTTCAGGTTACCGTCAGGCTTTTGTGGCCAAATCGCTACGCGCCGGGTGTGTCTTGGGGAAAGGCACGCCCATCATCATTTGCTATATTTGGAGCGGATATGACCGACCAGTCTAACCGTCTTGTTCTGCATACGAATTCGCGTGACGAGGTTTTTGCCGACGAACGCGATGCGGTTGCGGACTTTTCTTTCAACTCGACCGTTGCAAACGTCTTCGACGACATGGTCAGCCGCTCAGTTCCGTTTTACGGAGAGATGCAGCGGATGGTTTGCGAACTCGCGCGGGATTTTGCCCAGCCGCAGTCGAGCCTCTATGACATTGGTTGCTCGACCGCGACCACGCTGCTGGCGCTGGACCACATCGTTGACAACCACGTGGATTTCGTCGGAATCGACAACGCTCCGGACATGCTCAAGAAGGCGGCGGAGAAAATCGAGGAATCCGGTACGAACCGATCAATCGACTTGGTCACGGCCGACCTTCATCGCGGCTTCTCCGTCGAAAACGCGAGCGTCGTTACAATGCTGCTGACCCTTCAGTTCGTGCGACCGCTTTTTCGCGAACGCGTGATGAAGACGATCTACGACGGGCTAAACGAACACGGCTGCCTGTTGCTGATCGAAAAGCTGACGAGTGAGGACACCACGTTCAACCGCCTCTTCATCGACCACTACTATGATTTCAAGCGGCGCAACGGCTACTCTTCCATCGAGATATCGAAGAAGCGTGAAGCCTTGGAAAATGTCCTCATTCCTTACCGCCTCGAGGAGAACATTCAACTGCTTCGTGAGGTGGGCTTCAAGAGCACGGAAGTCTTCTTCCGCTGGTATAATTTCTGCGGCATTGTCGCGATCAAGTAAGGCGGAATACCATGAAGAATGTGATGCTCAAAATCGGGACCTTCTTTTTCAAGTACCGGAACCAGGCTTTCCCGCTGATCATCGTCGCACTGTTCGTCGCATCGCCACCCACGGTGACGACATTTGGAAGCGCACAACTCGAGCGGTGGAAGGACGCCATCGCCCTGGTCATTATCCTGGCTGGGCTGGCATTGCGTGCAACCGTAGTCGGGTATGCCTACATCAGGCGAGGCGGTTTGAACAAACGGGTCTATGCCGATGATCTTGTCACGGAAGGCATGTTTGGCGTCTGCCGTAATCCTCTTTATGTCGGGAATATGCTCGTTTACTCGGGACTTTTCCTGTTCCACGGAAATCCAGTCGTCGTCGTCGTTGGATGCCTGCTATTCGCGTTCATCTACCAGTGCATCGTCTACGCTGAAGAGGAGTTTCTCGCCAACAAGTTCGGCGAGGGTTATGGCGCCTATTGCCGTGATGTTCCAAGGTGGGGTCTCAAGCTCAGTGCGTTTTCCTCCTCTACGGAGGGAATGGCATTTAACTGGAAACGGGTCATCGCCAAGGACTATTCAACTATGTCGTCGACGCTCATCGCGGTCCTGGCAACGGAGTTCTATCGGGTCGCCGCCGACACGATTACGCAGCAGGAGCTTTCCTACGCGATTGTGCTGGTGGCACTTTTCGTTGCAGTCCTCGCCCTCACGGGAGTGACCAGCTCCCTGAAGAAGCTTGGTGTCTTTAAAGAAATGACCGCAGCCCATAGGGGCTGAAGGCGGACCACGGGGCCCTCAACAAAGGTCCCCGTGGGTCCACTTTGGCGCAAGCCTGATGTCCAGAGCCATACAAGCCGCTGCGATAGACTGTCCTTGCGATCTGACAACTTTGCGGTTCCTCTTGCGATCGCGAAGCGCCAGCGCGCTCATTTTTAATTGGAAACTAACCCGCAGTTGGGCTGTGCTGTTCGAAATTTTCCCAGCTTTCGTCCATTGCGTACGCCGCGGAGAGCCCAGGGATGCTGACATGCCCGAAGTAGAATGACAGTTGCCCTTCTGAGGTCTCTTCATCGCGACCGGCTATTCGGTTGCTGTAGAGCGCCGCAGCAAGGCCCGACCTGTCCGCTCCCGCCTGGCAATGGATCAGGATGGGCTTGGGAAGGGAGGCCATCAGCTTTACGAGTTCATCAGCGCGCTCGGACGACATCACCTTCGAAGCAGACATCGGAAAGTCGACATGGGTGACGCCGAGTTGTTGGCTGGTTGCCACCTCCGCGGAGTACCAGGTCCCCTTGTCACCGCTTGCCCGCAAGTTGATGATCGATTTGATGCCGTTTTCCCGGACATAGGTTTCCAACAGACGGGGGCTCGGCTGAGCGGACCGATAGAGTTCGCCTTTTATGACCGTGTGAAAATTTCCGGCCAGCTGCAAGTACGCCGGATATAAAGCGGTCGCGATGCCGGCAAATGCCAGGCATGCTGTTATCATCGAGAAACGCCTGGAAACCATTTGCGCCCTGTGGTCCTTAAAACTGGAATACAGGGAGCAATGCCATCAAATGCTGACGAGCACCTGAAACACTAGACGGCCTGGAGCCGGACCGAAATTTTCAGACCCGGACGATTGTCTTCCACGTCGATCTGCGCGCCGTGGAGATCTGCGATCGCCTTCACGAGGCTCAGTCCGAGCCCGCTTCCTGGTGTGGTTCGACTGTTGTCCAGCCGATAAGGGTGGCTGAATACCTTCTCTCGCTCAGCGGAAGGAATACCGGGTCCCCGTGTCTGCAATACTTACGACCGCGAAGTTGTGTTCCCATCGAAGGGAGACGTTGATCTTGGTCTTGGTCTTGGGCGGGCAGTGGGTGATGGCATTTTCCACTATGTTGACGACCATCTGGATGAGCAGTTCGCGATCTCCCTGGACGAGGGTCGGCACGCATTCCTCGACCGTCAAGGTCTGGTCGTTGTCCTCCGCGACCTCGGTGTAGGCATCATCGATCAGGAGCAAAATGTCTCGAAGGTCGACTGAATGAAATTTAAGACGCCGCGCCCCCGCCTCGATTTGAGATATTCGCAGGAGCGCTTCGAAGGTTGCGTTTATCTGGCCGCTCTCGCCGTGCGCTTCCTCAAGCAGTGCGGCGACGTCTTTCGTGGACCCTGCGGGCCTCTTCCAGTGTCATTCTCAGTCGGTTGAGCGGCGTCTTCAGCTCGTGAGCGATGTCTGCGCTGACCTGACACATGCCTTCGACAAGGCCGGCCAGGCGGGAAAGCGCGTCGTTTATCTGCTTGAACACATGATCCAGATCGTCATCAGCGTCTCGAAGTGGAATGCGGCTATCGAGGCGGCCGTTGGAGACGTCCAGCATCGTTCGCGTAACACCGCCGTGGACGCGGCGGGAGTTGGTCTGCATCGCCAGCGGCACCCATTTCCCCCAGCGTGTCGGCGCACGACACCAGCGCGGAACGCCGATGAACGCGCGCGATAAGGTCCAGGCTTGTTGATTTTTTATGAATGGAACCAGAGGCGGGCCGGCGCTCTTTGCTCGGAAAAATGAGCAAAGGCCATGCCGGACGCCCGCCTACCAACATCGGACTTTAGTCCCCCGATATCGCGACTTGTGTCCGACGACGTTTAGACCTTTGTGACAGATGTCGACTGTCCTGTTGGTGCCAATATTCGATGGACCTTGTACTCTGGATAACTGCCCCTACGCACATATACAACTTCCGACAGTCATTTGTTGTCTGCCGATTTGAACGGAAAGGATGAAGGTCCTTTCCGACGGGCGGCTTTTTTTCGGGAGAGGGGATCGACATGGCCACGCAGAATCCGAATTTCACAGTCAACCAGGACGACCTTGCTTACATTCTGAAGCAGATCATCGTCGCCGAGCGCGAAGTTGCCGGAGAAAGCCTGCAATCGATCATCGGGCCGAATGCCGCAATTCTTCCCTGGGGTCTACGCCACGTCGATGGCAGCAACAACAACCTGTTGCCCGGCGGACAGTTTGTCGGCGCGGCGGACCAGATTCTGCCGCGTTTGCTCGATCCGAACTTCCTCAATGATCAGGATGGAGACAGCTTGCCGTTCGGGCCGCCGCCTGCGCCGGTGCTGACCAACACTGACTATGGTTCGTCAGGAAGCGTCGTCGACGCCGACCCGCGCACGATCAGCAATCTCATAGTCGATATGACCGTAACCAACCCAGCGGCGATCGCCGCGTGGTTTGCCAATCCGCTATCCGTTGCCGCCTGGGAAGATGCCCATCCCGGCATGAACCCGGTTGCGCCCGGAGAGGCAGTTAATCCCAACGATGTCGAGCTGACGAACGCCGACCTGTCGAATATTCCGAACCAATCGCCTGATGTCGGCTTGTCGCCGCAGTTCAACGGCTGGATGACCTTCTTCGGTCAGTTCTTCGACCATGGTCTTGATCTGATCACGAAAGGCAGCAACGGAACGGTCTTCGTCCCATTGCAGCCCGATGATCCGCTATACGACCCAACGCCTGGGGCGCCCAACTTCATGGCCCTTACCCGCAGCACGCAGGTCGATGGTCCCGGTGCCGACGGTATCATGGGAACGGCCGACGACACGCATCATGAAACGATAAACACCACGACGCCATGGGTAGATCAGAACCAGACCTACACCTCCCATCCGTCGCATCAGGTTTTCCTGCGCCAATATGCTTTCTCGGTTGACTCCGACGGCGATGGAACACTCGACTCGCACGCCGTCTCGACTGGAAAATTGCTGGACGGCAGCCACGGAGGCATCGCTACCTGGGCTGATACGAAGGCTCAGGCAAAGACCATGCTGGGCCTCATTGTCGATGATTACGATGTTCTCAACGTGCCGCTGCTCGCAACTGACCCTTATGGCGAATTCATCCGCGGACCGAACGGCTTTGCGCAATTGGTCATGCCGCCGGATGCAACTCATCCCACCAACTGGCTTTTGGAAGGCACGGCAACGGGGCTGGCAATCCCCCCAACGGCGCTCCGCACCGGTCATGCGTTCCTGAACGACATTGCCCATCACGCAGAACCGGTCATGGTCGACACGGACCATGACCCCGGAACGCCTGCGGTCAGGCAGGTTGCGGATACGGATGTTCTCGACTTCAACGGGGATGGTGTGATCAATGCGGCTGACCTGGCTGCCGGCGCCGGGCAGATTAAGGATGCCGATCACAACGGCGTCATTGACCTGGCCGATCTCGCCGACGTCAATCTCGACGGCGAGATCACTGCGGCCGACCTGATTGCAGATGACCGAAACCCACTGACCTACGACAATGAAATGCTCGACGCGCATTTCGTTACAGGTGATGGGCGCGGCAACGAGAATATCGGCCTGACTGCTGTTCACAACATCTTTCATTCCGAGCACAACCGGCTTGTCGACGCGAACAAGCAGACGATCCTCGCTTCAGGCGATCTTGCCTTCATCAATCAGTGGCTGGACAAGGACCATCAAATCACGGCCTTGCCGACACCCGCGAACACCGGATCGCTCGTCTGGGACGGCGAACGCCTGTTCCAATCGGCGAAATTCGTAACCGAGATGGAATACCAGCACCTTGTCTTCGAGGAATTCGCCCGCAAGGTTCAGCCGGCTGTCAATCCATTCGTGTTTACGAACACACCGGATATCAATCCGGCGATCGTCGCCGAATTCGCGCATGTCGTCTATCGCTTCGGACACTCGATGCTCACCGACACGATCGATCGGCTCGATATCAACATGAATGCCGATGACATCGCGCTCTTCGACGGATTCCTTAATCCGCAGGCATTCGAGGCTAGCGGCATCACGGCTTCGGAAGCCGCGGGCGCGATCATTCGCGGCATGACCCGACAGGCAGGCAACGAGATCGACGAGTTTGTCGTCGACACGCTGCGCAATCGCCTCCTCGGTCTGCCGCTCGATCTTGCCGCACTCAATCTTGCCCGCGGACGCGATACCGGTGTTCCAGCTTTCAACGTCGCTCGCGCAGGTTTCTATCACGATAGCGGAAACATTGACCTGAAGCCGTATGACAACTGGCTGGCCTACGCCCAAAATCTCAAGAACCCGCTGTCGATCGTCAACTTTATCGCCGCATACGGTACACATCCATTGCTCCTCGCTGAAACGACCCTGGAGGGCAAGCGTGCGGTCGCGACCGCTTTGGTGCTTGGCACTACGGAAACCATCCTGGGAGATCCGAGCACAGCGGCCGATGATCGAACAGTCATCGGTGCCAGCATTGCCGATCGCATCGCCTTCCTCAACAGTACCGGTGCCTGGGCAGGCGTAGAATCTGGCCTCAACCTCGTCGATCTCTGGATCGGCGGCCTGGCGGAACGCAAGACTGAATTCGGTGGCATGTTGGGCTCGACCTTCAACTATGTCTTCGAAAACCAGATGGAGAAGCTGCAGAATGGCGACCGGCTCTACTACCTCAGCCGTCTGCAGGGTCTGAACTTGCTGAACGAACTGGAGCCCAATACCTTCGCAGCTCTTGTCATGCGCAACACCGATCTCGGCGACACGCATTCTTCGCACCTGCCGGGCACGCTGTTCGACACGCCGGACCTCATTCTCGAACTAGATCCCACGATCAAGCAGATTACCAATCTTGTTCTGGATGCCACTGGGCACGCGATCTTCCAGGCGGGAGGTTCTGCCGATCCGATGCAGGACAGTGACATCCTCCAGGCGATTGATCCCAAGGTTACGCGCATAAATCCCGGGGCGGACGTGGACGGGGACGGGCAGGGCGACGGCGGCTATCTGCGCTTCAGCGGCGGCGAGCATGTTGTACTAGGGGGCACGGAAGGCAACGACACGCTGATCGGCGACCGCGGCATCGACACGCTTTGGGGCGACGCTGGCGACGACTACTTGAACGCCCAGACGGAGTCTGACCAGGTCTTCGGCGGTGACGGCGACGACATCATTGTCGATCCGTTCGGTGACAACTTCTTGCGCGGGGACGCGGGCAACGACGTCGTCAGCGCCGGTGCGGGCTTTAACACAATCTTCGGGGGCGAAGGTCAGGACTTCATTCTTGCCGGCACCGATGGCAGCGAGGTGTTTGCTGGTCGAGACAATGACTTCGTTCTCGGCGGTATCGGTAACGAAGGCTTGATGGGCAACGAAGGCGATGACTGGATCGAAGGTGGCGATGGCTTCGATACGCTATCAGGTGAAAACTCGCAGCTGTTCTTCAACTCGACGATCATCGGCCACGATATCCTGAACGGCCAGAACAACGATACAGACTACGACGGCGAATCCGGCGACGACATCATGTTCGAAGGTCCCGGCATTCAGCGCAACAACGGCATGCTGGGCTTCGACTGGGGCGTCCACAAGTTCGACCCCAATCCCGCCCATTCCGATTTGGCGCTCGGCATCGCGGCCAACGGTATTCCGGCAATCAACGGCTTCGACATCCAGCAGGATCTCACGCTGCGAGACCGTTTTGACTCGACCGAAGGTCTTTCCGGCTGGAAGTTCGACGACCAGCTATGGGGCAGCAATGAGCCGATCGGTGCGGTCGGCGCGGGCGGCGCGGAAGTCGTCGGCGGCACGATCTTCGATAGCGCGTTGACGCAGGAAGGCGTCGACCGCATTCGCGGTTTGGGCGCTTTGCTGACCGGCATTGACGACGACGACGTCGACGAGTTCGGCGTCACCCATCCCGGCATCCGCCTCAATACCAGCACCGGCGCAAACATTATCCTCGGAGGTGGCGGCAGCGACCGGATCACTGGTCGGGCCGGCAATGACATCATCGATGGTGATTCCTGGCTTAACGTTCGCATCCTGGTGCATGCCAACAAGGACGGCACAGGCGCGGTCATCGGCACGTCGGACGGTATGGCGATGAAGGTCAATGCCGTTGATGCCGCGGGAAATCTGAGGTTCAACCCGGATGGCAGCCCAATCTACCTGGCAGACGGAAAGACGATGTCGCAGGCGATGCTTGACCGCTCGCTCAATCCGGGCCAGCTCGAGATGATCAGGGAAATCCTTGATGGCGATACTGACAATACCGCCAATGACGTCTCGATCTATTTTGGCGTATCGACCGGTTACACATGGCAGCATAATCTCGACGGAAGCTGGACGGTTACAGACACCGATGCCACCGATGGCGACGACGGCATCGACAAGCTTTGGAACATCGAGACGCTGCGCTTCACCGATCGCGATGTGATGATCGTCAACCGCCCGCCGACCGGGGCACCGACGATTACCGGCGCCGAGAACGTGCTGACCGCCAACACCACCGGCATCGCCGACCCGAACGGACTCGGCGCCTTCAGTTTCCGCTGGCAAGCGTCAGCCGACGAGGGCCTCACCTGGTCGACGACACTGGCGACTACACAGAGCTTCGCTGTTCCTGCTGCGCGGGTCGGACAGCTCGTGCGCGTAGTCGTCGACTACACCGATCAGGGTGGCACTGCCGAAACTGTGACATCGGTGATGACGGCGCGTGTCGGCAACAATGCCAACGTCGCCGTTGAGACCCTCAACGGCACCGCCGGTCCGAACCTCCTGAACGGTCGCGGCGGTCCTGATACCCTCAACGGCAACGACGGCAATGATGTCCTAAACGGCAGCGGTGGCAATGACACGTTGAACGGGGGCAATGGCAATGACAGCCTGAACGGCGGCGCCGGCGCGGACACGCTCGACGGCGGTAATGACAACGACGCCCTCAACGGTGGTGCCGGGAACGATACCATAGCAGGCGGGGCCGGCGACGACACCATTAGCTGGAGCGCGACCAGCCTGTTGGGCTTCGATATTGCGACCGACGGTCGCGATGTCATCAACGGTGGCACGGAAGGAACCGTCGGGGACACGGTCGTCATCAACGGCTCTGCGTCAACTGAGACGTACCGGATCTACACCCATGATGCTGCGGTGACCGCGGGTGTGGTTGCCGCGACCAACGCGGCCGAAATCGTCATCACGCGCACCGTTCAGCCACCCATTGGGGGCGTGCAGACGAGCGTAATTGCCGAACTCAGCGAGATCGAGGAGATCCGTATCAATACTACGACGGTGACGACGACACCGACACCCGGAACCGCAAACGGTGATACCGTGCAACTGATCGGCAATTTTGCCAGCACGAGCCTGAACCTCAATACTGTTCATATTGACGGCTCGGCGGGTGACGATACCGTCGATATCAGTTCGCTGACATCGGCACACCGTATCGTGTTCACCTCGAATGGCGGTCACGACACGATCGTCGGGACCTTGCGTCCGCAGGATATCGTGCGGCTCGCGCCCGGGTCGACGCTGGCCGATTATCAATCGACGACAGCCAACGGCATGACCACAATGTCGAACGGTACGCATTCGATCACCTTTGCCAGCGCCGGTACGCCGACCTTCGAAGTCGACCCTGGCAATGGTGGCGGTGGTAACGGTGGAAGCAATGGCGGCCAAGACGGCGGCGACGGCGGTCAGAACCCGGGCGGCGGTGATGATGGTGGCAATGGTGGCCAGAACGGCGGCGGCGATGACGATGGTCAAAATGGTGGCGGCGGCGATGACGGCGGCAACGACGACGACGGTGACAACAATGGCGGCAGCGATGATGGGGGCAACGGCGGCCAGAACAATGGCGGTGGTGATGATGGCGGCAACGGTGGCGACGACGATGGCCAGAACCAGGGTGGCGATGACGGCGGCGGTGACGATGGCTCCGGTGACGGTGGCACGGATCCGCTTCCGGTTGCGGCACGGACGTTGATCGGGACGGCGGCTGGTGATGTGCTGCTTGGTGCTGCCGGGGATGACGTTGTGCTTGGCGGGGGCGGCGGGGATATCGTGGTCGGCGATGGCGGCCACGATATCCTGCGCGGCGAGGACGGCGACGACGTGGTGACGGCTGGCGACGGCAACGACAGCGTCACGGGCGGGGCCGGTGACGACGAGCTGCATGGCGGGTCAGGCGACGACATGCTGTTTGGCAATGCCGGCAAGGACATGATCCATGGCGAGGGCGGCTCCGACTTCATCGAGGGCGGGGCCGGCGACGACCAGGTCTGGGGTGGGGCCGGCGATGACGGGATCATCGCCTCTGCCGGCGACGGCGACGACCAGTACTGGGGCGGCGAGGGCATCGACACGCTGGACTATGCGGTGGCGAGCGCCAACCTGGCGGTCGACCTCGGCAACGGCTTCATGCAGCGTGGCCAGGTGTCGGGGGGCTCGACCGGGACGGATGTCGTCTACGGCTTCGAGAACGTCATCACCGGCTCCGGCCATGACACGATCACGGCAACGGCTGCGGTCAACGTCATGGACGGCGGGCTCGGCAACGACACCTTCCGCTTCCTGTCGGCGGGCGCTGCCGATGGCGACACGATCCATGGCTTCCAGCCGGGCGACAAGATCGACTTTGCGGCCATCGACGCCAATACGGGCAGTGCCGGTGTGCAGCACTTCTCGCTTGCGGCAGGCGGTTCGCTGACGGCGGCCGGCCAGGTGGTGGTCACCCACGAGGTGCTGAACGGCGACGAGTTCACGGTGATCCACGGCAATGTCGACAGCAACACCGATGCCGACTTCGTGCTGATGCTGAAGGGCAACTACAACCTGACGGCCAGCGACTTCAACGGCGTCTCTTGAGGGGACGAGCGCGCCTGCCCGACCGGGGGATCCCGGTCGGGGTCAAAGCTAGCGGCTTAGGCTGTGACCCTTAACCCGGTTCGAACCCCTGATCGTCAGCCTCGCCACTCCTGCCTCCCGATGGGAAGGCGACACAGTTTTAATAGTTTTGGAATTGTTGGTTGCGAGGGTTCGCAACACCCGGTTCCTGCGGCCGATCACATGACCGCCCCTGAGCTTGATGATCTGGGTGAGAAGCAGGCCAAGGCCCCCCGCTCCTGCATGCACGAGAGCGATATCGCCCTCCCCGTGGTTAGAAGTCCGTGGCAAAGTGGCTGGCGGTGAGCCCCTGCATCATCACCGCGGCGGCGGTGCGATCGTCGATCGAATCCGACACGGGAACGAGCGCATCCCCCGAGATCGCTGCCCGCTGCGCGTAACTTCCCGCCTAAACCCAGGCGACGCGGTCGCCAGGCCGGAAACGGTCGACTCCGGCGCGGATCGAAATCACGCGACCGGCGCCCTCCACGCCTAGCACTTTCGGATTCGGAGTATCCGTCCAGGCGAGCCCGCGTCGAACGCCAGTGTCCATAAAATTCACGCCCGCGGCACAATCTCAACCAGGACTTCTCCACGCGCAAGGACGGGCTCCGGACGCTCGACAAGTTCGATAACTTCCGGTCCCCCGGTTCGCCTCATTACGATTGCTTTCATCGCGATGCCTCCGCAGCCGCCTTCTCTATCAGCCCCGCGACCGGTTCGGGATTCGAAACCATCACAACATGAGAGGCACCCTTGATCACCACGGTATCCCGCGAGTGTGCCCGTGCAGCCATGAAAGCCGAAGCTTCCGGCGGTATGTTCCTGTCCCCGTCACCGTAGATGAACCAGCTGGGGATCTGCTTCCATGCCGCTTCCGTTTGGGCTTCGTTCAGCGCCGTTTCTTGAATGGGTCTTTGTGTCGCTGCCATGAGCCTGGCTTCGGCTTCAGGAAGGTCGGCGGCGAACTGCTCGTGGAACTTGTCCTGCCGGATGTAGAGATCCTTGCCTCCGCTCGACAGGGCGACCGGTGGCGCGAGGGTCGGACCAAGCGTGCTGCCGGGAAATTTGCCGGCGAGTTGCGCGGTGGTCTCGCCCGCATCCGGCGCGAATGCCGCGACATAGACCAGCGCCTTGACGTTTGCATAACCTTCGGCCGCTTCGCTGATGACAGAGCCGCCGTAGGAATGCCCAACGAGGACGACAGGCGATTTGATGGAGCCAAGGATGTCGGCGACGTCGCCGGCGTCATTTTTCACGCCGCGTAACGGATTGGCGACAGCCACAACGGGATAGCCGTCCTTCTCCAGGATTTTGACGACGCCGTTCCAGCTTGAGGAATCGGCAAACGCACCGTGAACCAGAACGATGGTGGGTTTGTCGGCCTGCGCATAAGCATTACCGAACGAAGCGCTGGCGATTGCCAAGACTGCAAGCAGTGTTTTCATATGATATATCCTTCATGGTTGATCGAAATGGCCGGCTGCGGTGGGCGCGCAGGCGATGGGAACGTCGGATTGCTCCGGCGATCAGCCGCACGTGCTGGTTTCCTGCGGGAAATCCGTGGACAGGCTCAGCTCTCGCCAGAGGCGGAGCTCTTCCAGTTTCGTACGATCGGCCCGCTCGATTGCCTCTATGGCATCGCTACCCAGCGGCAGGCGTAACGGTGGCCGATCCATCGCAGTGACCTCGAGGATAGCCTTTGCGGCCCGCGCCGGGTCGCCGGGCTGACGGCCATTGAAAGCTCGCTGCATACGAGCTGCGGCCCCCACGACCGCGTCGTATTCTGACCTTCCGTCTTTCAGCAAGGTTGAAGATCCCGCGAAATCGGTCCGGAAGCCCCCCGGCTCGATGATCGTGACCTTGACGCCGATCAAGGCCATTTCCTGAGCAAGCACCTCGGAAAAGCCCTCCACACCCCATTTCGCGGCAGAGTACGCAGCGCGACCCGGAGCGCCGACGCGTCCGCCGACCGATGAGAACTGGATGATATGGCCGCGGCGCTGCTCACGCATTATCGGAATGGCGGCCTTGGTCACGATGACCGTCCCGAAGAGGTTTGTCTCCAACTGTCTGCGGAATTCATCAAGATCCGTGTCCTCGACTGAATTGACATCGCCGTAACCGGCATTGTTGACGAGCACGTCAAGCCCGCCAAAGCTCTCTGTTGCCAAGTGGACTGCCGCTTGAGCGGCGGACGGATCGGTGACATCGAGCGCAGTGACCCGGACAGCTTCACCATGGCGCTCAGTGAGATCGGCCAGTTGCACAGGATCACGCGCTGTTGCAATGAGGCGGTGACCCGCGTCCAGGACCGCTTCGGATAAGGCCCGGCCGATGCCGCGCGAACTTCCAGTAATCAGCCATCGTTGTGACATGGCCTTTTCCTTTCTAGGCAGCAGCACTGCCGATATATGGGCTACGGCGCGAACCGCGTGAAGACGTAGTCGTGCCCCTGAACGCTCGCCTCATGACAGGCGAAGCAGGTCTGGTGCTGAGCCTCATCGACGGGCTTGCCGTTGACAAACCGACCAAAACCCCATCCGCCGGTGGCAGCGTATTTCTTCGAGTCCTTGACCATCACCTGGACGGTTGTTGCCGCGCCGGGAACGGATGCGGGTTCGAATTCAGGCGATTGCTCCCGCTTCCATGCGAGCTTGACGAGGACCGTGCCATCCGGAAACGGCAGCGTGCCAGCCCGATATGCTTCGCTTGCAATCGAATTCCCGACGACTGCACGAAGCTCGTTCAGCGGGTCCGCTTCCAGCGCCGGCGCGACCAGTTCCCACCCCCGGTAGCCGTCGGGGATCGTCACGCCGTAGATCGGCGACGCATTCGTCACGTTCGAACCAGCACCGGCTCCAAGCGCGGCGCCCGCGGCTCCGATCAATGTCGCTGCCAGCCCGGCCAATGCGAGATTAAGGCGTCTCATCATTATGATCCTTCTGTCGAGTGGCTAGAACCGGTCGACGTCGATGACCGCCTGGGCGAAGGCCTGAGGTGCCTCCTGCGGCAGGTTGTGACCGATGCCGCCCTTGATCAGCCGGTGCTCATACTTGCCGGCAAATCTCTTGGCGTAGACGCTGGGGTCCGGATGGGGCGCGCCATTGGCATCGCCCTCCATCGTAATCGTGGGCACACTGATCATTGGAGACGTGGCGAGCTTCTTCTCCAGGTCATCGTATTCCGGTTCCCCATCGGCGAGACCGAGCCGCCACCGGTAGTTGTGGATGACAATATCGACATGGTCCGGATTGGCGAAGGCTGCCGCGCTCAGCGCGAAAGTGGCGTCGTCGAATTTCCACTGCGGAGAGGCGAGCTGCCAGATGAGCCTGGCGAAATCGTCGGTGTTTTTGGCGTAGCCGGCGCGACCGCGTTCGGTGGCGAAATAGAACTGGTACCACCACTGAAGCTCTGCCTGCGGCGGCAGTGGAGCCTTGTTCGCCGCTTGGCTGCCGATCAGATAGCCGCTGACCGATACCATCGCTTTGCAGCGCTCCGGCCAGAGCGCGGCAACGATGTTGGCGGTCCGCGCGCCCCAGTCGTAACCTGCGACGACGGCCTTCTGAATTCCCAGGGCATCCATCAAAGTTATGACGTCAACGCCGAGCGCTGCCTGCTGGCCATTCCGTGCAGTGGTGTCCGACAGGAAGCGTGTCGCCCCGTAGCCGCGTAGATAGGGCACGATCACCCGGTACCCTGCGTTCGCAAGCAAAGGCGCTACGTCGACATAGCTGTAGATATCATAGGGCCAGCCGTGCAGAAGGATGACCGGCGGTCCGCCCGGAGGGCCGTCCTCGGCATATCCTACGTTGAGCAGACCCGCGTTGATCCGCTTGAGCGAAGCAAATGATGTTCGTCGCTTTATTGCGCCGGAGGTTGCGGCTTGCGTACCGGCACCTTGTGCACGCGCAATGCCAATAGCGCCAAGCTGCGCCGCGGCCAGGGTGGCGGCAGCGATGCCGAACAGATGCCGGCGGTGATGGTCTACTTTTTCCGGAATTCTGACGATGTTCATTGCTTTGGTGTCCTTCGGTGTGCCGTTGGCCAGCGATTCGATCAACGATCGACCCAACGGGGCTAAATGACGTTGATTTCGACTTCTATGTTGCCGCGTGTAGCCTTCGAATAGGGGCAGGTCTGATGGGCTGCATCCACGACAGCTCGTGCCAAGTCGCGGTCGAGACCGGGGAGGCTCACATTGAGGCGCGCGCTGAGAAAGTAATCACCCTCGTCGGTGTTGAGATCCACTTCCGCATCGATCGCCAGGCCAGCAGGCAGTGCAACGTTCATCTTGCGGGCGGCGATCGCCATCGCGCCCTCGAAGCAGGCCGACCAGCCGGCAGCGAAAAGCTGTTCCGGATTGGTACCGCCTCCCGTGCCGCCTGGCGTCGAGAGCCGAATATCCAGCCTGCCGTCGGAGCTGCGGGAAGCACCATCCCGGCCGCCAGTAGTGCGGACTTTGGCGGTGTAGAGCCGTTTTGCCTGTGCAGTCATATCGTCGTTCCTCATTAACGAAGGTGAGTGCTCGTCAGCGCAGCGACCTAAAGGCCGCCCGAACTTCTCGGGTGAAGATTTCCGGCTGTTCCCACGCCGCGAAATGGCCGCCGTTCTCGGCTTTATTGAAGTAGACGAGGTTGTGGTAACAACGCTTGGCCCAACTCCGTGGCGCGCAATAGATCTCCCCGGGAAACACCGTCACCGCCACGGGAAGCTGAGCGATGTCGACGGCATTGAAGTTGTTCGAATGGTCTTCCCAGTAGATCTGCGCCGCGGATGTTCCGGTTGCGGTGAGCCAGTAGAGGGATATGTCATCGAGCATCTCGTCCTTGGTCAGGACCCTCTCGGGGTGCTTACCGCTGTAGGTCCACTGGGCGAACTTTTCGTAGATCCACGCAGCCAGGCCGACCGGGGAATCCACCAATGAATACCCAATGGTCTGTGGCCGGGTAACCATCATGGCGGCATAGCCAGAGCTGTCCTTGTAGAAGGTATCCAGAGCATCGAACGCTGCCCGTTCGTCCTCCGTCAGATTGTTCGGAGCCGGTCCGCCTGAGGCGAGAATGGCAGCGATTTCCTTCGGCACGGTTCCAGGCATATTGACGTGGATGCCAATCAACCCGGGCACGTTCTGGAGCGCCATGCGATGAGAGATCACCGAACCGCAGTCTCCACCTTGCGAAACATAGCGATCGTATCCCAGGCGCTTCATGAGGACAGCCCAGGCACGACCAATATGATCGGAGCCCCAACCGGTGGTCGTCGGTTTCCCTGAAAAACCGAAGCCGGGGATGGAGGGTACGACGAGGTGGAACGCATCCTCTGCGGCACCACCATGCGCAGTGGGATCGGTGAGCGGGCCTATGACTTTGAGGAACTCAAGGATCGAGCCAGGCCAGCCATGCGTCATGATCATTGGCATAGCCTTCTCATGCGGAGAACGGACGTGGATGAAGTGTATGTCGAGGCCGTCAATCTCTGTGACGAACATCGGTAGCGTGTTCAGCCTGGCCTCGACCTTTCGCCAGTCGTAGTCGGTCATCCAGTAGCTGACGAGGTCCTGGAGTGTCGCCAGTTGCACGCCCTGAGACTGATCCGGGACGGTCTCGCGACCGGGCCAACGCCCTGCGGCCAGACGTCGACGCAAATCGACGATTGCTTCGTCTGGAATGTTGACCTGGAAGGGGCGTAAAGCCTCACTATCGACCGCACTGCTCGCCTTCGCAGGAAGCAAGCCGAGCGCGCCTGCAGCCAATGATCCGGCAAGCAGGTGGCGCCGCGTGAGTGACAGGGACGGGGTGGACATGGTCATTCTCTCCTTGGGCCGGCAGAGTGGCTGCTTCGACACATAAAGAAGGATCGCCTGACGAGCCCGTTATGCGTTATGAGGGATTGTTAGCGTTCATTGGCAGAGAGAAGTTTTGGAAGCGGGCAGCCACCATGTTTTTCTTGCAGGTCCTCAACGGCGCGAGAAACCATCGTTCATGCAAGACGCGACATGGTGGGGTCTTGAGTGGGATATTGTTGCAGACCTCCACAAGTCGCAAAGGATGATGGCATGACGCAGTCGGCGAGCGAGACGATCTCGTTTGGTGCCTTTTCCTTGAATGCAAATGAACGGCTTCTGCTTCGAGACGGGGCGCCTGTGGAACTCGGCAGTCGCGCGTTCGACATCCTGGTCGTTTTGACCGAGCGCCCGAATGAAGTCGTCGGTAAGAAAGAACTGCTCGATCGTGTGTGGCCCGATGTCACCGTCGAGGAAGGCAGTTTGCGGTTTCACATCGCCAATCTGCGCAAGGCATTAGGCGACGGGCAGGACAACGCGCGATACATCTCGACCCTGTCCGGGCGAGGCTACTGCTTTGTGGCGCCAATCCAGCGATCGAGCCTGGGCGACGATGTTCCAGGAGAGATCGCCTCCAGTTTCCCAAAGGCCAATTTGCCGGGCCGACTCGCCCGCATGGTGGGCAGGGCGGACGAGACTGCAGCACTCTCCGCTCTGCTGGCCGAGGAGCGGTTTGTGACTGTCGTTGGCACTGGCGGGATCGGCAAGACGACCGTTGCGGTTGCGGCAGGCCATGATCTGATAAGATCCTTCGATGGCGCCGTGCATTTCGTCGATCTCGGCGCATTGGGCGATCCTTGCCAGGTTGCGGCGACGGTAACCTCAACTCTCGGGGTTTCGTTTCAGTCCGAAGATCTTGTCTCAGCTCTGGCCACCTATCTGGCGGACAAGCGAATTCTCCTGATCCTCGACACCTGCGAGCATGTCATCGAAGCAGCGGCGGATCTCGCCTGCCGCATCTTTTCCGCTGCGCCTCAGCTTCACATCATTGCGACGAGCCGCGAGCCGCTCAATGTCGAGGGCGAACACGTCTATAAATTGGCGCCGCTCGCCTGCCCACCGGACAGGCCGGATCTTACGGCCACTCTGGCGCAGGGCTTCCCCGCGATCGAATTGTTTATGGAGCGGGCCGCCGCTGGCGGGGCTCGCCTTGACCTCGGCGACGCGGATGCCGCGGTCGTGGCCGCCATTTGCCGAAAGCTTGACGGAGTGCCGCTCGCGATTGAGTTGGCGGCTGGACGGGTCGCAAGCCATGGTATTCAGAAGACGGGCACCCTCCTTAATGAACGCCTGTCTTTGCTCTGGACTGGACAGCGAACCGCGCCGCCGCGCCAGAGGACTCTCCAGGCCACGCTCGACTGGAGCTCCAGTCTGCTATCGGAATTCGAGCGGCAGCTGCTTCGCCGTCTTTCCGCGTTCGTCGGCCACTTCACGATCGATGCCGCGCTCTACGTCGTGACGAACGCCAATATCGACGAGACGATGGTTTTTGGGGCCTTCGACAATCTCGTCGCTAAATCGATGGTCGCGACACGGCCCTCCGGAGCGACAATGCGCTATCGGCTGCTGGACACCACACGCGCCTACGCCCTTCAACTTAATGTCGGGGAAGCCGAGTTTGCAGATTTGGCCGCACGTCACGCGCTCTATTATATGCGATGGCTCGAAGAGACCGGGGCCGAATGGCCGACTCTATCGAGCGCGGTGCAACGGGCGCTGCACCTCGATGGCCTTGCGAATGCGCGCGCGGCCCTGGACTGGTGTTTTGGGTCCACCGGAAACAGGCAAGTCGGCATCCGCCTTGCCGCCGCTGCAGCCCCGGTCTTTCTGTCGATGTCCTTGCTGAGCGAATGCCACCACTGGACAGCCAAGGCCATAGAGGCTCTCGACGATGCCATGTACGGCGGCCGTGAAGAGATGCATCTCCGGGCAGCGATGGGAGTCTCACTGATGTTCACGCATGGCGGCACAGATGCCGCGCGCGTTGCATTGGAACGAAGCCTGGCAATTGCGGAGGAGCGCGGTGAGGGATTGGACAAGCTTCAGGTTCTCGGCCCCCTGCAGATGTTTCACCTGCGCACCGGGGAATTCAGGATCGCCCTGAATTATGCAGAGCGCTGTTCCTCACTGGCGGAGGCCCTGGAGGATGGCGGCTCCGCAACGTTGGCATACGCCCTCATGGGTATTTCGCTGCACCTAAACGGCGAGTTCGGTCGCGCGCGCGCGGCACTGGAAGCTGCGTTCCGAATTGGGCCGCGATCCGATCAAACTACGACCTATTATCTCGGCTTCGACGGGAAGGTTTTGGCCGGCGCGATACTCGCCAGGACTCTGTGGCTGCAGGGGCTTTCCGACCAAGCGGTCGAGCAAGCCTTGCAGACGATTGCGGACGCGGAAACTCTGGACCATCCTCTCACTCTGTCCATCGCCTTGATTTGGGCCATATCGGTATTCCTCTGGGTTGGCGATCTCGAACGTGCGGCCAGCAACACAGATCGTCTTCTCTCAACTGCCGAACTCCATTCGCTACGCCCATACCTTGTGGTCGGCCGGGGCTTTATGGGCGAACTGGCCATTCGTCGAGGCGACCTCGACAATGGCATCGTCAGCTTGCAGCATTGCATTCGTGAGCTCCACAAGGCACCCTATGAACTGCTCAGCACGCCGCTTACGCTCTCGCTTCTTGAAGGCTTGGCAGCCGCTGGCCGGGTCACGGAAGCGTTGGCGCTCGTGGACGAGACGCTTCAGTCGGTCGAGGCGAACGGTGATTTGTGCTACACGGCGGAGTTGCTTCGCGTTAAAGGCGGCCTTGTGCTTGCGGCATCGCAATCCAACAACGACGACGCTGTAAAGTTCCTGACGCGGTCGCTTGAGATCAGCCGGCGCCAAGGCGCGCGGGCTTGGGAGCTGCGCACCACACTCTACCTGGCGGCGCTCCTTGCCGATCGCGATGAACGCGAGAATGCTCGAGAGGTTCTCCAGCCCATGCTCGAACGGTTCGCGAAAGATCCCGACTCTGCCGACCTGAAGTCTGCTGCTCGCCTGCTTGCAACATTGAGCGGTCTGGCGCCATAGATTAGAATGTTTGATCCCAGGCTTTGATGGAGCATTCTTGTCTTCCGAATCAAAGGATGCGCTATGGGCCAGGTTCTTCACGGTAGCAGCTGGTAACTCCCATCCTTTCCGTTCTGCAAGCTGCCGGCAAACGAGAAACTGATCATCAACCGCGGATTTTGGAGGGAGAAGGAGCAGCGGGCATAGAGTGCAACACGGGACATCGGGATTCCTGGCATTCAAAGTGAAGGCCTTTGCCAACGATCTGAACCGCGGAGAAGCCGCAAGGTTAACTATCCAAAGGAAAACAACTTGCGCTCGGGCACGCTGCACCTGCGACAACCGGCTCAATATCCAACGCGGCACGCTTGAAAGCTCGATCCTGAACAGGCTCGACAAGCACCTGATGGAACCGGAGCTCTTCAAGGAATTTTGCGAGGAATTCACGAGGGAAGTAAACAAGGCCGATGGAAGCGCGGGCCTCACTTTGTCCGGCTGAAGGAAGATCAACGCATCGACCGCGAACTGGATCCACTTTCTCGATCTCATCCTCCAAGGCGGTGCGGCGAAGCGGATCAATGAGAAGATGGTGGCTCTGGAAAGGCGCAAAGAGCAACTGTCCACGATGCTCGCGACCGCAAGCGCCGCCTCCCCTGCTGCATCCCAACTCGCCAAATATTGCGACGACGAGATCGCCGCCCTCCACCACCAGCTCGGCGATAAAGATGCGCGAGGCCGTGCCACGCAAATGCTGCGTACGCTTGTCGAGAGAATCGAACTGGTTCCGGATGGCGAGAAATTGGTGATCGTGCTTTGCGGCGCCTGGCCATCCTGACCTTTGCTGCGGCAAGTAGAACCCGGCCTTCCTCGAACAGAAGGGGGTTCTTGAGGAGCTGATCCGACAGGGATCGATGTCCGAAGTCCAGAAACACAAAAAACCCCCATGGGGGCTCTCTGGTAACACACCGATCGTTGGTTGCGGGGCAGGATTTCATCTTAAATTGCGACAGTCATGGATGCCCGACACTAGTGCGAGAACTGCTGGTTGCCGAGGACCGTAGCGGACTTTTTCTTAGCGCAGCGCAAGCGTTGGCATCCTCGTCCACCCGATATCCATCCCAAGATAACGTCCTTTGTCATCGACAGACGGTCGCGCTGATTTTGCTGACGCCGGCAGGTAGCGTGTAGATGAGGATCGCTATAGAATTATGCTGAAGCCGATTGCGGGTCGACGTCCTGGACATCGTGCGCCAATAGGCCGATGCTGTTGGTCTGGAGGCGCCCACAGATTGCGTGGGCACGGGTATGCCGTGCGTGCCGCAACGAAACGGTTTCTTGAACTCGCCGAGGCTCCACATGGCGTTTACTATCGCATCGCCCGCCTTTCACAACGGCGGAACCATTCCCAGGCTTTACACCTGCGAAGGGCAAGATATTTCCCCGCCTCTCGAATGGACAGGCATTCCGACCGGAACCAGAAGCCTTGTATTGATCGTCGACGACCCCGACGCACCGGATCCGGCCCATCCGAAAATGACCTGGATACACTGGATTGTTTTCAACCTGCCCCCCGATCTGAAGGGGCTTGTGGAAGGGATTTCACATTTGCCAGCAGGCGCCCAGACAGCGAGGAATGGGTGGAACAGCAATGCGTATGGCGGCCCTTGTCCTCCGATCGGTGTGCACCGCTACTTCTTCAAGCTCTACGCGCTCAATGACCGCCTCGCCCTATCGGCGGCGGCTAGCAAGGACCAAATCGAAGCGCAAATGCGCGATCACGTGATTGCCGGAACCGAGCTCGTCGGCACCTATGGCAAAACAGGGAAGTGACCGATATAGGTCGACCGAGCACTCGATTAGACGTTGTCGCCGATTGATCAAGATGAAGAACGCCGCCTCTATCGTCCAAGACTTGATCCGTTATTGAAAACAACGCAGGCCGTCTTAGCACCTTTTCGGGGATCCCGGGCCCCGGGGCCGGTGCCCCACTTGAAAAAGTCGACGTCACATGGCGTCGCGGGAGCTCGGCGATTGCGAGCGTTGATACATCGTCAGCGCCCACTGCGTTCGGAGTACGTCCAGATACATGATGTAAACGTCACCCTGGCTGCCCCTAACCTTGAAGTATCGGTAGTCGGCGCCATGCCACTGATCGAGGTTTTCGACCACTTCGACCTGCCGGCCGTTGAGGTAGAATCGTCGGAGTTTTTCGACACCACCTTCGTCCACGAAGGTTTCGACCTGGACTTGCATGGCGCGCTCGCTGTTTTCTCGGGCGAAAGGCGGCGGAGCGCGCCTCCGGCCAGTCGGAGCGGGATCGTTCTTGGATAAATAGCGGCAGGTGGACGAGAAGAAAGGGTGCACGGTCCCTCGCCGCATGTCTTGGACGCCCCCTGCGGCGATACGGTTGGTATCGAGATCCCGGCGATGACGCAGGCCATCGGCCTCGACGACGAACCGAGCTGGGGGATCGTGTCGGAGCACAGTATCGACGAATGGACGAATGGCGGGCTGTCGCCGGTTCCCGGCAAGCGGAGCGAGTTCAGCTACGGCTTTATCCCGCCGGGGCTGTTCGCGAAGGTCACGGCCAGCTTCCTCGTACTGGCGAAAGCGAAGAAGAGCGGTGCGGTGCGCCGCTGACCATGGAGCTGCGATAGGACGCACCGATGACCGGCGTTGCCTTTTATGCCCGCTATTTGATGGACTTGTCCCGAGAGATCCATACACCCCCGGTTTCGGTGGTATTAAAAAGTTCTAACGACGCGTCGTCCGCATGCCTACCTGCCCCGGATCATGTCCGCGGCTTTTGACCCCACGCTCACCACCATGGCTCTTCTGCCACACCCAGCTTGGGCTGGTTTGAGACCCGCTCCTGAAAGCCGATCCCGAGGGGCCTACCCTCATCTTTCACGCAGCTTCTCAGCATGTTGTCAGTTCGCCATCGAGCCTCCTTCTGCTTGCTGCAGCACACTGTGGACGGGCACTAATTTGACTTTGGTCGCCAATGTGCGCGCGGTGTAGCATGGCTTTGGCCTGGTGGCGTCTTCGGCATCCGTAACGTCATGGCACACCTTCCGCATCCGCTGCTGCACCACGATCGCCTTGCTTCGGAGCGGCTTGCCTACCCGGCTATGCTTTCGGATTTGCGATAGAGCGTTGGATCGGGGATTGGCACCGCATTCATCAGCGCCCTGGTATAGTCGTCGCCCGGGTTTTCGAAGATCTGGCGGCGCGTGCCCGCCTCGACGATCTGTCCGCCGTGCATGACGGCGATCTTGTGCGACATGCGCTCGATGACGGCCATATCGTGGGTGATGAAGAGATAGGCGAGGCCCATGGTCTCCTGCAACTCCAGCATCAGATCGAGCACCTGCGCCCGCACCGAGACGTCGAGTGCTGCCACGCTCTCGTCGGCGACGATCAGCTTCGGTTCGAGTGCGAGCGCGCGGGCGATGCAGATGCGCTGGCGTTGTCCGCCGGAAAACTCGTGCGGATAGCGCGTCGCCGCATCCGGTGTTAGCCCGACGCGCCGCAACAGTTCGGCCACCCGTTCGCGTCGCTCGGCAGGCGTGCCGATACCGTGAATGGTCATCGGTTCTGCAATCGCCTTGCCGACCGACATGCGCGGATCGAGCGAGGCATAGGGATCCTGAAAGATCATCTGTGCCGAGCGGCGCACACGCCGCATCTCGTGCTGCGACAGGCGGGAGATGTCGTAGCCGTCTAGTTGCACCGACCCGGAGAAGGGAATGAGGCCTAGAACCGCCTTGCCGGTCGTCGATTTACCGGAGCCGCTTTCACCGACGAGGCCCATGGTCTCTCCCGGCATGATTTCGAACGAGACGCTGCGGACAGTTGCGGACGCTGACCGCCGGCCGAACAGCATGCCGGAGCCTCGAGCGTAGCTGACGCAGAGATCGCGGACATTCAGGACCGGCGCCGATGCGCCAGCCCTCGGCTGCGGCTCGTCTTTCGAAACGCGCGGCGGACCGTCGGTGCCGGCAAAGGCGCCGAGCCGTGGGACGGCGGCCAGCAGCCGGCGGGTGTAAGGCTCGGATGGGCTCTTGAATATGTCGAGCGAACTGCCCTGCTCCACAATGCGGCCATGCTGCATGATCGCCACCCGATCAGCCATCTCGGCGACGACGCCCATGTCGTGCGTGATCATGACGATCGAGGTGCCGAACTCGGTCTTGAGCTCTCGCATCAGCTTGAGGATCTGCGCCTGCACCGTCACGTCGAGCGCTGTGGTCGGCTCATCGGCGATCAGCACCTTTGGCCGGCAGGACAGTGCCATTGCGATCATAACGCGCTGGCGCATGCCGCCTGAGAGTTCGTGCGGGTATTGCTGCAGGCGCCGCGCCGGATCGGCGATGTGCACCGCCTGCAGCATCTGCCGGGCGATCGCCTCGGCATTTCCCGCCTGCTGATGTTCGCGGATCGCTTCTGTCAACTGAGCACCGATGCTCATGACAGGGTTGAGCGATGTCATCGGCTCCTGGAAGATCATGGCAATCTCACCGCCCCTGACATGCCGCATCTGGCTATCGGAGAGACCTGTGAGCTTCCTGTCGCCGAGGCTGATATTGCCGGATGTGATGCGTAGCGAGGCCTTCGGAAGCAGCCCCATGACGGAAAGCGAGGTCACCGACTTTCCAGACCCGCTTTCGCCGGCAAGGCAGAGCGTCTCGCCCGGCTTGAGATCGAAGCTAATATCGTTGAGGACCCGCTTCAGCCCCTCCGGTGTACGGGCATCGACACAGAGATTTTCGACGCGCAGCACCGGCCTTGCAATGGTTTCCGTCTCGGTCACGAAAGGACGATCCTGGGGAAATAGAAGGAGACAACCCAGTTCGGCATGTCGACGATTTCGCTGATGCGCAGATCGCCGCAGACCGAGCAAAGCATATAGGCATCGACGGCGCTGTAGCCGTGTTCGGCAGTCAGCAGGTCGATCATGCGCATGACAGCATCACGGGCGCCGGTCATCAGATCCGGACCGATGCCCGTCGTCACTTCATAGCCCATGCCGTCGAGATGACGCGTCACCGGCTCGGTCACCGTGAAGCGTGGCGTCTTCAGATTGGCGCCCTTGACGAGATCCAGCGTCAACTCCACGTTCATCTGGCTTTCGATCGCCGTGCCGCAGACTTCGCCGTCGCCCTGGGCGGCATGCGTGTCGCCGACGGAAAACAGTGCGCCTTCGACCTCGATCGGCAGGTAGAGCGTCACGCCGGCGGTGAGATCGCGGATGTCCATGTTGCCGCCGACCTGGCGGGGCGGCACGACGGAATGCAGGCCGGGCTCGGCCGGGGCGACGCCGATCGTGCCGGCAAAGGGCTTCAATGGCACCTTGCCCCCCGGCCCGAAGGCGGCCGGCGCCATGGAAGCCGTGTCGTAACTCCACACATGCAGGGCCGGATCCTTGAACTGATCGGCAAGCAGGCCGAAGCCCGGGATGTTGGCTGTCCAGCCCACTCCCGACGGATGAAACTTGCGGATCGTCACCTTGAGCGCATCGCCCGGCGTTGCGCCCTCGACATAGACCGGACCGGAAACCGGGTTGATCTTGCCGAAGTCTAGATTGGCAAGCGTGGCGAGCGTGGCGTCGGCGCCGATCTGGCCGCCGGACGAATCCATGCATTCGAACAGGATGGTTTCACCCGGCTTTGCCGCAAGCGCCGGCGCGAAGTCGCGGTTCCAGCCGAAGTTATGCTGGGCGCGGTGGATGGTGTGGCTGCAGATGCTGCACATGGCACGTCTCCGGAAAATATGGCTTCCCGGCTCATTGCCGGGAAGGCGGGGACCCTTGGCGTTACTTCACGAAGATCGCGTCGTAATTGATAACGCGGGTCGGATCGATGTAGATGTTGTTTTCGCCGCCCATGCGCAGCGACTTGGCAACCACACGGCGTTCGTTGGTGACTGGGATCCACGGCGCATCGTTCATAGCGTCGGTGAAGATCTTCTTCCAGGCTTCCACGCGGTCCCCGGACTTCGCCGGATCCGACATGGAGTCTGCCGCCGTCGCCCGCTTATCGAGCTCGGCATTGCAGTACCACGACCAGTTCCAGCCGCCCTGCACGGCGCCAGCGCAACCAAGGATCGGACCGTAAAAGTTGGAGGGATCGGGGAAATCTGCGATCCAGGCCATGCCACCCGACCAGATCATCGGCGCCTCGCCTTCGGTGCCGCCAGCGGCGATCACGTTGCCCTGTGCCAGCGCGCGGATTTCGGCCTTGACGCCGACCGCCGCAAGATCCTGCTGGATCGCCTGGGCGATGCGCGGTTGCGGATCGGTGTTGGTGGCGTAAAGCACGGTCTGGAAGCCATCGGCAAGACCGGCCTCGGCTAGCAGCGACTTCGCCTTGGCGACGTCGTAGGCAAAGCCCGAATAATCGCTGTCGTAACCAGGCATCAATGGCGGCAACACTTCCTTGGCGGGCGTCGCGCGGCCATTGAGGATGCGTACGATGCGGTCCTTGTTGATCGCATGGTTCACCGCCTGACGGACCTTCAGGTCGTCGAAAGGCTTCACCTTCGTGTTCAGCGTCACGTAACCGGTGTGGAGCTGTTCACCATCGACGATCATCTGCGCGCCGTCTGGCGAATTCTTGATTTCCAGGAATTTGGCCGGTGGAATGCCGTCGCCGGCGATATCGACCTCGCCCTTTTGCAGGCGCAGCAGCGCGACGAGTGGCTCCTGGCCGACCTCGACCGTGAAGCCATCGATCTTCGGCGTATCTTTGATGTAATAGTCCGGGTTCTTTTCGAAGACGAGCTTCTGGCCGATCACCCAGTCCTTGAGGACGAAGGTGCCGGAACCGACGGGCTTCTTGCCGAAATCCCCGCCGGCGGCCTCGACGGCCTCCTTCGGCACGACCGAGGCGAAATTGATCGCCAGCACATGCAGGAAGGTCGCGTCCGGCCTGGAGAGCTTGAAGACGACGGTGCCGTCGTCGGGGGTCTCGATACCGGCAAGACCGGTCGCCTTGCCGCCGGTCAGATCTTCAAAACCGTTGATCGCGCCGAAGAAGCCGGCACCGGGGCCTTGGGTCTTCGGATCGACGGCGCGCTCGATCGAATATTTGACGTCGGAGGCGACCACGTCGCGTCCGCTCGAGAACTTTACGCCCTTGCGGAGCTTGAAGGTGTAGGTGAGCCCGTCGGGCGCGACCTCGAAGCTTTCGGCAAGCGAGGGAACGAGGGTGGCCGTACCGGGCTCGTAGTCCATCAGGCGCGAATAGAGGCTCTTGATCATCGACCAGTTGACCCAATCGTAGCCGATCGCCGGGTCGAGCGTGACGATGTCGTCCTTGTAGGTAACAACGATGTCCTTGCCCTCGGCCATGACGGCCAGAGGTGCGAGCATGATCGCCGCGGCAGTGGTCGTTCCGAGTAACCAGCGTCTGAGCATTGTGAGGTCCCCTTTTTTTCTCTGGTCAGGATGTTCTGATACGTGGGTCCATGAAGGGCGCAATGAGGTCGGCAAGAAGATTGCCCGTCACGATGGCGAGTGCCGATGTCAGCGTTACGCCCATGATGATCGGGATGTCGACC
Source organism: Rhizobium sp. BK060 (assembly GCF_014193145.1). Taxonomy (NCBI): domain Bacteria; kingdom Pseudomonadati; phylum Pseudomonadota; class Alphaproteobacteria; order Hyphomicrobiales; family Rhizobiaceae; genus Rhizobium; species Rhizobium sp. BK060. Next base: position 125,797 of record NZ_JACHYW010000017.1, read on the forward strand.
TGCTGGATCGCCTGCCAGGCCAGTTGGCCGATGCCGGGCCAGCCATAGACTGCCTCCACCACCACGACGCCACCCATGAACTGGCCGATATCGATACCGATCATCGCCACGATCGGTAGCATGGCGTTAGGCAGGGCATGGCGGAAGATGATGCGGCGCGACGACAAGCCCTTGGCGCGGGCCGTGCGCACATAGTCCTGGTTCAGCACGTCGATCATCGCCGAACGCACCATGCGCGCGTACCAGCCGGCGCCGAGCACGCCAAGCGTCGTTGCCGGCAGCACGACATGCGCGAAGCTGCCGTATCCGCTCATCGGAAACCAGCCGAGCGTAACGGCGAAGACATAAAGAAGCAGCAGTGCCACGACAAATTGCGGCGCCGATACGCCGACGAAGGAGGCCATCATCACGAGGCGGTCGACGGTACCGCCGCGCTTCACCGCCGCGACGGTGCCGAAGGTGACGCCAAGAACGACCTCGACGGTGATGCCGGCGGCCATCAGGATCAGCGTTGCCGGCAGACGCGCGACAATGAGTGTCCAGACTTCCGTCTTCTGTGCATATGAGCGACCGAGATCTCCGTATAGGAGCCCGGAAAGATAGGTCCAGAACTGAATGATCAGCGGCTGGTCGAGGCCGAGTTCGTGGCGGATGGAAGCGACGGTCTGCGCGGTGGCGCTGCGGCCTGCGATCATCCGCGCCGGATCGGCCGGCAGCGCATAAAGCAGCACGAAGGTGATGGCGGCGACGCCGAGGAGAATAAGAAGCGCCTGCCCGAGGCGGCGAAGAAGGACGAAGGCCATCAGCCCCTGCCCCTCTGCGTCGGATCGAGAATGTTGCGCAGGGCATCGCCGACGAGATTAAAGGCAAGCGCGGTCAGGAGGATGACCATACCGGGGAAGAAGACCAACCACGGAGCCGCCTGAAAGTAGCTCTGGCTTTCGAAGATGATATTCCCCCAGGAGGGTTGGGGTGGCTGGACCCCGATGCCGAGAAAGGACAGCGTGGCTTCAAGCAGCACCGTCGTCGCGATACCGAGCGTACCCCAGACAATCGCTGTCGGCACCAGATGTGGAAGGATATGCAAAAGCAGGATACGGCCGTGACCGGCGCCGAGCGAACGTTCAGCCATGATGAAATCACGCTCGACGAGGCCGCGCGTCTCGGTATAGACGATGCGCGCCACCTGCACCCAGTTGACCAGCGCGATCACCATGGCGACGATCCACAGACTGGGCTTTAAGAGCGCCGCCAATACGATAGCGAGCAGCAGCGCCGGAAAGGCCATCATCAGATCCGTGAAGCGCATCAAGATGTTGCTCGGCAGGCCGCGCAGATACCCCGCGACGATGCCGACGAACAGGCCGATGGACACGGCGATGCCGTTGGCGACGATGCCGATGATCAGCGACGTGCGCGCGCCAAACAGCATGCGCGAGAAGAGATCGCGGCCGAGCGTATCCGTGCCGAGCAAAAATTGCCCGCCCGGTGGCATGGGCGCGCCTTCAAGCGTCAGGCCGTCGAACATCTGGTCGTCGGGACTGAAAGGCGCGATCAGCGGTGCGGCCAGCGCCAGCACCACGACCGCAACGACAATCACCAACCCGAACAGCGCGGCCGGCTGCCGTGATAGCGAGCGAAGTATGCCCATCAACCGACCTCCGGCAGGGGTTCGGCCCCGCCGAGGACGATTGCGGCGAGTTGCTCCATCGTCAGGCGACGCTGCATGGCGTAGTCGCGGAGCATGCCGTAGGCCCTCTCTTCATCGAGCCCACGCACGGCACGCAGCTTCTCGACCGCCGCATACACCAGAGGCCGCATGCGGAGGCGCTGTTCGAGATAGCGCAGCTTGTCGGCAACGACGCGGCGTTCCTGATGGATCGACACTGCCATCACCAGAGCAGGAAAGATGGCGGACGCGGCAACCGGCTTCGGAATGATCGCGCTTGCACCCTTTTCCATGGCCCAGGCAATACGGCCCGGCGCCTCGGAACCGAGCAAGGCCACCAGCGGCTTGCCTGATGCGCCTTCGCTCGGCGGCAACAGATCATCCCAACCCTGATCGGCGTCGACCAGAACGAGATCGGCCTCGGCCCATGTCGAGAGCGGCTCCCAGCGGCGCGTGGCTCGGATGCCAAGCAGGCCGAATTGACGCTCCAACCTGTCGGTGTTGCTGTCTTCGCGATGCAGGATCACGGCGAGCCAACCTGTGAAATTCGGCGTCCTGCTCATGACACGACCCTCAGCTTGGCAGGCATGGAGGTGCCGCGCGTGGTGAGATAGGGGTCGGCGGCAAGCGCCGGGCGGGAAGCGATGATATCGAAGCCGTTGTCGTCGCTGATGCGGCCGAGATGAAACGGCAGCGCTGCGTGATTGGTTCGTCCGTCGATTTGCAGCGGCCCCAGCAGAGAGTCCCATGTTCGGCCGTAAACGGCACGGCGCACCGCAGCGGGCTCGTCACTGCTCGCAGACAGGATCGCGGCAATGCAGAGATCGACGGCTGCATAGGCGCTGGCGAAAACGCTGGAGATGCGCCGGTCCCGTCCATAACGCAGCGCGGCGCGGGTCTTGAACTCGCGATTCTCGTGCGTGTCGAGCGTGTCGAAGTAGGATGCCGCACAGAGCTGGCCGGTAGCAGATCCCTTTTCGATCAACTCGAGTTCGCATTCCATCAGATCGCAGCTGACCACGGGGCAGTTCTGCGGACGGAAGGCGGGATCGCTATCACCGAGCTGTTTCATTGCCTCCAGAAAGGCGTAGCTCGACGGTCCGATGAGATTGTTGAGCACGAAGCTCGGGCGACGCTCGGCGATTTCAGCGATGATTCGATCCACTGCCGTTTCCTCCAGCGGCAGGTAGCGCTCGCCGAGAACCTCGCCGCCCGCATTGGCGATCAGTTCGCGCGCCAGTCGGTTCATCTCCCAGCCCCAGACATAGTTGGCACCGACAAGATAGGGTCGCGCGCCGTAGCGGGGAATGAGGTACTCGAAGGCGGGGATCAGATGCTGGTTCGGGCAGCCGCCGAGATAGATGACGCTCTCGTTCGCCTCGAAGCCTTCGTAGGGGCACATGTACCACAGCAGGCCGTCATGCTTCTCGACCAGTGGAATGACTTCCTTGCGTGCCGCAGATGTGATCGTGCCGACGATATGGCGGCAATCGGCGCGCAACATCTGCTGGGCGCCGTCGAGATAGGCTTGCAGGCTGGCGTGCGGATCATAAAACACCGGTTCGATGACGCGACCCGTTCGCTTGACGCCGTCCTCGACGGCAAGCATCGCGCCGTCACGGGCATCCACGCCCATCGCCCCATAGGGGCCGGTGGCGGAGTAGAGAATACCGATCTTCAGCGCGTCGTCCATCATAGCCCAAAATACGAAAACCCCATGACGCTCATCCCGCTCATCGGCGGGGCGTCATGGGGCGAAACTGCCCAGCGACATCGAAGTCATGTGAAACGCGGATCCAAACCTGCCTAATCCGCAGGCTTGATTAAAATACAGACATTAGCAGCAAGTCAAGCGGGAAAAAACCGCCGGCTTTCACCGACGTGACACTCGATATCACCTGCTTGGTTCAACGCGCGGGACCATGGAAGCTGACAACATCTGCCTGCCCTCGCTGTCATGGCCCAGCCAGACGCCGAGGCGCCTGGCTGCTGCTTCATCAGTTTTTCACGGTGTCTTCGAGGAAGAAACGGCCGAGGGGGTTCTGGTAGAAGTTCTCGATGTTCTTGCGCGAGACGTTGATGTAGGGGCTGTAATAGAGGTCGATCCAGTGGACGTCGTCCTTGGCCGTCTTCTGGATTTCGACATACATGGCCTCGCGCTTCTTCGGATCGAGTTCCAGGCGGGCTGCGGCCACCAGATCCTTCACCTTGTCGCTCTTGTAGCGGGTCATGTAGTTCATGTTGGTGTCGTGACCGAGCACGAAGGTCGTCTTCTGGTCCGGGTCGAGAATGTCGTTCGTCCAGTACATGACCGAAATGTCGTAATCGCCGGCAACCAGCATGTCCCAGCTCTGGCTCGGGTCTACCTTCTGCAGGTTGACGGTGACACCGGCCTTGGAGAGCTGCTGCTGCAGAAGAACGGCGATCTGTTCGTCGACTTCGTTGCCGGCATTCACCACATAGTTCAACGCCAGGTCGGACGCGCCGGCCTTGGCCAGCATCGCTTTGGCCTTTTCCGGATCGTAGGGATACTGATGGTTGTCGTCGTAGTGATAAAGCGACCCCTTCGGGATATAGGAGTTGGCCACGGTTCCGATGCCGAAGGTGACGGTATCGACGACCGCCTTCTTGTCGATCGCCATGTCGAGTGCCTGACGCACCTCCTTCTTGGCGAGCGCGCCGTGCTCGTGGTTGATCAGCAGATGGTCCTCACGTGTCGAGGTGTCGATCAGTACGTTGAGATTGGCATCCTTCTTCAGTTCCTCGACCCGCGAGAAGGGCACGAAAATCGCCGTGTCGAGCTGCCCGGCCTGCACGTTCAGCATACGGGTATTGTCGTCAGGCACCGAGATCCACTCGACACCGTCGAGCTTTACGCGGTCCGCCTGCCAAAAGTTCGGGTTCTTTTCGAGAATGACGCGGTCGCCGCGCCGCCATTCCTTGACGGTGAATGCGCCCGACGACGCGGTCGGCAATTCGGCAAAGGCGTCCTCACCAGCCTCGACGGCCTTCTTCGACAGTACCGAAACGTTTGGAAGCGCCAGCGTCGACAAAAAAGGCGCGGACGGCGTCTTCAGCTTGACAGTGAGCGTCTTCGGATCGGTCGCCTCTGCGGTCTTTACGATCTTGTAGCTGTCGCTCCAAAGCGAAGCCTTGTTGTCGCGGATACGCAGAAGGCTGAAGGCAGCATCCTCGGCCGTGATCGGCGAACCGTCGGAGAATTTCGCGTCGCGGATCTTGAATGTGTAGGTCAGTCCGTCGCCGGAGACGGACCAGCTCTCGGCCAGACCCGGCTCCAGCTTGGTGCCGGTCTTGTCGACGCGGATGAGCACGTCGAAGACGTTGGAGAAGACCCAGTTGTCGACGTTCTGGGCTGACTTGATCGGGTCGAACGTGGTCGAGTCCTCGCGACGGCCGATGCTCAACACGCCGGCAGCTTCGGCGAAGCTGGCGCTGAGACTGAGGGCAGCGGCAAAGGCGCTAAGCCCGATGGATTTCCACTTCCTGTTCATGATGTCGTTCCCTTCGTTATTGTGGAATGCGCTTGATGGATAGGATGTTGGCAGGAGCAGTTCGGATATCGCCAAGCAGCGGCCTGTCCGGGTTGATGTCCGGGATCGCGGCCACCAGTCGAGCGGTGTAAGGGTGTTTCGGACGCGCGAAGATCTCTTCCGACGGACCGTCCTCGACCACCTCGCCGCGATACATGACGATCGTGCGCGCACAGAGATTGCGGACGATGGCCAAGTCATGCGCGATGAACAGCAGCGTCAGGTTCATGCTTGCTGCCAGCTCGCGGAACAGGTCGATAATCTGCGCCTGAATCGTGACGTCGAGCGCGGCCACGCATTCGTCGGCGATGATCAGCTTCGGATTGACGGCAAGTGCGCGGGCGATCCCGGCGCGCTGGCACTGGCCGCCGCTCATCGAGCGTGGCTTGCGTTCGGCGAACTCGCGCTCGAGCCCGACGAGATCCAGCAATTCTCCGATCTGCGCGGGGATGTCGGCCTTCGGGACCTCGCCACGCACCGCCAGCACCTCGCCGATGGTCTGGCCGATGGTCATCCGTGGGTTCAAGGCGTTGAACGGATCCTGGAAGACCATGGCGGCCTCGCGCCTGAGCTTCGCCAAGCTCGCGCTTTTCTGCAGGGCAAGATCGGCACCGTCGAAACTGATGTGCCCGCAGGAGATCGGCGTCAGACCCAGTATCGCGCGTGAGAGCGTGCTCTTGCCGCTGCCAGATTCCCCGACAATACCGACCGTCTCGCCCGGCATGATCCGCAGGCTGATGCCGGAGACGGCACTGACGGTCTTTGCCGCACTTCCCTTGAAAAGGCTGCCGCCGACCGGAAAGCGCACATGCAGGTCGTCGATCTCCAGTATCGGCTTCACCGCCGCCGTCGCAGGCAGTCCGGCGCTTCTTGCTACGGCAGCGCCATCCGGCATCGACGGGTGGCTGTGAATGAGCTTGATGGTGTAGGGGTCCTGCGGGTGCGACAGGATCTGCCGCTTCGGGCCCTGCTCCAGAAGCCTGCCGTTGCGCATGACCGCGATCCGGTCGCAGGTTTGCGCTACGATGCCGAGATCGTGGGTGATGAGGATGATCGACAGGCCGCGCGTGTCGCGAAGTTCGATCAGCAACTGCAGGATCTGCGCCTGGATGGTCACGTCGAGCGCGGTCGTCGGCTCGTCGGCGATCAGGATTTTCGGATTGCACGACAGCGCCACGCCGATCATGGCGCGCTGGCGCATGCCGCCGGAGAGCTCGTGCGGATAGCTGTCATACTGACGAGGCGGGTCTGGAAAACCGACCTGCGACAAGATCTCGATCGCGGCCGCGCGGGCTGCCCTCCCGTCGAGGCCCTGATGATAGCGGATGCCCTCGGCAATCTGATCGCCGATCCTCATCACCGGATCGAGATGGCTCGTCGGGTTCTGGAAGATCATGCCGATCTCGCTGCCGCGGATGTCGAGCATCTCGGTGTCGCTGACGGTAGTCAGGTCGCGCCCTTGGAGAAGGATTGAGCCGTCTTCGATCCTCAACCGCGAGGATGGAAGCAAACGGATTAGCGAGCAGCAGAACAGGCTCTTGCCGGAACCGCTTTCGCCGACCAGCCCGAGTATCTCACCCTTTGCCAGATCGAGCGATACGGCATCGAGCAGCGTGCGCGTTTCATGGTCGAGATGCGCCTTGACCGTGAGAGCGCGAACCGAAAGGACGGAGGCGCTCATTCATGCACTCCGAGCAGTTCGCCGAACGCATCACCGACAATGCTGAAACCGAAGGCAAGGAAGACGATGGAAAGGCCGGGAAACAACGTGATCCACCAGGCTGTGGTGATGAAGCCCTGGCCTTCCGCGACCATGACGCCCCATTCGGCAACCGGTGGCTGGACGCCGAGCCCAAGATAGCTGACAGCGGCGCCGCTGAGCAGGACGAGCACGGCATCGGACATCGAAAACACGATCGATCCGGCAATGGCGTTCGGCAGCAGATGGCGGAACATGATCCGCATGCGGCCAAAGCCGAGGCTGACCGCTGCCACGGCGTAATCGCTGTTTTTCAGGACAAGGATCTGCGCTCGGATCAACCGTGCGTATGAGACCCAACCGACGAGAGCCATGGCGATATAGAAGCTGCCGAGGCCCGGCCCGAGGATGGTGATGATCGACAGCATGAGCACCAGAAAGGGAAAGGCCATGATGATGTCGACGATCCGCATGAAGATCGCATCGACGATGCCGCCGAAGAAGCCGGCGACCGTGCCGACGACCGTGCCGATCAGGAACGGAAAGGCGACACCGATCACCGCGATCTGCAGGTCGATCCGCGCACCCCAGATGATGCGTGCGAGGATATCGCGACCGAAGTTGTCGGTACCGAGTGGATGCAGGAGGGACGGCAATTGCAGGCGCGCATTGCTGTCTTGAAGGATCGGATCGTACGGCGCAATCAGCGGCGCCGCAATTGCCATGAGAATGAAGAACAGCAAGATCGATGCACCGACGGTGAGCATGGTGCGCCTGCCCAGGAACGTTCGCCAGCCCGCAGCACAGGGTGAGACGGCCATCGTACTCATAGCTTCACCCGCGGATCGGCCGCGACGGTGGCAATGTCGGCGAGGAAATTGACGAGCACCGTTGCACAGGCAAAGACCATGGCGACGCCCTGCACGACCATGTAGTCGCGCGAGAAGATGGCGCGCACCAGCAACTGCCCCATGCCCGGTAGCGCAAAGACGCTCTCGATAACGACGGTTCCGCCGATCAGCCAGCCGGTGTTGACGGCGAGCAGGTTGATGGTCGGCACCAGCGAGTTCGGCACCACGTGACGCCAGAAGACGATGCGCTCAGGCATGCCGCGAGCGCGCGCTGCCGTCGCCACATCCGATTTCAGAGCCTCGATCATTGCCGTCCTGAGGCTGCGTGTCAGAACGGTCGACAGCGACAGCGCGATGGTGAGGCTCGGAAGAATGAGATGAGAGAGCTTATCGGCGATCGTCGATCCGTAACCGGACACCGGCAGCAGGTCGAGCTTGACGCTGAACAGGATGATCAGCATCAGGCCAAGCCAGAAGGGCGGGAATCCGATGCCGAACGTCGAAATGATGCGTACGGCATGATCCGGCGCCCGCCCCGCGTTGCGCGCCGCGATTGCCGCGAGCGGCACGGCGATCACGACGGACAGCACGACGCTCGAAATGACGAGTGCGATCGTCGGCTCGATACGCGTCGCGATCAATTTGAGCACGTCGATCTTGTAGAGGATCGACTTTCCCATCTCGCCTTTGGCGAGGTTTTTCAGGAAATAGAGATACTGCAGCCAGATCGGCTCATCGAGGCCATATTGGGCGCGGATATTGGCGATCGCCGTCGGCGTGGCGCGTGTGCCGAGCAGCACGCGCGCCGGATCGCCGGGAATCAGCCTCACCAGCACGAAGGTGATGATGCTGATGCCGGCGATGACCGGCAGGAACTGGAGAGGCCTTCGGAAAACGAACCTATAGCGATGCATGGCGATGCCGGTGCCTCCGTCGTCTGATGCTGTCGTCTGCAGGCTTATGCATCAGTTCGACCTGTTGCGTGCCAGGAAATCGAGAAGTGCCGGATAGTAATCCGCAGGGTTTTCGTAGAAGGGCATGTGGCTTGCGTTGGCGAACACCTTCAGTTCGGCGTTCGGGATGGCGAGTTTCATCTTCAGCGCGCAGGCAGGCGTCAATTCGTCGTGCTCACCGCAGGTGATCAATGTCGGGACCGTCATGGAGGGCAGATCCGGAACGCGGTTCCAGTCCTTCAGGTTGCCGGTATAGAGGAATTCGTTCGGGCCCTGCATGGTGCCGTAGGGGCCCATGTTCCAGTCGCCGAGCGATCGGCGAACAGGTGCGGGCCATTCCGTCAGGCGGCACACGTGGCGATAATTGAGAATGGTGACGGCGGCGAGATATTCGGGGTGGTCGTACGTGCCCCGGGCTTCGTGCTTCTGCATCATCGCCACCGTTTCCGGCCCGAGCGCGGCACGCAACCGCTCTAGTTCCAGGATCAGATGCGGCATGTCCCCAGCGGTATCCTCAAGGATCAGCGTCTGCAGGTTGCCAGGATAGGTGAGTGAATAATCGATCGCCAGCCACCCACCCCAGGAGTGACCGAGCATGTGCACTTTGCCGAGCCCAAGCGCCTTGCGCACGGTCTCGGTCTCCTCGACATAGCGGCCGATCGTCCAGAGCGATGAATCGGTCGGACGGTCCGACGCGCCGGTCCCGAGTTGATCAAAGGCAACGACGCGGTAGCGTTGATCGATCAGACAGGAATGCGCCTCGCGCAGATAGTCGCAGGGCAGTCCCGGCCCGCCATTGAGGCAGAAAACCGTCTCCGCTCCATCCCCGAAACTGTAGGCCACCACCTTGTGGCCATCGACTTCGATCTCAAGTCGAGCATCGGGCTCGATCTCACGCCACATTGACCACTCCGACGAAGAAAGTGCTTGCTTAATATTTGGGCACTGCTAATTTTTACCTCAAACGATGTCGGGCGCCAGCTATAAGAAGTGATAGGATCGGCTCGAGGCCTGTGGAGCCAGCGATGATTGACGAAATCGGCACGATCAGACGACAGTTCACGGATCATCAAACGCTGGACGGCCGGATCGACCAGGTCTTCGAAGCGATGAAGGCTATCGGTTTCGAGGCGCTGATCTACGATTATACGCCGGTGCCCTACGATCTCGACGGCGAAATCATGATTCCATCGCTGCTGAAACTCCGCAACATTTCCGACGACATGCATGACTACTGGTTCAACCACGGTTATTTCCGCATCGATCCGGTCCAGCAGGTGGCGCTGCGCACCTCCACCCCCTTCTTCTGGAACTACGATGCGGAGGCAGACACGCTGATCCGCCGTTTCATGACCGAGGACACGGCTCCGGTCGCGCGTTATCTAAGCGAAAGGGACATGTCGACCGGCGTTACCGTGCCGGTCCATATGCCGCGCGGCGACTATGCAACCGTCACCGGCGTGCGCTTCGGCGGCGACCGGGAATTCGAAAGGCACGCGCTGCGCTACATCGCCGACTTCAACCTCCTCGCACATGTTTTCCATGAGGCCGCCTATTCGCTCTTCGATACGAAGACGTTCAGCACCGGCAAGGCAAGGCTGACGGAGCGCGAGCGCCAATGCCTGCGCTATTCCGCCGAGGGCCTTTCGGCCAAGGAAATCTCCCGCGTCATCGACCGCTCCGTTCCCACCGTCGTCATGCACCTCAACGCTGCGGCCAAGAAGCTCGGCGCTAAGAACCGCACCCAGGCGGTCGTGCGCGCCACTCATTACCGGCTGCTCGAGGACCGCCCATCCTATAACTTGTGATAGCTGCCGCGCCTCTTTTAGCCGCGGTATGCTTTTCCATCTATCGCCACGACATGGAGGAGCACGTGAACGCACTTGCGTCGAAGGACGCCTTCCTGCCCTTTCGCGAATACCGAACCTGGTATCGCGTCACCGGGTCGCTCGACAGCTACAAGTTGCCGCTTGTCGTCGCCCATGGCGGTCCCGGCTGCACGCACGACTACGTCGACAGCTTCAGGGGCATCACCGAGATCGACGGCCGGCCGGTCATTCACTACGACCAGCTCGGCAATGGCCATTCCACCCGCCTGCCGGATAAAGGGCCGGACTTCTGGACCCCTGGTCTTTTCCTCGAAGAATTGGACGCGCTCCTGAAGCACCTGGGCATTCAGGATCGCTACGCCTTCCTCGGCCAGTCCTGGGGCGGCATGCTCGGCGCCGAGCACGCCGTGCGACGGCCGAAGGGGCTGAAGGCGCTCGTCATCGCCAATTCGCCAGCCAACATGCACACCTGGGTTGCGGAAGCAAACCGTCTGCGCGAGGAGCTGCCGCAGGATGTGCAGGACACGCTTTTGAGGCATGAGAAGGCCGCTACGATCACCGATCCTGAATACATCACCGCATCGCGGGTCTTCTACGACCGCTATGTCTGCCGCGTTTCGCCATGGCCTGCCGAAGTCGCGCGCACCTTCGCCATCATGGACGAGGACAATACCGTCTACCGCAACATGAACGGGCCGACCGAATTCCACGTCATCGGCACGATGAAGGACTGGACGATCGAAGACCGTCTGCATCTCATAGAAGCCCCTACCCTGCTGATTTCAGGCAAATACGACGAGGCCACACCGCTCGTTGTGAGGCCCTATGTCGACAAGATCAGGGGATGCGAGTGGGTGCTATTCGAAAACTCGAGTCACATGCCGCATGTCGAAGAAAAGGCGCTCTGCTTGGAAAAGGTATCTAGCTTCCTCTCGCGCTTCGATTGAAGCGCGAGAGGACGTTTGCCGCCCCCTGCAGAAATCCCTCCTGTGAAGTGCTTGGATTGGAGACGACTTTGTCCAACTCGTTCTGCCCGGGGATTCCCCGAAGCAATCAGCCGCAGCAGCGAACCGACGACGGCAAGATTGGGCACGGTCCTATCTGACTTCGATCCTGACGCGAGATTTGCGGCACCGTCAGCCACCGACCACGGAGGCACTGGCAGTTGTCGAGATGCATCGAGGAAGGCCGGCACGCCCAAGGTGGCAACAGCGATACCGAAAATACCGAAGACACATGCGCTGACAACAACAACTAATCTGATGGGAACGAAACTCAGCGGGCCGCGTTGAGCATAGAGACGGTAGGTTATGACATCCCTGCCGTTCCTTTCCATGACTCTTCCTCGCCCCGCTGGCAATTGCGGGGCTCTTTTTGAAAGAGAGCAGGAAAAATTCCGGTGCGGAATGTTTTGGTTATGGCTTTGGGAAATGAGACCCTCAAAGTCCAACTCGCGCCTTAGCCCCGCATCCGCGACTGCGGGGTCTTTCTTGCCCTGATAGCGTTTAGTGGAACCTTGCAGGTCACCTTGTGCTGAGTGATCGGCCCCCTTTGTCCGGCCTCGGCCGCTTGGGAGATCTTAAAGCTCTTGCCAAAAGCCTGGAGCACGATGATGTCCCCAAGTAGCCTTCTATCTCTAGGACATGGTGACATTGAATTGGTCATCACCGCGGTTCGCACTTAGTGCGAGGATAGAGACATATCGCCGGATTCTGATCGAGGGTGGTGGGCGGTCGGCGAGACACGCGGGCCGCGATCTGGGTGCAGGTTGACGTCCACGGTGCCTCTCAATGTGATCAACACGCACCTTGGTCCCGCAACCGGCAAGTAACAGAGCTCCTCGGCGAAGACTGGATCGCAAACGCCCGATTCCCGGCCCTACCGGCGATCGTCTGCGGGGACTTGAACGCCATTCCATCGTCGCCGCCTACAAAAGCTTGGCGACGCATTTTTGCGACGCCCAGTTGTTGGCCCAAACGAAGCCGCGGCCGACATATCCATCGCGCTACCCGCTGCTGCGCGTCGATCATGTTTTCGTATCAAAGGACCTCCAGGTCGCTTCCGTAGCGATCACGGCTGATCGGCCGGCAGGCGGGCGTCCGACCATTTGCCGCTTCTGGTGAGGCTGGATGTGGAACGGTAGGTTTCGGACGACGCATCTCTTGGGGACGCGACAAGCTTTGAGCGTTAATTCCGGCTTACGAATGGCAACGCTGCAGCTCCTTACCATCGCCGTTTGCCACGAGATCTTCAGAAATCACCTGATGCTTCCCAGCGCTTTGATCCCACATCGCATCATCTCAGACTGGAACTTTTGCACGGAGTCGGCAGTTGGCCATTGAATACAATGCTGCGGAGGATGCTGATGCACTTCATGCGCAACATCGCTGCCATCCTGGTTCTGTTGATCTCGACGGACGCCGTTGGTCAAAGCACGAGAAAGCCGGTTTCAGAACGATGTCAGGCTCCGTCGCAACAGGAATTGCAGGAAGGTTCACCATCTCGGAGCGGCGGCGATGCAGACTTGGCCCGTTGCAATGGCGTGATCGTACCGCCGGCATCAGGCGACGAAGCGCTGGAGCGCCCGGCTCCTTCGAGCGGTACCCTGCGCGTGATCCCCCCGAGCAGGGCTCCGGGTCAGCAGCGCAGTCTGCCTGAACCGCAATAGCGTTCTGAATGGGAACATCAAGCTCGCATTGGAAAACCTTAGGAAGCCAGAGCGAGGCTCCATCCTCACAGGCAGGATTTTCAAAGCCAGGCCACTCCTGGTTCCGCGACACCATCATTGTGAGGGACGACCACCAGCCTTTCAAACCTGGCTGGCTGGGTTCCGCCCGTTGCACCATCTATCCGGAAGCGACAACGAGTCTTCGCTGCCGGTCAATTCGTACTTGCCAGCCCCGATCGTATTCGGGATAGCGCATCAGCCCACCGCGTGTGCGAGGCTACTCAATCCTAAGGGGTACTTTGTCGATCAAGTCTATGACATACTGAACGCTGACCGGTCGCATCGACCGAAACTTTACTTGGCCGTCAGCGTCGACGAGTATGGCTTCGAATTCCTCAGGCGAAGGACCGCTACGATCCGCACGGATCTGGTCAGCACCAATATCGGCCGAGGCGTTGAAACTGGAGAAGAACCGCGGCCGGCAACACGCAAAAGCGCAATGTTCCGCACTGCAATTCGGGGCGATCGGCAGCAGAGCCCTCGAAAAGAACAAGGACGTGGTCGTTAGACGCCGGAGACGCCCCCGATGATCGCTTTGATGAGTGATGTGAGCGTAAGCCCTGTTCTGCTTCCTTCCCATGTAGACAGACGAAGCTCTTCCCGCTACGGGCGCGAGAATAGTCGAGCCCTGTGATTAATCTTAATCGGCGAAAGCAGCGCGGCACGGCTGCCTGGAATTAGTGCGAAACGCGGTCTGGCTTTCCTCGCCGTTTCGTCGACGCGAACTCCTCGAGTTGCTTCTCGCTCATGGAGTCCACCATTTCCTTGGATGCCCCTTTGAGCCTGTTCTTTGGTGTTTGACCACGCTTTGCCGAAAGGGCGGCACCAGCTGCTTTCTGCTGAGCTTTGGATTTTGCGGGCATTTTTCTTCTCCTTTGTCTCAAGCAAACTAACTGTCGGCCGGGGACAAAGTTCCTGCTTCTGACGCCACCGCGTCGAATGACGTTGCAGATTGCGCATGGGACCGATTTCGATGCGCGAATTGAGGTCTTGTCGAAGATCGTCGACGTTCAGCGTGCAACCGCAAACTCGAAACTCGCGTTCATAGAACGTCCTTTCCAGGGAGCACTACGAGAGGCGAATGCGGGCCATGAAACGCTTAGGGGGACTTCAGTTTTTACGCTTGGAAGGCCGCATTCCAATCGAGGTCGTGCTGGCTTCCGGCAGGACCGGCGGGTTCTTCACGAGGCGCAAAAGCAAGTTCCGTTTTCTCTTGCGCTGGACAAGATCAACATCACTGACAAGCTTTGCGCCGCCCTCGCGCCGCTCCAACGTGATTTTGCGGCTATGGAAGGCTTCGAGCTCGGCTCGATGCGCTACGCTTATGATGGTGACCTTCGGCAATTCGTGGATCACCATCTCCATCATCTTGTCCTGGCTCTTCTCGTCGAGTGCTGACGTTGCTTCATCCAGCACAATGATATCAGGATTGTGTAGCAGCAGACGCGCAAACGCGAGCCGCTGCTTTTCGCCACCTGACAGCGTCTGGTCCCAAGGCGCGTCCTCCTCGATCTTGTCGATCAGATAATCGAGCCCCACCTTGTCGAGGGCCGCCTTGATCTTGTCCAAGGTCCAACTATCGGCGGCGCCGGGATAAGCGACGGCACGGCGGAGCGTCCCCGCAGGGATGTAAGGCCGTTGCGGCAGCATGAAGAGTTGCATGTCGGCGTGGAAATTGACGCTGCCGTCACCCCACGGCCAGAGACCTGCGATGGCCCGCACCAGGGTGCTCTTGCCCGAACCGGATTCACCGGCCACGAGCACCCGCTCACTTGGTTCGATCTCGACCTGGGTTTCCTTGACCACGGCGGTGCCGTCGTCAAGCGACACGGAGAGATCGCTTAGACTGAGCATCACATCGCCTTCCGTTTCACCGCGCTTGATGCGTCCCAAGTCGTTGCTCTGTTCCGCGCGCTCAAGCCCGTCGAGCGACATCATTAGCGAGGCAATGCGCCGTGCACAGGCATTCCAATCGGCGAGACGAGGATAATTGTCGACGAGCCATCCGAATGCGCTCTGAACGATGGCAAAGGCGGAGGCGGCCTGCATCACTTGTCCAAGCGTCATGCTGCCTTCGAGAAACTTTGGAGCGCAAAGCAAGACGGGCACGACAGGCGCGAACAGGCTCGATCCCTGCGACACAAGCGTCGTTCGCATGTGCTGGCGTGCAAGGAGCGCCCATTGCCTGAGCACATTGGTAAAGGTCTTATCGAGGTCGCTACGCTCTTCCTCCTCACCGCCAAGCAGTGCAATACTCTCGCCGTTTTCCCGGACATGCGTCAGCGTATAGCGAAATTCGGCTTCCGCCTGATTTTTGACCTCGGAGACGTGGACGAAATTGCGGCCGATGACCGCCATCGAGCTGGACGTGATCGCGGCGTAGAGTACTGCAGTGATGACGAGGAAGCCGGGAATGGTAACGGTCGAGCTTGCGATTGTCAGATGCATGGCTCCGCCGATCGTCCAGAGCACCACGATGAAGGTCGAAGCCGACAGGAATGCGGAGATGACGCCGGCGATGAAATCGACGGGTGCTTCGGTGGCAATCCGCAAATCCTCCGAAATGCGCGCTTCGGGGTTCTTGTGGTCGCCGCCGATGAGGTTCAACTGATAGTAGCGACCGTTTGCGAGCCAGCGCGCGATCACTGCGGTCGTGAGCCAGGAACGCCAGCGGCGCTGAATCATCATGCGAAGGGCGACCTGTGCAGTGACGAGGATGATGGTTCCGAGCACGAGTGGCAGGAATACGACGCTCAGGAGATATACGGTGCGGCCATTATGCTGCTCGAGGGCGTCAAAGATTGCGCGATTCCAGAGATTGATTCCATACT
The DNA here is from genome assembly GCF_014193145.1 of Rhizobium sp. BK060. Classification (NCBI taxonomy): domain Bacteria; kingdom Pseudomonadati; phylum Pseudomonadota; class Alphaproteobacteria; order Hyphomicrobiales; family Rhizobiaceae; genus Rhizobium; species Rhizobium sp. BK060. The sequence goes on from NZ_JACHYW010000017.1 coordinate 141,908, forward strand.
GGAAGCCGACATTGACGACGATCAGCGTCAATAGCCCGAGTGAACACGGCCACGCGAAGTTGTCGCCTCCGCGGCCCCAATAGCCGCGCGCGCTGATCCAGAAGCGCGTCAACAAATATCTCTTGCGCGCCTGCTCCGCCTCCTCAGCCGTCAACTCCGGATCGGGCTCCACGACATTTGGCGGCGGTGCAACTTCGACAGTTGATGCCTTCTCGGAACGGTCTGGTTTGGCGCCGCCGATCGATCTCGGATTGAATTTAGCGTCGATCATAACCGTCACAACGGCTTAAAAAACAAAAGGTTTCATGATGTCGCTGCCCGCATCGGGAGCGCCGTTTCATCGCGGCAACGCATGCGGATTTCGTGGAGAAGCTCGAAGGCGGCGAGATCGACACAGAGCCAAAACGCAATGAGCTCCTCGAGCGTCGCGGTGAAGAGCTTGAGGCAAAGACCCGGAATGGGCAGAATTTGCAGAGAAGGTTGGTTGCGGAGGCCTGAGCCCACAGAGACTTGTTTTTCTCACCTCAATGTCAATAGAACCGGGAGTCTCCACGGTTTCATGTGCTAGGAGCAAACATTCGGGATGCCAACGCCGAAGGTGCGAATGGGTTTCTTGAACCAGCGCATAGGCCTTGGCCTTTCAGGCCGCGATCGGGTTGGTGTGACCATAAAATTTGGGGTGGCTATAGCTAAAATGCCGTCGGATTTATTCACCTGCTATTTTCGCCGAATCCGTGGTGACGTCCATCGCAGGCAGCCAGAACTGCGCAGGCGAGACCAATTCCCAGCAATCGAAAGGACTGCATTTTTGCTCCGGTACGGTTTGGGAAGTGAGCCGCGTTGCTGATCGGCCAGCTTCAATCTGCTGCGTAAATCAGGCCATCGCCCGATGTTGATGGTGCCCACTTGGCGACTGGAGCGGACAATGTCAAGATCTTCCGGGACTAGAATGTTGACATAAGCAACTTGACACTCTACATGGACGGCATGACCCAAGACATTTCCACCGATGACCAGCGGCCCTACCACCACGGCGACCTTCACAGGGCGATCGTAGCGGCCGCTCTCGACGTGCTGAGCGAGTCTCAAAGCACAGAGTTTTCGCTCCGCGAGCTCGCCCGTCGGGCGGGCGTCAGTCACAACGCCCCATACAAGCACTTTGCCGACAAGCGCGAATTGCTAGCAGCCGTCTCGGCGGTGGGGTTCGAGCTGCTGGCGAAGCGGATGGCAGAAGCGACCAAGGAACTCGACAGTCCGCGCAAGAGGCTGGCAGCTATGGCGCGCGCATATGTCTGCGGCGGCGTTAACAATCCGGCGCTCTACAGATTGATGTTCGGCGGCTACCTTGCCGGTCAAGACGATGGGCGTCCCGCGATCGAAAGAACCGCGGCTTACAACATGAAGACCCTTGTAGTCGATGCGATTTCCGACGGCGCTCTCGGGCGCCCAATCGCAGATACCGAGGCCAATACCCGCACGATGGATGGGGCGATTCTCGTCTTCTGGTCCCAGATGCACGGTCTCACGTTGCTGCTGGTCGATCGCCTCGTCGGCCCTGGCGACAAGATGGAGGAGCTGACCGAGAACGTCCTGCAAGGAATGCTCGACGGACTGGTGAACAGCATCCCGACCGTACCAGATGGCGCTTGGGTCGGTCCTCCGCTAGCGGGGTAGGAGTACCGATGGCAAGCACGCTTGGTTCGGAGCTTGTCGGTGAAAGCCTTGTTATCTTCCGGGTACCCACTGCTCTCATTCCGAGAGGAGAATTCACGTGGACGCATACATCTGAGCTCTGATGGGTCTTCCCGGCATCGCGATTGGCAGCCTGACCTCGTTTGCCACCACGTGGACGACGCAGCGATCCCAGGTGAAGGAAAAACATCACTCGGTCGAGATTGGTAAGCGCGAAAAGCTCTTTTCGGATTTCATCGCCGAAGCCACCCGCGTTACGATGACGCGATAGACCACCAGAAGAACGACGTCTGTGACCTCGTGCCACTCTATGCATTGGTCGCCCAGATGCGTCTGATCTCCTCCCGGCCGGTAGTCGATGCAGCCGGGCTGGCGATGGCCAGAATCGTTGAAACCGATCTGACGCCCAATCGCTCACTCTCTGAAATCCGGGACCTCGCGCGTTCCGGCACGCTGAACTTTCTCCTCGATTTTGGCGAGGCTTGCCGGGCGGAACTGGCGGCAGGGCACCTGTCGACCCGATGATAGGATTTGGGGAACTCGGGGGCCACCAGGGGCCTTTCGGCACGCAAACCAGCCAAAACTCGCCTCCTCTGCCGGTCGGCGGCTTGAAGTGCGTGTCGCGTTCGGCCAGCCAAGGTCGCCCCTAAGACCAACTGCTGCGCGACCAGACGGACGACCGCCCCTTTGAGCTGCAACACATAATGTCGGGATCTGGCGATGCGCGAACAGGTTGTTTCGAGACTGATACCAAGAGATAGATTGCTGATGCCCGGCCCAGGACATAGGTAGATCCATCATAAATTCTTCAGGCTAAACGACTATGAAAGTCTCCGAACTCTCCTCGAGGCAAAACGTGCAGTCGAAGAAGCGCGCCGCTCTCAAACTGCGGCTTCTAGCGCCTGCCAACTCGAACATCCCCGCGCCTCGCACCACGCCGGGGACATTGCGGGCATGCGATGATCAAGCGAGCGCCCTTTCGACCGCTGATCAGATCGAACCATCAGCTCTCCTTTCTGTTGCTCTGTTTTCGCTCAGCCTCGCGATCCTTGTCGCAGCGACATCGACGATGTTCGATTCCACCTGGTCCCAAGCCCTTCGCGGCGCCTTTGTAAACCTCCTGGCCAGATTGGTGATGTAGGGAGGCCAGCTTCTCCGCCGGATGTCTTTTCGAGACAGAAAGTATCGGCGACCCACCGAGAGCCTGAACGAGGCGATCCAAGCGCACAAAGCAATCCAGGCGATCAGAAGTGTTGCTTCAGGTCGCCTCCTCTTGGGCGGTACGGACAGGTCGGCCACGCAAGCGGATCGAAGGTTGCAGAAGTAGGTCAAGACGTCAGTGGCTATTGCCAGTTGGTTGCTCACGGTCGGCCCAATTCCTTGGCTCGTACCCACATCGGTGATCGAAGTTCGCCGGGTGGTTGCTTCGACGGCTCGGGCACACCCAGCTCAGTGCTATCGCAGCGCAGCTGAACGTGGAGAAAGACCTTGCTTTATCTGACCCCAGCAGAGAGGCTCTCAGCTTCTGTTGCAGAGCCAGTTGAGCTCACCTGCGAATTTGGACAGGACCATGAACCTACCGCTTTGGAGCGACCCTATCGCTCAACTCTTCGGGCTGGCCGTCGCCGGCTTGGTGTTCAGCCGGTTTGTGTTTCACCGACACCCGATTTGGCGGCTCATCGCTCACATCGTCTTCCTGATTGCGTTGACCGCTCTCCTACTCCACGAGGGCATCCGGCCCTACGCGCCTGATACACAGACCGACGATGTGTCCCGGCGGATCTTCATCGGCTTCGCCAAAGCCGTCTGGTGGATAGGCGGCGCCATGGTGTTGATCAGCTCGGTTCGCCTGTTTCTGATATTCGAGCGAAAACCACGGGAAGCACGTCTGCTCCAGGACCTGGTTGTCGGCCTCATCTACCTCGGAACCGGCCTCTCGCTTATTGCCTATGTCTTCAGCATTCCTGTGGGCACGCTGATCGCGACTTCGGGGGTGTTCGCGATCATCGTTGGTCTTGCATTGCAAAGCACCTTGAGTGACGTCTTTTCGGGCATCGCATTGAATCTCGGGCGTCCCTACTCGGTCGGCGACTGGATCGTGCTTGACGATGGCGTCGAGGGCCGGGTGATCGAAACAAATTGGCGTGCCACCCATCTTCTCAGTGGCACAAACGACCTGATTGCCGTCCCCAACAGTCGCTTGGCGAAAGCCAACGTCACGAATCTCAGCAGTCCTGACGAGAGCCATGGGATAGCGATCAAGGTGAGGCTAACACCTGCACCGCCCGCCACAGTCGCGGAGGTCATGAGGACGGTTCTTTTTGCTTCGAATAACATTCTCGATGCCCCCACACCCTCGGCAACGATAAAGGCTCTCGATGGTGAGGCTGTTGAAGTAGAGCTAACCTGCCGAGTCCGAAATAGGGCACACATTCCGATTGCGACAAACGAGATCTATGACCTGGTGTTCCGGCATTGCAAGGCTGCCGGGTTACCGCTCGCTGTGCCGGCGTCGGTCGGCGTGGCTCCAGACCAGGATCCCGCATATCGGCAGCATCCAAGCACCGCGTGGCGGCTTCTGAACGCTATACCCCTCTTCGCGCCCTTGACTGAAGATGAGAAGGAGACGCTTGCGGCGAGCATGACGCGCCAGACCTATCGCAAAGACGAGATCATCGCAGAACAAGGAACGAGGCTGGCCTCTCTGATGCTGATACGGAACGGCGTCGTCTCGATCACAAGGAAGGAGGGCGATCGTGAAACAGAGCTTCTCCGCCTTTCACCAGGACATTGCTTCGGGGAAGAGGGAATGCTGACGGGTGCGCCGGCACCTGGGACCATACGCGCCCTGACATTTGTGATCGCCTACGAGATCAAGCAGGATCCGCTTGCCGCCCTTATGCGTGACCGCCCGGCCCTCGCCGAGGAACTGGGCCTCGTCCTGTCACGCCGACTTGAGGCAGAACGCCTCCAATCGGCTGACACTTTTCCTCGCGGCGCAGAAGCAATGACATTTGGTGATCGCATCCGCCAGATTTTCCAACTATCGTAACCGACCAGCATCGTTGGCTTCCGATCGTGGTCAGGTGATCCCCAAACTACCCCTCTGTCCGGCCTTTGTGAGCGGCACGGGCTGCATGCGGACCCTCATTCCGTCGAGTCGAAATCGACCTCCCCGGCATCAAGCATCCTGGCCAATGTGCGCAGGCCAACTTCGAGCTGGTCCATCGCCGGTGCCGCCAGTGCGAGCCTGACGGCGTTCGGAGCGTGGCCAGGCGTGACCGCGAATGTCGTCGAAGGCGTCAGTGCGATATCACGCCTGGCTGCCGCGGCAACGAAACTTTGCGAGCGCCAGTGGGTCGGCAGCGTCAGCCACAGGTGATAGCAGCCCTCCTGAGACTGAATGTCGAAGCCTGACAGACATTCGGCTGCCAGCTTCTGGCGCGCGTGTGCGTCGGTCCGCTTCAATTTGGCGAGCTTGGCCGCGGTGCCGTCGCCCATCAATCGCTCCGCGGCCGCGAAGGCGTATCCAGACGCAGTCCATCCCCCCGAACGCACCGACGCCATGACGCTTTCCCGCATGCGATGCGGTGGCACGATAAAGCCGAGGGTCAGTCCCGGTGCGACCATCTTCGACAGGCTGTCGATGACGATACAGGTGTCGGGAGCGAGGGCTGCCAGCGGCAGCTCGTCGTCGAGAAAGGCGTAGACATTGTCCTCGATAACAGGAAGGCCGAGTTCGTCGACCACCCGCAGGAAATCGATACGGCGTGCCGACCTCATCGTCATACCCAACGGATTGTGGATCGATGGCTGGACATAGATGGCCGACAGATGGGCTTCATGGTGGGCCTTTTGCACGGCGTCGGGCCGCATCCCTTCTCCGTCCATCGCCAGAGGTACGAGCGATATTCCGAGCCGCTGCGCGATGCCCTTGATGAAGGGATACGTCAAAGCTTCCACTCCGCAGCGACCGCCGGTCGGGACAACGGCTGCGAGAGCAGCGGCAATGCTCTGCCGCCCGTTGCCGGTGAATACCAGTTGGTCGGCGTCGACGGACCACGTGCCTTTGGAGAGATGCGCGGCTGCAACGCTCCTCATGACGGGCGAGCCGATGCTGGTCCCCTGTCTAAGCGCGACATCGAGCGCGGCTGGCTGGTCCAGCCCTCTGAGGCTCTTCGCGATCAGCGCCGTCTGCTCGGGAAGTGTCGGGTAGTTGAACTCGAGGTCAATCCGGATGCCACGCGGTTCACCTGGAGCTGCGATGCCGCGCCTTGCTTCCCCGGAGACGAAGGTCCCTCGTCCGACTTCCCCGACAACGAGGCCACGGCGCAGCAGCTCGGCATAGACGCGGCTCGCCGTCGAGACGGCGATGCCGCGCTCGTAGGCGAAGCTCCGCTGCGGCGGAAGACGATCGCCGGGCCTTAGCTTGCCGCTCGCTATCTCGGCGGCGACGACATCTGCCAGCTTCAGATATTCGGACTTCGACATTATTGCTCCGAGTTCAATGTTTTGATTGCACTGAGAAGAATATCGGAACATTCTGCCGACATCAAATGCATTGTACCTGAAGCGGCCACGCCCTGCGATCTGAGGCGCGCCGAACTCAAAACAAGCCTCCGGACGCCGCAGCGCCGGTGCGTAGGAGCATTGGAGACGAGAGATGACTGAAAGTATCTGGATCACAAGTCGACCGGAGGTGACAAGGCGCCTTTGGTCGCCCCTGCGCATCGTCAAAGCCGCATGGGCCGCGATCGTACGCTGCGCAGTTCGTCGGTCTGCTGTCGCCCGGCTTCGCGATCTTGATGGCGACGCACTCAAAGACATCGGCCTTGCGCGATCCGAGATCGAGAAGGCAGCCTATGGCCTCATCACTCGCCCGAGAGAAACACAGGCGGTGTCCGAATCATAGCTGAAAGTAGGTGGGCGTCAGCGCCTTTCCCGACGAGATCTACACCGCGCCGGAAAGCTGGACTCGCAAGGCCTATCCGAACCTCGTCCACTACAACCGCCTTCCAAAGGGAGGGCATTTCGCAGCCTGGGAACAGCCACTGACCGAGGAACTTCGCGCGACGTTCCATACGCTTCGGTAAGCGTATCAGCGCCGCCCCCAGGATTTCTCACGCGTCCTCTTTCGAGGAAGGTCACATGGAACTGACAGCTACCACGATCCTCGTCGCCTTCGCCGGCGTGTTCCTGATCTGCTTCCTCAAGGGAGCGTTCGGCGGCGGCTTCGCCATTATCGGGATCCCTCTTCTATCGCTTGTGATGGATCCCGTCACGGCCGGAGGACTCCTCGCTCCCTTGTTCATCGCAATGGATCTATACGCTCTGCGCTACTTCAGGCGCTCGACATGGTCGAAGCCGGATCTGGTGCTTCTGTTGCCGGGCCTCCTGCTCGGCATCGGGTTCGGCTACCTGCTGTTTCGGGTCCTCGACCACCGCGTAATCGCGATCCTGATGGCTGCGATCACGCTGATCTTTGTCGGCCTGTGGCTGATGAACGGCGGTGAGGTAACGACCCGTCGGCGTTCGACGCCCAAGGCGGTCGCCGCCGGCCTGACGTCTGGCATCACGACCATGGTCGCGCATTCCGGCGGGCCGCCTCTCGCGATGTATCTCCTGCCCCTCGGCCTCACCAAGGACATCTACGCGGGCACGACTAGCCTCTTCTTTACTGTCGGTAACGCGACCAAGGCGGTTCCCTGGCTGTTGCTGGTAAATCCTACAGCCGGTTTGTGGGAACTGATGGCGATCTGTCTGCTCGCCGTTCCCACGGGCGTGTCACTCGGTTGGCGGCTCCACGGTGTCCTTGACCAGCGTCAGATCTACCGCATCTGCTACGGGCTGCTGGTCGTGACCGCGGTGAAACTGCTGTGGGACGGCATTTCGGGATACCTCGCATGACCACCAACTTGCCAAGGCAGGCTTTCTCGGATTGTGCCATTGGCGATAAGAATGCTTGCCGGTTCCGCTGGATTTTCCGAGGTCTACACTGGTGATAGGAGTCGCGCATGACAACGGCCCCGTCAATCGAGCTGCCATCATGTTGGCGCGACGCCCTCGCCCACTTCCGTTCGGAACCACCTGATCCGCAGTCGGGTTTGCCGTTCGCACAACGGCGGGCGTCATTGACTGCGCTGCACATCGCGAAGGTTCATCTCGTCGCGCAAGTTATCGCATGAGTGACCTGCTTCCCCACACATCTCGGAATTTTCAGATGAGCGAGGGTTCCACAACGACAACCGAGGTCTCCCTTGTACCCCTTCAGGAAGAATCTCTCAGTTAGGGCGGGTCTCGGTTTGAAAAGCACGCTAGGCGTTCGCCACGGTTTCTTGAGTTGCCGCACGTTACGCGGCCTAGTCGGGATCACCCCTGCCCCCGGAGAAGTCCTTGTCACACGAGCTTCATAAGAATTCACTTAAATGCCGCTGCGAGAACACCCCTCGCGTCCTGTTTTCCCCTTCATTGGCCCGCACCGCTGTGGGCCTTCTTTTTGACATCGCCTCCGGTTACCCCATGTGGATCGCGACGAAGGACTAGCCGGCCACCGGGCGTCCCGCCGCCTCTAACCATGGAAGTCGTCGATGAAGGAACATGACCTCAAGGAACTTGGCGAAGACATCCTGCGCGACGTGCGATCCGACGTCACTCCGAAGAAGCTGATGGCCGCTGTCCGCAAAGCACATCCGGAGGCGTCCAAAAAAGAAATCATCAGGGCCGCGTTCTACGCGCTGATCGCACATGCCGACAAAAGCCCCAAGGAACTGGTTCCAGCGAGCGCCTGACGAAGAGTTGCGCTAAGGGCCCGATGCAAAACCGTAACCGACGCTTGATCGATTTGTTCTAGGGGAGCTGCAGCTTTCGTAGGATCGCCCGCAAGCCCGGTTGGCTCGCCATAGCGGCAGCTTCTTCAAAGGAAAACCAAGCCGTCTTCTGATCGCCCTTTTCCGGATAGGATTCGGCAATCATTGCGAGTTGGAGCAGATGTACCCTCACACCTCAAGCTCGTTCGCTGGTGTCCTTCGTATAGGTGAACGCACCCAGTGCACCCCCTCGGTAATCGCACCGACCGCATGCCTCCTCGAACGCCTCACCTTAATGCCGCGGTGCGCGCCTCATCTTATCTACCTCATGCCCGAGCTTTTAAGGCGACCACCCGAAATAGATCGCCGCCGACATCGCGATTTCGGCAAACCCGATGGCCAGACATAGGATAAACACCACGACCAGCAATCTGTTTCGGTTTAGATTTCGCATCGCCGGGGCTTAACCGTTGTCGGCCGAACGATCAAGAACAACACTGTGCAAAAGCCGACTATCGGGGCGGAAGCACGGCAGGCGCTAGTGTCCCATCTCAGAGATTATGACGGGTTGGTCTATGCCCAGAATTGGCAGCTCTTGCGGGGGGACGAGCAGTTGGATGCTGCGCGCGACGC